>DATBDB010000230.1:0-14983 GCA_036270155.1 Gaiellaceae bacterium
CGCCATCCCGTCTTACCTCGGCTTCAAGGATCGCGCCAACAAGTCGGCTGCGCAAGCGAACGTCCGCTCCGCCGTCCCCGGCGTCGAGGCCTACGCCGCCGACCACAACGGCTACGTCGGCGCGACGCTGGCGAAGCTCCAGGGCAGCTACGACGCCGGCATCAAGAACATCGTCTTCAGCGCGACTGCGCCGACGGCCACCACGTACTGCATCTCGTCGACGGTCGGTGCCTACACGTTCTTCAAGAACGGCCCGGGCGCCGACATTCTGTCGGGGGTCTGCCCGTAAGCCCGAACGGCAGCATCTCGCCCGACCGATTCACACCGGGCGCGGGAGACATCCCGCGCCCCTTTTTATGCCACATCCCACCCCGCACTCTTCGAAAGGACGCCACCAAATGCTGAACAGATTGCGGATGCGCCTGGAGGGCGAAGAGGGCTTCACGCTCATCGAACTCCTCGTCGTCATCATCATCCTCGGGATCCTGATGGCGATCGCCATCCCGTCCTACCTCGGCTTCAAGGACCGCGCCAACAAGTCGGCTGCGCAAGCGAACGTCCGCTCCGCCGTCCCCGGCGTCGAGGCCTACGCCGCTGACCACAACGGCTACGTCGGCGCGACGCTGGCGAAGCTCCAGGCGAGCTACGACGCCGGCATCAAGAACATCACGTTCGGCACTACGGCCCCCACGGCCACCACGTACTGCATCCAGTCGACGGTCGGCAGCTACACGTTCTTCAAGAACGGGCCGGGCGCCGACATCGTCACCGGTACCTGCCCGTAAGCAAGAGGCTCGTGTGTTCGGCCGAGGGCCCGGGAGACCGGGCCCTCGGCGTTTCCAGGAACCCTCATTCGTGGCTCAAGCACAGGCGCTTCGTGCCGATAGGACTCATGTGACCGCTTCTGTGC
Source organism: Gaiellaceae bacterium (assembly GCA_036270155.1). GTDB lineage: Bacteria > Actinomycetota > Thermoleophilia > Gaiellales > Gaiellaceae > PALSA-600. The sequence goes on from DATBDB010000230.1 coordinate 911, forward strand.
ATGCGCGGGGAATCGTGATCGCGGGCGCCCTCGCGGCGCTGGCCCTCGCCCTTGGGTTCGTGACCCTGGCGATGAACCAGACCGCCTCGCAGGCGGCGCCGCGCACGATCCTCCCGCTCAAGGACCGGCCCGGCGCCAAGGCTTCCGGCACCGCCGTGAAGAGGGCGGCGACCGCGAAGCCCAAGAAGAAGGTGGTGAAGCGCCGGGATGCGAATCTGGTCGCCGCGCTGAAGGCGGGACTTCCGCGCTCCATCGCGGAGGCGCTCGCCAAGCGCCCCGTCGTGGTCGTCGAGCTCTGGTCGAGCACCGACTCGGTGGGCAAGCTCTCGCTCGGCGAGGCGAAGCAAGGGGCCGCACTCGCCGGTGCAGCGTTCGTCGGCATCGACGTCGACACCGACGGCAGCGCCGCGGGTGTGCTGACTGCGGCGCTCGGCGAGATCCCGCAGGCGCCGTCCGCCCTCATCTACACGCGTCCCGCAAACCTTTCCGTCACGCTCGGCGGCTTCAACGATCAGACCACGGTGCAACAGGCTGTGCTGACCGCGGGCGCGAAGGCATCCGCCACGTGACGGCAGGACCAGAGGTGAGCAGCGGACGTGAGCTCTTCGTCAGGCACGCACGGAGAGACGGCAAGTCAGTTGTGATCATGCGTGCAGTGGACTACGGCGCGGAGTGCGTTGTGGAGACTCAGGTCTTCCCGCCGGACGCTGTCACCGCTAAGCGCGCAGGCCCGTACAGCTTCACCGACGCTCGCCAGGCCACAGCCTTCGTCACGGAAGCGGTCGAGGCACTGATGTACCTCGGCTGCGACGTTCAAGCGGCGTAGGCACTTCGGACACCGGCGTCTGACCCCGGTCGTCCCTACCCGCCAGGTACGGTCGGGTCATGCGGTTGGCGCTTCTGGCTCGGCATGGGCAGTCGTTGTTCAACGTGGACGGGGTGGTCAACGGCGACCCGCGGATCGATCGAGGGCTTTCGCAACAGGGGATCGAGGAAGCGCGGAAGCTCGCCCTGCAGATTGCGGGGGTCGCAATCGACCTTTGCGTCGTTTCCGCCTTCCCGCGCGCGCAGCAGACGGCCCGGCTCGCGCTCGAGGGGCGGGATGAGGTCCCGATCGAGATCGACGCCGAGCTCAACGACGTCCGGATCGGGGAACTGGAGGGCGGCACCCTCGATGAGTACCGGAGCTGGAAGCACGGGCACACACGCTCCGATGCGTTTCCCGGCGGTGAGAGCCTCGACAACAGCGCCCGCCGATACGGCGAGGCATTCGAGCGGCTCCTTCAGCGCGACGCCGGCACGGTCCTCTGCATCTGCCACGAGATCCCCGTCCGCTACGCGGTGAACGCAGCGCTCGGGAGCGACGATCTCGATGCTCCGCTCCACCACGTGGCGAATGCGACGCCGTACGTCTTCGACGCGGCCGGCCTCGGCCGCGTTGTCGACCGTCTCAGACGGTGACGCGGGCGAGCTCCTCGACGGACGTGAGGCCCGCCGCGACCTTCGCGAGCCCGTCGTCCCACAACGTGCGCATACCCATCGCCATGGCGGCGCGCTCGATGTCCTCACGGGGTGCCTTCTGTGCGGCGAGCGTCTCGAGCTCCTCGTTCATCGTCATCAGCTGGAAGATGCCGATCCGGCCGCGGTAGCCCGTCTGGTTGCAGCGCGGGCAGCCGCGCTTGCGATAGAGCGCCATCCCGTCCGTCATCGCAGCGACATCGGGCGAGACCTTCGCCTTGATCAACTCGTCTACCGACGGCGTGTACATCTCGCAGCACTGCGAGCACAGCTTCCGCGCGAGGCGCTGCGCAAGCACCGCCGTCACGGCAGAGCCGGTCAGGAACGGCTCCACGCCCATCTCGTTGAGGCGTGTCAGCGCGCCCGGTGCATCGTTCGTATGCAGCGTCGAGAGCACTAGGTGGCCGGTCAGCGCGGCCTCGATCGCCATCTTCGCCGTCTCGCCGTCCCGGATTTCGCCGACCATCACCACGTCCGGGTCGGAACGCAGGATCGAGCGCAGCGAGGAGGCGAACGTCAGTCCCGCGCGCACGTTGATCTGCACCTGGTTCACGCCCGGCAGCCGGAACTCGACGGGGTCCTCGACCGTGATGATGTTGATCTCCGGCCGGTTCACCTGCGTCAAACCGGCATACAGCGTCGTCGACTTACCGGAACCAGTCGGCCCCGTGACGAGCAGCGCGCCGGTCGGGCGCATGAAGATCTCGGTCAGCTTCGTCTGCATGTCGTCGGAGAGACCGAGCTCGGCGAGCGTCGGGACCTTCTTCGACTTGTCGACGAGACGCATAACGATCGACTCGCCCTCGACCGTCGGCAGCACCGCAACGCGGATGTCCATCTGCCGCCCGGCCGCCTGCGCGTTCAATGCAATGCGGCCGTCCTGCGGCTTGCGCCGCTCGGCGATGTCGAGCTTCGCCAACACCTTCAAGCGAGTAGTCACGCCTGCGGCCAGCCGCTTTGGGATGCGTTGCACCTCGTGCAGAACGCCGTCGATACGCAGCCGGACGATGAGCGAGTCCTCCTGCGGCTCCCAGTGGATGTCCGAGGCGCCGTCCTCGGCGGCCTGGAAGATCACGGAGTTGACGAGCCGAACAAGCGGCGCGTCCGAGACGCCGTCGTCGACCTCGAGGTCGTCCTCCTGATCCGTTTCGTCGTGTAGGAGCTGCTCCTCCTCGAGCACGGCACGGGCGCCGAACGCCTCCGAGGTGCGGACGAGCCGGCGGATCTCCGCTTCGATGTCGTCGCGCGTCGCGACGGCCAGCTCGACCGTCAGCCGTGTCGCGATCCGCAGCTCGTCGATCGCGTGGACGTTCGACGGGTCGGCGACCGCGACGCGCAGGGTGTTGCCGTCCAGCGCGTACGGGATCGCTGCGACGCGCTCGAGCACATGGAGCGGGAGCTCTCGCGCGGCGCGCTCGGCAACGCCGGCGTCGGCGAGGTCGACGAGCGGCAGCTGGTAGCGGGCGGCCAGGGTGCGTGCGATTCCTTCCTGGGTCGCGATGCCCTCGTCGATCAGCGCCTGCGCGAGCGACCCGGCGGTACCGGCGCGCCCGCGCGCGAGCGCAAGCTTGTCGTCCGGGATCAGCCCGGTCGCCGCGAGCAGGTCGGCCAGGAGCTCCGCAGTCGCATTGACGGCGGGAACCTCGCCGCGGCGGAGCCCACCACCTTCAACGGGGGGTGTCTCGTTGCCTACGCCTGGGGCGGTCCGAAGGGTGAAGTCGTCGCTCATATCCCTCATTCGAGGTATCGGCAGAAACTGCCGGGCCCTTGAGGTTGCGCGCCCCCCGGTTGGTTCCTCCCCTAATCCCTCCTACGAGGGACTAGTGCACGAAACCCAGGTACCAGTCCAGGACCGAGTGGCCCCAGAAGAGCGCCAGAACGCCCCCCAGAGCCAAAAACGGGGCGAACGGGATCGCCATCTTCCGGGCCTTGGAGCCGTGGCGGGCAAAGAGGACGGCAGCGGGCACGAGGGCCGCGATCATCCCGAAGAAGAGGGCTATGGGCACGGTCCGGCCCACCGCGAAGCCGAGGAGGAGGGCCAGCTTCACATCCCCCATCCCCATGCCCCGCGGATAGGCGAGAGCTGCGAGGAAGAGGAACAGCGACGCACCGAGGCCGGCAGCGAGCCACTCGATCGACGGGTGAACAGCGGTCTGCGCGGCGAGCACGATCATTGCCGCCGGCAGGACGATCTTGTTGGGAACGATCCTGCGGTCGATGTCGATCGCCGACAAGACGACGAGCACCGCACAGAAGAACGAACCGATCGCCGCATCCCAGCTCAGGCCGAACTTCCAGAAGCAGCCCGCGACGAGAAGCGCCGTTGCGAGCTCGACCGCGGGGTAGCGCCACGAGATGCCCGTGCCGCAGTTGCGGCAGCGGCCGCGGAGCAGAAGCCACGACATGAGCGGGATGTTGTCGTACCAAGCGAGCTCGGTGCCGCACGACATGCAGGCAGACGCGGGCGAGACGACCGAACGCTCCAGCGGCACGCGCGCCGCGACGACGTTCAGAAACGATCCGACGGCGAGCGCGGGAAAGAAGGCGATACCTGCGGCAGCGAGTCCCATCTCGCGATTTCTATCGGCAGCGGCGGTTAACCGCTGTAGCCGCCGGGCGGGTTTGGCTGCGCATAGACGTTCGGGTTGCCGGGGGCGCCAAGCGGGACGACGGTGATCTGGGGGAATGGCTTGAGGACCACATTGTTGGAGAACGTGAAGGTGCCGCCGATCGTCGGTCCCTCAATCACAGCGTTGTTGCTCAGAGCGACCTTGTTGATGCCGTAGACGCCGCCTTCCCATTTGGCGCCGTTGCTCATGGAGATGGAATTGCCGCTGGCGTCTTGGCCGTGCGCGCCGATGATCAGCATCTCCGTGTTGGGGTCCCAGTTGGTGAAGTCGCAGTCGGTCTGACCTGCGTTGCGCTTGCCGCACATCATCCCGTTGACGCTAAAGGAGCCGGAGATGTAGATGGTCCCCATACCGTTGTACTCGTTGACTGCGCCGTTCGTGACGGCCGCGCTTCCGTCGATGTACGTCACGCCGCTGACGGTCAACGTCTTCGTTGCGGCCACCCAGCTGATTGACCCGCCCGCGGTCGAGCAGGAGTAGTCCGTAGCAGGGGTCAGATTGAAGGTCGAGGGGACGCTTCCGTTCGGATAGATCCCGGAGATGTCCTGCGAGGTGTTGTATGGCGCGGACCCGCCCTCGAAGAGCGGCGGGTTGACAGCGCCGGCGTTGCACGGCACGTTCGGCCCCGGGCTGGCGTGGAGATACCAGTAGGCCCAGTCGATCACCGGTGGAGTGACGAGGTTGCCGGCAGTGTCGAACCTGGTGGCGTAGATCGGGTCGTACCCCGCGGTCGGATAGGCCTTGCACGTGTGCGTACTGGCCAAGCTCGACCCGCAGCCGCCGTTGATGTGTGCCTCGCTGATGGTGTTGTTCGCTGCGCGCCCGATCGACGTACCCGGCGAGGACTGGAACTTGCCTTGTACCGCCACGATGATCGGAATCCGCGGGTTGGCGAGATCCTCAACGATCTTCGCGTTATTCGCAAGACACAGGTTCCCCATGATGTAGAACGACGCGTCGACCTCGACGTTGTTGGAGACCGTCGTGTCGCAGACGTTTGGCCCGCCTTGGTTGAGGGCGAACCAGTAATTCCAAGCCTGCGCGTTCAGCGGCTGGGTGAGCGACGGGGTGATGTTGATCGTGGCGCTAATCGTGCGCGTCACCTGGGAAGAGTTCGGGTTCGGGTTCGCGACGATGCCCTTCCCGAAGACGGTCCACTGGTTCGTGACGCCGCTGTTGTTGTAGACACCCCACCACTTCGCGCTTCCCACTGACGTTGTCAGAGTCGAAGCGGTCGCCTCGGTCGACGGCAGGGTCGACTGCGACTGAGCGTTGTTCGCCGGGAGGCCGAGGACTGCCGCTGCGTTGTTGATCCCGCTCTCCGCGAGCCGGTAAGCAACGTCGTTCGATCGCGAATACGACGACTGGTGTCCCGCTGAGGTCGCATACAAAATCACCGTCGTCCCGATGATCGAGAGCGCCGTCATCGTCATCAGCGCCAACACAAGCGCGATCCCGTTCTCCTCCCGCAGGAGCCGGCTCAGCACGAGGCGACCCCGTTGCATGCGCGAGGCCCGTTCCGGAATGCGATGTCGTCCACCAGGTGGAACGCCTCGGTCGTATTGGCGCCGCGGTTGACGAGGAGGTCAACGTGGAGGCGCGGCAAGGTGCTGCTGCCGTCCTGCGTCGCGATGTAGGTCCCCGAAGTTCCCTGATTGAGCGACGAGGCGGTCATGAGGTGCGAGTTGGGCGGAAGGTAGGTGAAGATCGTCCCGCCCGTGAGGAAATCCGCGAACTTCTGCGTGATACCGGTACAGCTCGTCGCGACCACGCGGTAGAGCGAATAGTTCGTACCGCTGCCCGAGGTGCACCAGGTGACGCTGTGTGTGCCACTTGCACAGCTGTCGCTCGGGAAGTAGAAGGTGACCGAACTGAGCGACGTGTTGTACGAGTTCGGAGCCGACACGGTGCAGGCCCCGTGCACCTCGCGGCGCATCCTGTCGAGGGCAACGCGGGCGTCCTGCTGCGACTGAAAACGTCTGTTCGCGCTCGCATCCGCGTTGATGCCTGCGGCGAAAAGGGTCACGATCGCGCCGACGACAACGCCGAGAATCGCCATCACCGTGATCATCTCGATGAGCGAATAACCGTCCTCGCCGCCGAGACCCCCGGTCACCGTGACCTCGTTTCGACCTCAGCGAGCGCTTGCCGGGCGACCGCGGTGCTGCGAGCGCCGATTCCCCAGAGAGCCCAAACGCGGCGGTCGACCGCGAGGAGGGTCTGCAAGGCGCCCGCGCCGTTCGACCAGCCCATTTCGGCGCCGGTGACGATCCAGGCGTGCTGGTAGAGCCAGTATTTGACATTCGGGCCGGTGGCCTTCGGCTGCTTGTCGATCCAGCGGAGCAGTGCGCCGGCGCGAGCGGTCAGCGGGATTTCGTCCAGGGGCTCGCGGCGGGCTCCGGGCACGATGAAGGCCGGGGGCCGCTGCTGCTGCGGCGGCGACTTCTTGACGGGCGCGCGGTGCGTCGGCGCAGTGACCTTGGCCCGCACCCTGGGACGTGTCTTGGGCGCCACCGCGGGGCGTCCCGCTGCGGTCGCGAGGTCGGCCAGCCGCACTGCGGTGCCCGCGATCGTCGAAGCGACTTCGGGAATGCCGTCCTGCGTGCCGGAGGCGCGCTGGAGACGAAGGACAACGAGCGGTGCGCCGGTGTCGATCACGCGCGTGCCGGCCGCGGGTGCCTGCGAGACGACGGTGTTGGCGGGGTAGCCCTGAACCGCTCCTACGACGCGCCACGCGAAGCCCGAGTCGCCGAGTGAGCCCTTCGCGAAGACGTAGGCCTGGTGGCGGACATCGGGAACGATGAGCACGCGCGGAGCCGCCGCGGTTGTCGCGGTGGTAGCCGGCGTTGCGGCCGGCGTGTTCATGCGCTTTGCCGCCGCGTAGGTCAGCGCGGTCGTGGCGAGAAGCCAGACCGCGGTGAGCGCGACGAGGCGCGGAACAAAGGTGCCCAGACGTCCCATCTTCTGTCCCTTCGGCAGGAAACCGCCTGGACTCAAGCCCCAGAAGCGGTGAAGTACACGACCGGGCCGGAGGCGGCGGCGCTGTCGAGGGCCCGGGTCGGTCCCGGAGTGCCTCCCACGACGGCAAATACCGGGTTGGGAGCGGCATTCGCCTGCGTTGTGTCGAGCCAGGTGAACGCCGTCCCGGCGAAGGCCTGGAACCACGGCTCGTCCTGGGGGTAGCCCGTCGAAGGGTTCAGCTGGAGGTGGAGGTGCGGCCCGGTGGCGTGACCGGTGTGGCCCACGAGCCCGACCGGCTGGCCCGCCACGAGCGTCGTGCCGAGCAGTACGGACGGTTCGAGATACGACAGGTGGCAGTAGGTCCAGGAGAGGCCGTCCACGGTCGCGATCGAGAAGCCGATCCCGCAGTCCCCGTCGCCCGACGGCCACGCATCGGTGACGGTGCCGTCGGCGAGCGCATAGACCTGGGAGCCTTCCGGGGCGGCGATGTCGGCCGCGGGATAGTCGTGGTGCGTGTGCCCGACGAAGACCTGCCCCGGCCCGCCGCCGACCGGGAAGACGTAGGAGCCCGCATAGCTCGGCGAGCCGAGGAGCTGGCCGGCGCCAGTCGCGAAACCGGTGACGGCGGACTGGTCGCGCGCGGCGGTGAGCGCGTCCTGCGCGGACTGCAACTCGACCTGTCGCGCGCTGACGTCGGCCTGCGCGGCCTGCACGCGGAAGTCGAGCTGGACTGCGAGCTTCTGCGCCGAGAGCTGGTCGGAGAACCTCGGCGCGCTCTGCGCCTTGGCGAGGAGCTTCTCCTCGCGCTTCTCCAACGCTGCGAGCACAGCCTGCGCGTCGAGCAGCCGCCCATTCGCATCCAGGATCAGCTGCTTGGCGGCGTCGAGCTGCTGCTGCACATTGTCGAGCGCGGTCGCGAACAGCGCACCGCCCGCGTCGTATTGCTGCGCGAGCTGCAGCACCTGATCGACGTACCACTGAGCGTGGTTGTATGCGAATACGGCGCCCGCGATGTCACTCGTACCGCCCGTGGCCGCCAAGTAGCGTGCGGCGGAGTAGATCGCATCTTCGGCGTTCCACGGATCGGCGACGCCGTCGCCGTTTGCGTCGGTGCCCCAGCGCGCCCAGGTGTCAGGCATGAACTGCATCCAGCCGATCGCGCCGGCAGAGCTCGGCCCCATGTTCTGACCGAAGTTGGATTCGACTTTGTTGATCGCCGCGAGCACCGACCACGGCACGCCGTAGGCCTGCCCCGCCGCCTGCCAGATCGGCAGCAGCTGGTCGTAGCTGAGCTGCTGCGGCTGCACCGGCGCAACGAGCAGCTGCGGGAAGAGCACGCTCGCGAGGTTCGGCGTGTCGGCGCTCGGCAGCGGGTCAGCCGACGCAGAGGTGGCGGCAGCCAGCGCGACGAGCGCCACCAGCAACAGGCGCTTCATCAGTCCCCGAGCGGAGCGAGGCGCAGCTCGAACTCGGGCTCCGGCTGGACGGCTTCGGGCTCCGGCTCGTCGACGATCGCGGAGGAGGATGCGTTGTGGTCGATTCCCGCGGCCTGCGCCTTCTCCGCGTACTCGAGCGCAACCATGAAGTCGTGACGGCTGCTCGACGCGTTGGCCGCGATGTCGCGGTCGACGGTCCCGTCGAGCACCTTGTCGATCAGCGCCTTCTGGAACGTCTGCATCTTGAAGAACTCACCCTCCGCGATCGCGTCGGTGATCTCTTCCGGTTTGTTCTCGCGGATCAGATCGGCAATGCGCGCGTTCGTGATCATGATCTCGACCGCAGCGACGCGACCGCCGCCGACACGCGGAAGGAGGCGCTGCGAGACGACACCGCGCAGGACGCCGGCCATGATCGACCGGATCTGCACCTGCTTCCCCTCCGGGAAGAACTCGATCATGCGGCCGATCGTCTCGGCGGCATCAACGGTGTGGAGCGTCGAGAAAACGAGGTGGCCGGATTCGGCGGCCTGCAGCGCGGTTTGCGCCGTCTCCGCGTCGCGCAGCTCGCCGATCAGGATCGTGTCCGGGTCCTGGCGGAGCGCGCGCCGGAGCGCCTGGCCGAAGTTCTCGGTGTCGAGACCGACCTCACGCTGGTTGACGATCGACTGGTGATCGGGGTGCAGGATCTCGATCGGGTCTTCGATCGTCACGATGTGCGACTGCCGCGAGCGGTTGATGTAGTCGATCATCGCGGCAAGGGTCGTCGTCTTACCGGAGCCGGTCGCGCCCGTCACGAGCACGAGGCCGCGGTGCTCTTCGGCGAGCGCGCGGATCCCCTCGGGGAGGCCGAGGTCCTCGAACCGCGGCACCTTCTTCGGGATCACGCGGAGCGCGAAACTGGTCGCGCCCCGTTGCCGGAACGCGTTGACGCGAAAGCGCGGTAGCTCGTCCGCGGTGTACGCGATGTCGAGGTCGCCGGACTCGTGGTAGAGGTCGTACCGTTGCGGGGCGATCGCAGTCACGGTGCGCAGGTACGCATCCAGATCGGCCTCGGTGAGCGGGTCGACGCCTTCGAGCGGCGCGACGGCGCCGTCCCGGCGCAGCATCGGCGGCCGGTCGAGCTTCAGGTGGATGTCGGACGCGCCCGCCTCGACGGCGCGCCGCAGGAGTTCGTTGAGTTCCATACCGACCCTCATGTCGGCAAAAAGGGCGCTCTGCTTTAGGAGCGGCGGCCGAGAACGGCAAGAGCCCTGAGCGGAAGCCGCGCCATGCCTCGCTGCTCGGTCGGCGCCGACAGCTCCCCGAGCAGGAGCTTTTCGACCGTCCGCCAGAGGAGTTGCGTCCGCGCGACGTGCCAGGAGAGGCGCGGCCAGCGGTCGAGCGCCTGCTTCAGCTTCCACGAGGCGTTGTGCAGCGGCAGCAGCGCCTGCTCGACCGCCGCCTCATACGCCTGCAGCGACGAGGAGCGCCCCTCGAGCAGGTCGAGCACGGCAGCTGTGGCGAGCTTCGACGAGACGAAGCACTCGTACATGCCGTCGCCCGACACGGGGTCGATCAGGCCGCCGGCGTCTCCAACGAGCAGCGCCCGCTCCCCCGCGAGCCGCGCGCCCGGCCGGCGCAGCGGGAGCCGGTGGCCGCGGAGGCTCTCGAGCTGCGCCGGGTCAAGATTGTGCGCCCGACAGACGCGGGCGAGATGCTCGCGGATGCGCGGCCCCTCGCTTTGCCATGCACCGACACCGATGTTCACGTGATCGCCCTTCGCGAAGACCCAGCCGTAGCCGCCCGGAATCCCACCGAGCTCGACCACTGCCCGGCGGCCGTAGCGCTCCTTCGACACCGCGCCGTAAGGAACGTTGCCTTCGTAGGCGATACCGTGAACGATGCCCTCGCCCAGCCCGAACGCGCGCGCTGTCGTCCCGTTGGCACCGTCGGCGCCGATCACGATATCGGCGGGCGCGTCCCTGACGTCGATCGTCGTCCCTTCGCGCACCTCGACGCCGCGCTCGCGCGCCGCGTCGAGCAGAAACGCATCGAGGCGGCGGCGCTGCGTCATCCGGATCACGGGCTGGCCAGCGCGCCGCTCGACCGCGTCGCCGTAGCGGAAGCGGAGCTCGACCAGGTCGACTTCAGCCTCGACGACGGGCGACGGGTCGACGGGGCACTGCCGGACGGCACGCACCGTCAGCCCGCCCCCGCACGGCTTGTCGCGCGGGAAGGTCGCCTTGTCCACGAGGAGCACGCGCACCCCCGCCTCTGCGAGACGGTACGCAGTCGTCGAGCCGGCGGGGCCTCCGCCGACCACGAGCACGTCGAAGTGCCCCATATGGATGAGGCTACAATCTCGCCTCGTCCCGGGGGGTGTGCCCGAGCGGCCAAAGGGAACGGGCTGTAAACCCGTCGGCTCAGCCTACGGAGGTTCGAATCCTCCCGCCCCCACCTTCTTTCGGAACGAGCGAGGGGCCCGTCGAGACGGGCCCCTCGCGTACCGCAGCGCGCACCCAGGCTTACTTCGCGGCGCTGACAGCCTTTTTCCACGCGTCCTTGTAGTGGTCGATCGCGTCGGCCGGATTGCCCTTCGCGAGGGCGCGAGCGGCCTTCGCGAGCTCGTCGCGTGCTTCGGCGAGCTGCTGCGGGCGCGTGCCCGCCGCGACCGCGTCGTCGATTGCCGTCGTCGCCAGCAACGCGTCTGCCCGAACGAGTTGATCGATCAGCGACCGCAACGTCGCGTCCGCGATCGTGCTGTTCTTGATCAGCTCGGCGAGCTTGTCCGTCGCTTCTTGGTCGTCGTTGAAGACCGACTCGCCGCCTCGGACCACGAGACGGTTCCCGTCGACCCAGTTCGACGCGTCGGCCGCGTCGGTGAGCTTCTTGACGATGTCCTTCAACTCGTCGACATCATGCTTCGCCGCGCCTGAGAGCAGCGTCTTTGCGCTGATCAGAGCCGACTCGGTCAGTGTCCTCGCGGTGTCCGCGACGGTGATCGTGAAGGTCGCGCTCCCCGCATTGCCTTGAGCGTCCGTCGCCGTGCAGCGCACGATGGTCGTCCCGATTGGGAACGTCGAGCCCGAGGCGGGCAAGCACGTGACTGTCGGCGATCCGTCGACGGCGTCGCTCGCCGAGGCGGTGAACGTGACCGCCCGGCCTGCCGGGGTGGCCGCGTCGACCGTCTTGTTACCGGGCACCGTCACGACCGGCGGGGTGGTGTCGACCACCGTCACGTTGAACGGCGCGGAACCGCGGTTGCCCTGCGCATCGACGGTGAAGCAGTCGATATGCGTCGTACCGACCGGGAACGGTCCGGGCGCGGCCGGCGAGCAGGTCACCGGCAGCGAGCCGTCGACCGTGTCCGTTGCCGTCACCGGGCCGAACGGGACCGGAGTGAGCGTGCCGGTCGCTTCGACCGTGATGTCTGCTGGCACGTTGACGACCGGAGGCTTTGTGTCCCGCACCGTCACGTGGAACGAAGCCGTCGCCGAGTTGCCGGCCGTGTCGGAGGCCGAGCAGTTCACCGTTGTCGTTCCGAGCGCGAACGCGCTGGACGATGCCGGGGTGCACGCGACCGGGCGAGCGCCGTCGACCAGGTCGGTCGCCGTCGGCGCGGTGAACGACACCGGCGTCGTCGCCCCGGTTGCCTCAGCGGTCAGGTCGAATGGGATGTCCGTGAATGCCGGCGGGAGGTAGTCAACGCCGGGCGAGCCGATCTCGGTGCCGTCGTGCGCGGTAAACGCTCCGTGCACGCTCACGGCGCTGAGCAGCGAGATGGTCGGCGCCGGCGTATTGACGCCGCCGAGGCCGGCCGTGTTGTCGAACGATCGGAACGGCGAGGCCGAGGGCGACGCGCCGAAGCTGACGCCGGTGACCCGGCTGCCGAGCCCGTTGAAGAGGTTCACCGCGTCGCCGCCGGTGCTGAGGCCGACACCCGAACCGCCGTAGGTGCCGATCGCCACGCCGGCCGGCGGCGTGTCCGTCCCCCACCACGCCTGGCAGAACGCCTTGATCAGCGTCGCGTCGGCCGGACCCGGCGAGGTGCCGCTCTCGAGAAAGATCACGGACCGCCCGGCGCCGATCGAGGTGACGCCACGAAGCGCAACCGACGAGCCGGGAGAGTACGAGTTGTCGTCCATCCGCCAGCCGCTGATGTCGACCGTCGTCCCGCCGAGGTTCGTCGCCTCGAACCAGTCGGCGGCGTATGCCGTGTTCCCACTCGCCCACGGAGCCGTCTCCGAGATGACGACGCTGCCGGGCGCCGCGGTCTCGTTGGCGACGTCGATCAGGTTGAGCGTGTACGTGGCCGATGCGTCGGGTGTCGCGCCGATCGTCGGATCGTCAGCATTGACCGTGATCGTGTAGACAGGCTTCGTCTCGAAGTCGAGCACCGTGCCCGGCTTGATGAAGAGGCTGCCTCCGGCGATCTGGAAGGACGCGGCGTCGGGGCCGGAGACTGTGAGGTTGTTCGTGCCGAGCCCGTCGTCGAGCACGGTGATGTCGGCCACCTTGATGCCGCCGAGCGTGCTCGTGTTCTCGGCGATCGACGACACGGTGTTGCTCAGCAACACACCGGTCGCCGCCTGGTTCGTCGCGTCCGTGTGCTTGTAGACCCAGAGCTGCGGGTGGGTGATGTCGCCCCCGCCGTCCTCGCTGACGGTGTAGATCGTGCCGTCGTTGTCCATGGTCACGCCCTCGTGCGTCTGATCGGGGACGGAGAGCGGGTTCCCCGGATCGGACTGGATTGTGAGCGTGCTCGAGACGTTGCCCGAGCGGTCGACGTTGACGATCTTGCCGGACTCCTGGCTCAGGACGAGGAGGTGGCTCGAGTCGGGGCCGGTCAGCGTCGAGACGTTCGCAAGGGAGAAGACGTCCGAGAAGTCGGCGGTCCCGACGAGCGCAGGACTGAAGAGGTCGACCGACTCGTCGGTGGTCGGCGAGCCGTTGGTGGCGGTGCCCGCTGCCCAGTCGATCCCGGTCTGGAAGATCGATTGCGGCTGCTTCTCCTTGACGAGGATGAAGCCGCCGGTGAGGGGGTCGTTCGCAACGCCTTCGAGCCCGATGTTCCCGACGGTCGTTCCGAGCTTCACCGTCTGCGCCGCAGCGCGCGTGAGCGTGCCGCCCGCGATGTACGTGAAGCGAACCACCTGGCGGTCGCGCTCCTCCGTCATCACGAACTGGCCGCCGCCCACGTAGGTGATGCCCTCGGTGTCGTAGAACTCGGTGCCCTGCGGGCTCGAGCCGGGCGCGAGTGTCATCGAGTTGATCAACTGGCCGGTCTTCGTGACCTGGACGACGGACGTGCCGCCGTCGCCGACGACGAACAGGGTGTCGGTGTCCCAGTCGTAGGTGACCGAGGAGGCTTCCTGTGCGAGCAGGCTGTTCGCCGGCGCCGGCGTGCGCGAGGGCTCCGGCAGGTCGAACCGCCCGACCCGGACGTACTTCGAGAGGTCGACCCCGGTCAGCGCTGACGGTGACGCCGACACGCCTGCGGGCAGTACGCCTGTCAGCGCAACCAGCGCGACGAAGATGCCGAGGAC
>DATBDB010000231.1:0-6212 GCA_036270155.1 Gaiellaceae bacterium
AATTCGGCTCTTCATGCCCACGTCAGACACCCTCATCGATCGCACTTTCGACTCGCGGTACGTGATTCGCCGCAAGCTCGGCTCCGGTGGGATGGCGGACGTCTCCCTCGCAGAGGATCAGGAGCTTGGGCGGCGCGTTGCCCTGAAGCTGCTGAACGAGCGGCACGCCGCCGACGACCAGTTCGTCGAGCGCTTCCGCCGCGAGGCGCAGAGCGCCGCGGGCCTCAACCACCCGAACATCGTCTCGATCTTCGACCGCGGCCGTGCCGAAGGCACCTACTACATCGCGATGGAGTACCTCGACGGGCGCACGCTCAAGGAGCTGCTCGTCCGCAACGGCCCGACGCCGATCCCGATCGCGATCGACTACGCGCGCCAGATCCTCGGCGCGCTCTCGTTCGCGCACCGCAACGGGATCATCCACCGCGACATCAAGCCGCACAACATCGTCGTCGGCGGCGACGGCCGGCTGAAGGTCACGGACTTCGGGATCGCGCGCTCCGGCGCATCGCAGATGACGGAAGCCGGTTCGATCGTCGGCACCGCGCAGTACCTCTCGCCGGAGCAGGCGCGCGGCGCGCCCGTCGATCCGCGCTCCGATCTCTACTCGCTCGGAATCGTGCTCTACGAGATGTTGACGGGGAACGTGCCGTTCACCGGCGACACGCCGGTCGAGATCGCGATGAAGCACCTCTCGCAGATCCCGGAACCGCCGTCGAAGCAGCGCCCCGAAGTGCCGCACGACCTCGATGCAGTCGTGATGCGCGCGCTCTCGAAAGAGCCCGACCAGCGCTACGGCTCGACCGAGGAGATGGACGCCGACCTCGCGCGCGTCGCGCGCGGCGTCGCCGTCGCGCCCGAGACCGAGGACGCGATGACCCAGGTGCTCTCGGGTGTCGGCGCCACGACCGCGCAGACGATGATCACGCGGCCGCGCGCCGTCGCCCCGCCGCCCGCACCGCCGAGCTACCGCTCGCCGAGCCAGTACTACGACTACGAAGAGCCGCCACGCGGCCGCTCGATCTGGCCGTGGCTGCTTGCGCTCGGCCTGATCCTCGCCGGCGCGATCGGCGGTTGGTTCCTCTATTCGAAGATCCAGCAGCAGCTCAACAACAATCGGCCGGTCGCCGTGCCCGACGTGCGCCTGGTGCAGAAGGACCTCGCGGTGCTGAAGATCCAGCAGGCCGGCCTCAAGCCGCTCGTGGTGAAGGCGCCTGACGACAATGTTCCCTCAGGGCAGGTGATCGACGAGAACCCGGGCGGCGGCTCGAAGGTCGGCAGAGGGTCGACGGTGACGCTGCGCGTCTCGACGGGCAAACCGAAGGTGCAGGTGCCCGACGTGCGCGGGCGCAACGTCACGGATGCGGTGAGCGCGCTTGCAGGAGTCGGGCTCACCTGGAAGATCTCGCACGTCTACTCGACGCAGCCGCCGGACACCGTGACGGGCCAGTTCCCACCACCAAACGGGAGCGTCATCAAGGGATCGAGCGTGCGCATCAACGTCTCGCGCGGCGCCAAGCCGGTGCCCGTGCCCGACGTGACGGGCCAGCCGTATCTGAACGCGAAGTCCGCGCTCGAGGGCCAGGGCTTCGTCGTGAAGCGCGTCGACGTGCAATCGGACCAGCAGGCGCAAGGCGTCGTGGTCTCGGAGACGCCGTCGCCGGGGACGCCCAGCCAGAAGGGCGCGACGATCACCCTGTCGGTCTCGAAGGGGCCGGCCTCGACGCAGGTCCCGGTCGTCCTCAACCTGAACCAGGCCGAGGCGGAGCAACTGATCACCGACGCCAGCCTGACACCGTCTGTCGTCTACCAGCCCGTCACCGACCCGAGCCAGGACGGGATCGTGATCGACCAGAACCCGTCGGCGGGCGCAGGCGCCAAGGCCGGCGAGATCGTGATCATCACCGTCGGCCAACTGCAGAGCGGCTCGCAAGGCGGCGACGGCTCGACGACGACCACCATCCCCGGTCAATGACACTGGTGGTTGCTTGACCCGGCGGATCGCCGTCATCCTCGGCGGCCGCTCGAGTGAGAACGCGATCTCCCTCGCCTCGGCGGCCAGCGTCATCGACGGGCTGGAGAGCAGCGGCAACGAGGTCGTGGCGATCGAGATCGATCGCGACGGGCAATGGCAGCTCGATGGTTCGACGCTCAAACCACTCGAACCTGCTTCACCGACTGTCGAAGACCAGCCTCTCGAAATGCAGCGCGAACCGGGTTCGGAGCTTGTGCGCGCCGGCGATCTCGAGCGCCTCCCGGGCAGGGACGTGGCCACGGCACTGACCGGGGTCGACGTCGTCTTCCCCGTCCTGCATGGGCCGTTCGGCGAGGACGGAACGGTGCAGGGCCTGCTGGAGCTCGCGAACGTCCCGTACGTCGGGGCCGGCGTGCTCGGCTCCGCGCTCTGCATGGACAAGGACATCTTCAAAGCGGTGCTGCGCGACCACGGCGTGCCGGTGACGCAAAACATCACGCTGCGCCTCGGCGACGAACCGCGCAACCCGTTCGACTATCCGGTGTTCGTGAAGCCCGCGCGCCTCGGGTCGAGCGTCGGCATCAGCAAGGCGCACGACGAGGACGAGCTGCGCCAGGCTGTCGCGCTCGCGTTCGAGCACGACGAGAAGGTGCTCGTCGAGCAGTTCGTCCCGGGGATCGAGGTCGAGGTGGGTGTGCTCGGGAACCTGCAGCCGATCGCGTCGCTTCCGGGCGAGATCGTCGTCACGCACAACGAGTGGTACGACTACGAAGCGAAGTACGACCAGGGCGAGATGGACCTCGTCGTTCCAGCGCGGATCAGCGAGGCACAGCTGGAACGGGCGCAAGAGCTTGCGGTGCGCGCGTTCGTCGCGACCGACTGCGAGGGGATGGCGCGCGCCGACCTGTTCGTCCGCGCAGACGGCGAAGTGCTGGTCAACGAGCTGAACACCATCCCCGGCTTCACGTCGACGAGCGTCTATGCGCGCCTCTTCGAGGCGTCGGGGATCGGCTATGCCGAGCTCTTGCAGCGGCTCGCCGACCTCGCCGTCGAGCGCTTCGAGCGGCGCCGGCAGCTGCGCTTTTAACTCTGTTCGATCCTGGCGCCCGGGTTCGGAAAAGCGTGAACCTGGTTAAAGGGCGAACCAGGTTCTTCTATGTATGGGATGCAGCTTGCGTGCGACCCGTCACGAGGCCTTCACCTCGTTGACCTGCGCCGTGTTGTAGCTCGGCCCAAGGCGCGTGATCCAGAGCAGGTAGTAGCGGTGCGGCTTGCCCACGATCGTGAAGGTCGTCGTTCCGTCGACGGTCTGCGACGTCGAAACCGTGTCCGGGAAGTTGGTCGGTGAATCACCCGCGCGGATCACGGCGGTGAACCCCGGCGTTCCGGTTGCGACACCCAGCTCGTGCAGTTGCACGACTCTCTTGGCGTCGAGCACGAGCCCGACGCCGGGCTTGTTCAGGCGCGGCGCGTCGTAGTACTGCTCGGTCTCCCAGTACGTCGCGCCGTTGTTGTCCGTCGCGTACTTCGCGCGTGCGTCGTTCTCGCCCCCGGTTCCCCAGGGGTCGTACGCGCGCGTCGCGACCAGCGCGGGCACGCTGCCGGTACCGGCGCCCGATGTCGCACCAGCGTTGCCGTTGTTGCGATGCACGAGCAGATACGCGATCACGGCGCCGATCGCGATCAGCGTCACCAGCGCGAGAACGATCGGCCATGGGTTCGCACCCTGGCGGCGCGGCCCGCGGGCCTTACGGGGAAGCGACGGCGCCGCGACCGTCTGGCCCTGAGCCTCGGCGAGGTTCGCCTCCAGCTCACGACAGAAGTCGGCCATCGTCTGGAAGCGGTCCTCCGGCCGCTTCGCCATCGCGCGCTGCACGGCCGCCTCTAGGCGCGGCGACACATCGGGCCGCTTGTCGCGGATCGATGGCGGTGGTTCGTTGATGTGGCGCATCGCGACGGCGACGAAGTTCTCGCCGGGGAACGGGACCTCGTTCGTCAGCATCTCGTAGAGCACGACACCGAGCGAGTAGACGTCGGTGTGCTCGTCGACGCGCTGGCCCTGCGCCTGCTCGGGCGCGATGTAGTCCGAGGTGCCGAGCACGGTTCCCGTCTGCGTCATTCCCTGCTGCACGTCGAGCGAGCGCGCGATGCCGAAGTCGGTCACCTTCGCCTGGCCGTCGCCGTTCAGCAGCACGTTCTGCGGCTTCACGTCGCGGTGGACGAGACCCTGCTGGTGCGCGAACGAGAGGCCGCGGGCGACCTGGAGCCCGAGCTCGAGCGCCGTAATCACCGGCGCCGGCCCCCGGCGCTGGATCAGCGCCTTCAGGTTCTCGCCGTCGATGTACTCGAAGACGATGAACTGGCGGCTCCCGTGCTCGCCACGGTCGATCACCGTGACGATGTTCGGGTGTGAGAGGGCGGCGACTGCGCGCGCCTCCCGCCGGAAGCGCTCGACGTAATCGGCGTCGTCCGTGAACTGCTGGTGGAGGACCTTCAGCGCCACCTTGCGGTCGAGCAGGCGGTCATGCGCGCGAAAGACGCTGGACATGCCACCGGTACCGACGAGCTCTTCGACCTCGTACCGGTCAGAAAGGACTTCACCGACCATGCGGGAGGAGCGTACCCCTGAGCGGTCTGATTACAACGCGGCTTCGAGAGCGGATTGCCAGACCTCGAGCGCTTCCTCGAGCTCGGCGTCCGTGATCACAAGCGGCGACAGCACGCGGATGCAGTTCCCGTGCACCCCCGCCTTCAGGAGGAGGAGGCCGCGATTGAGCGCCTCCGCGACGACCTGCGAGGCCAGCTCCGTCGCCGGTTCCTTGCCGTCGCCGACCAGCTCGATCGCGAGCATCGCCCCGACGCCTCGCACGTCGCCGACCTGCGGCCACCGCGCCTGCCAGGTCTCCATGCGAGTGCGCATCGTCTCGCCGATCGCCGCTGCGCGCTCGACGAGGCCTTCCTCCTCGATCACGTCGAGCACGGCGAGCGCGGCGGCCTGCGCCACCGGGTTGCCGACGTAGGTGCCGCCGACGCCGCCGTCGTCCGGCGCGTCCATGATCGCCGCCTTGCCGAGCACGCCGGAGAGCGGCAGGCCCATGGCGATCGACTTGGCGACCGTGATCAGGTCCGGCTCGACGTCGTAGTGCTCGATCGCGAAAAACCGTCCAGTGCGCGCGAAACCGGTCTGCACCTCGTCGCAGACGAGAACGATCCCGTGCTCGTCGCAGATGTCGCGTAGCCCTTGTGCGAACTCGCGCGTGGCGGGGATGAACCCGGCCTCGCCTTGCACCGGCTCGAAGACGATCGCGGCCACGTTCTCCGGCGCGACAAGCGTCTTGAATGCTCCCCGCAGCGAGGCGAGCGCCTCGGCGACCGATGGGCCGCGGTAGGCGTTCGGGAACGGCACGCGGTAGACCTCGGGCGCGAACGGCCCGAGCCCCGCCTTGTAGGGATGGACCTTTGACGTGAGGGTCAGCGAGAGGAGCGTTCGCCCGTGAAACGCGCCGTCGAAGCCGATCACGGCAGGCCGGCCGGTGTAGGCGCGGGCGAACTTGACCGCGTTCTCGACCGCCTCGGTGCCGGCGTTGAAGAAGGCGGCCTTCGCAGGCCCGGTGAACGGCGCGAGCGCGAGCAGGCGCTCGGCCAGCGTCGCGTAGACCTCGTAGGGCACGACGGTGTAGTCGGTGTGGGAGAAGCGGTCGAGCTGCTCCTGCGCCGCCTGGACGACGTGGGGGTGCGAATGGCCGACGTTCAGGCAGCCGACACCGCCGGCGAAATCGATGAAGGTGTTGCCGTCGAGATCCGTGATCGTGGCGCCCCGTGCTTCCGAGACGACGACCGGGAACGTGAGGGCGAGCGGCGAGGCCACGCTGGCCGCGAGGCGGTCCAGCACCTCGCGCGTCCGCGGGCCCGGTACCGGTGTCGTCAGCTCGATCGTCCGCGTCGTGGCCACGGGTTCGAGCGTAGCGGAGGTCGCGGTCACTCTGCATACCTGCATAGAGAGATCTCAGCCGACACTTAGGGCCTCGACGGTACGATTTCGGTCTCGCAAATTGCGAGCTTCGTACCGACCCATGGCGGGGCTTTGCCCCGCGTTCGGTAGGTTGCGCGCTTTCCGGCCCCCCTCTCTCGCCCTGACCGTCTCCGACACTCACGACACCGCCACCTGGTGGGCTCGCACCCACGGGAACGCTGAGAGCGACCTGCTGATCGCGTACTTCAGCATGGAGTTCGCCGT
>DATBDB010000232.1:0-15976 GCA_036270155.1 Gaiellaceae bacterium
CGCCGTCAGCATCAGCCCGAACGCGCGGCCGAGCAGCGAGTGGGGTGGAACGTCGCTGTGCAGCGCGTTCCCGAGCACGATTCGCCGCTCCAGCTCGCCCTCGAGCCGCACCGGCCGCAGCGCGGGCAGCGCCTGCAGCGCGGCGCGCACTTGCGGAAACGGCGTGGTCATCCCGCGCAACACCGCAGGCTCGAGCCGTTCCCACACGGCCGCGAGCTCCGGCCACGGCTCCTCCCGCGAGAGCACGGCGCAGGAGCCGTCGAGCGCGGGGTGGGCGAGCACGAGCGGCCCATGCCGGAACGGCAGCTCGATTCCGAGGGCGCGGAACACAGGCGATGCGGCCGCGAGCGGGAAGAACGCACTGAAGCGGTCGTGGACGAACCCAGGCTCGATCAGCTCACCGGAGCGAACGGCGCCGCCCGGTTCGTCCTCCGCCTCGCAGACGAGAACCGACCAGCCGGCATCGGCCAGCACGTTCGCCGCGACGAGGCCGTTGTGCCCGGCCCCGATCACGACCGCGTCCGTCGTCACAAATGTCACCTTAGCGCCGCTCCACAAGAGGGAATCGAGTGTCACAAGCGCTGGTATGCTCCGCACCGGTGCAGCCCCAGCGACCGACGTTTTCCCTCGCAGGGGCCGGCAGCGTGCTGATTGGATCCACGGCGGCGTGCATCGTCGTGGGCACGTTGATCGGCTGGGCGATAGGAAAAACCGGTTACGGGCTCGCCTTCGGCGCAGTCGTCGGTGTCCCCGTCGGCGTCGCCACGACCGTGATCAAGTACCGGAACATCTGATGCCCGCTCTGACCGAACCGCGCCACGCACCGCCTGCCCTGCTTCCCGCAGCCGCCGGGGGGATCGTCATCGCCGTCGCGCTGCCGATCTTCCTGATCGCCGGCTGGCGCGTCTCCGGCTGGGGGCTCGGCGCAGTCCTGTGGTTCGGTTCCGAGCTGCTCGGCTTGGTGCTGACGCGCCTGCAGAGCCGGACGGGTAACCTCGCCGCCGCAGGCGTGGTCGCTTTCGGGATGCTCTTCCGTGCAATTGCCGTGATGGTGGTCGTGTTCGCCGTCGCAGTGTCCGACAAATGGCTCGGGCTGGCAGCTGCGTTGACCTATGCGGCCGGCTACTCAGCCACCTTCGGCTTGCAACTGATCGCGTACTTCACAGGCCCGAAGGCGGGTGCCACCGCGTGAAGCGCGCACTCGTGACGTTGAGCATGCTCGCGCTGCTCGTGCCGGCGAACGCCTTCGCGCGCGGCACGTTCGACCCGACGTCGGAGTTCGTGCAGAAGGAGTGGATACCGATCCATCTCGGGCCGCTCAACCTCTCGATCACGAAGGCCGTCGTCTACCTGATGCTCGGCACGCTGCTGACGATCGCCTTTGGCATCTTCTTCATGCGCGGCACCCCGGGCCGCAAGCCGGGGCGTCGCGAGACGATCGGCGAGCTCGTCTACGACGTCGCCCAGCAGCAGGTCGCGGAGCAAGGGCTCCCGCACAAGGCGATTGGCCGGTGGTTCCCGTATGTCGCGACCCTGATGCTCTTCATCTTCATGGTCAACTTCCTCGGCTTCATCCCGCTGCCGCTGACCGGTGAGACCTGGCACGGCATCCCGGTGTGGGGGATCTACGCAGCGACGAGCTCGATCTCGGTCACGCTCGCGCTCGCGCTTCTGACCTTCTTCTTCACGCACATCGAGGGCATCCGCTGGAACGGGGCCGTTCGCTACTTCAAGAGCTGGATCCCGGAGGCGCCGAAGCCGCTCCTCGGGCTGATCGTGCCGCTCGAGATCCTCGGGCAGTTCATGCGGCTCATCTCGCTCAGCGTCCGTCTTTTCGCGAACATGCTTGCGGGCCACATCCTGATCCTGACGTTCATCGGCCTGATCTTCATCCTGCAGTCGCTCGTGCTCGCGATCTTCGTCGTCCCGATCGCCGCGGTCTTCTACATGTTCGAGGTCGTGATCGTGATCGGCATCCAGGCGTTCATCTTCGCCGCCCTGTCAGCCATCTATATCGGCTCGGCGATCGAGCCCGAACACTAAGGAGAACGGATGTCCAATCTGCTACTCGCTGCTACCTCCGTATCGAACTCACCGATCACGCACGCCGGCAAGGCCATCGGCCTCGCACTCGGCGTCGGCCTCGGTGCGCTCGGCGCCGGTATCGGCATCGGCAACATCTTCGGCTCGATGATCCAGTCGGTCGCCCGCCAGCCCGAGCTGCGCGGCGAGCTGCAGGGCATCCAGTGGCTCGGCTTCGCACTCACCGAGGCAGTCGTGTTCTACGGCCTGCTCGGCTCCATCCTCGCCTACGTCCTCGTCTAGAGACCCGATGCTTGCCTCGAGCCCACTCATTCAAGTAACGCCGGGTCTCATGATCTGGACGATCGTCTGTTTCGCAATCACGTTCTTCGTGCTGCGGAAGTTCGCGTTCGGTCCGATTCAGCAGATGATCGACACGCGGCGTGAGCGGATCGAGCAGGCGATCGCCGAGGCCGACAACGCGCGCGCCGAAGCGCGTCACCTGCTCGAGGAGCACAAGAAGCTGATCGGCCAGGCGAAGTCGGAGGCCGAGGAGATCCTCGGCGAGGCTCGCCGTGTCGGCGAGGCCCAGCGGGAGCGCGTGCGCGTGGAGACCGAGGAGGACCGTCAGCGGCGCCTCGAGGAGACGCGCCGCCAGATCGAGCAGGCGACGCACCAGGCGCTCGGTCAGATCCGCGAGGAGGTCGGCAAGCTCAGCCTGCTCGCCGCCGAGAAGATCACGCGCAAGACGCTCACGAGCGACGATCAGCGGCGTCTGATCGACGAGGCGCTTGCCGAGATCGACTTTTCGCGGTTTGAAGGTAATCAGTTTGAGGGGAGCCGGTCGTAGCACTGTCGCACCGCATCTATGCGAAGGCGGTCTTCGAGGCCGCGCAGGACCAGGGCAAGCTCGAGGAGGTGCACGAGCAGCTCCAGCAGCTGCGCGCCGCGTTCGCCGAGGCGCCCGATCTTGCCGGCCTGCTCGAGAACCCGGAGATCGAGTCGACCGTGAAGGCGGACGTGCTCACGCGGGTCGCTCTTGGTTCTGACGAATTGGTCGTCAACTTCTTGCGCCTGATCGCCGAGAAGGGTCGCGCGGCGGAGCTCGCCGACATCGTCGACGAGCTCGACTCGCTCGTCGCGGCAGAACAACGCATCCTCGACGTCGAGCTGACGACAGCGACCGAGCTGAGCGACGACGAATTCGAACAGATTCTCGGACGGATCGAAACCGCCTCCGGCCGCAAGGTGCAAGCGGAACGGAAGGTGGACGCAGACCTGATCGGAGGAATCGTCCTCCAGGCCGGCTCGATGAGGCTCGACGCAAGCGTGCGCGGCCGCCTCGAACGACTTCGCCAAGACCTAGCCCACGCAAGGAGTTAGAGCAGAGATGAAGCTTCGCCCCGAAGAGATCACATCGATCCTGCGCGAGCGGATCGAGAAGTTCGACGTCGAGACCGACCTCGCCGAGGTCGGCGCCGTGCTGCAGGTCGGCGACGGCATCGCGCGCGTGCACGGCCTCGAGAACTGCTTGGCCCTCGAGATGGTCGAGCTCGACCACGGCGTCGTCGGCCTCGCGTTCAACCTCGAAGAGGACAACGTCGGCGTCGCGCTGTTCGGCGACTGGGAGAAGGTCAAGGAAGGCGAGCCTGTGCGGCGCACCGGCAAGGTCGCGTCGGTCCCGGTCGGCGAGGCCCTCCTCGGCCGCGTCGTCGACCCGCTCGGGAACCCGCTCGACGGGCTCGGCCCGATCGAGTCGAGCGAGACGCGCCCCGTCGAGTGGAAGGCGCCGGGCGTCATCCAGCGCCAGCCCGTGAAGGAGCCGCTCCAGACCGGCATCAAGGCGATCGACTCGATGACGAACGTCGGCCGCGGCCAGCGCGAGCTGATCATCGGCGACCGTTCGACCGGCAAGACGGCGATCGCGATCGACACGATCCTCAACCAGCACGACCAGAACGTGAAGTGCTTCTACGTGGCGATCGGCCAGAAGGCGTCGACCGTGGCGCAGGTCGTCGAGCGCCTACGGGACGCGGGCGCGATGGAGTACACGACGGTGATCGTCGCCGGCGCCGCGGAGGCCGCCCCGATCAAATGGATGGCGCCGTTCGCCGGTTGCGCGATGGCCGAGTACTTCCTCTACAAGGGTGAGCACGCACTCGTCATCTACGACGACCTCACGAAGCAGGCCGACGCGTACCGGCAGCTCTCGCTGCTGCTGCGCCGCCCGCCGGGCCGCGAGGCGTTCCCCGGTGACGTCTTCTACCTGCACTCGCGGCTGCTCGAGCGCGCCTGCAAGCTGAGCGACGAGCTGGGCGGTGGCTCGCTGACCGCACTCCCGATCATCGAGACGCAGGCGGGCGACATCTCCGCCTACATCCCGACAAACGTGATCTCGATCACCGACGGCCAGATCTTCCTCCAGGCCGACCTCTTCTTCTCGGGCGTCCGCCCGGCGGTCAACGTCGGCACGTCCGTGTCGCGCGTCGGCTCGTCGGCGCAGACAAAAGCGATGAAGAAGGTCGCCGGCCGCCTGCGCCTCGACCTCGCGCAGTACCGCGAGCTCGAAGCGTTCGCACAGTTCGGGTCGGAGCTCGATCAGGCGACGCAGTCGGCGCTGAACCGCGGCGAGAAGATGGTCGCGACGCTCAACCAGCCGCAGTACCAGCCGTGGCCGATGGAAGAGCAGGCGGTCGCGCTGTACGCCGGCGTCAACGGTTACCTCGACGACATCCCCACCGAGGACGTCGCGCGGTTCCAGGATGAGGTGCGCGAGACGCTGCGCGCGGAGGGAACGGTCTACAAGACGATCCGCGAGAGCGGCGACATCTCCGAGGAGACCGAGGAAAACCTGAAAGAAGAGCTCGGGAAGTTCAAGCAGCGGTTCTCCCCGACCGAGCAGGACGCGGCGTAGCTTGGCCTCGACGCAAGACCTGAAGCGGCGCGTCCGTTCGATCACGAACACGCGCAAGGTGACGAAGGCGATGGAGCTCGTCGCCTCCGCCCGCCTGCGCCGGTCGCAGCAGCGCATCGAGGCGATGCGCCCGTACGCGGACCGGATGCTGGAGCTGATGGCCGGCGTCTCACAGGCGGCGGGCGCAGTGCGCCTGCCGCTGCTCGAGCGGCGCGAGAACGTCGAGCGCGTCGCGATCATCCCGGTCACCGCCGACCGCGGCCTGGCCGGCGGGTTCAACGCCCAGGTGATCCGCCGCTCGCTCGCGCTGATGCGCGAAGTGCAGGCGGACGGCCAGGAGGCGGTCTGGTTCAGCACCGGGCGGAAGGCGGCGTCGACATTGCGCTTCAGGCGCATGAACGTCGCGCAGTCCTGGGTCGGCTTCAGCGAGCGCCCCGCCTACAGCGACGCGCAGGCGATCGCGCACGCCGTCTCCGAGGCGTACGTCAACAAGGAGATCGACCGCGTCGTGATCGTCTACAACGCGTTCGTGTCCGCGCTCGTCCAGAAGGTGACCGTGCGCGACCTGCTCCCGATTCCGCAGGACCTGCTGGAGAAGGCGGCCGAGGCGGAAGAGGACACGACGGGAGGGACTCCCGATTTCATCTACGAGCCCGAGCCTGAAGAGATCCTCGCGCGGCTGCTGCCCGTTTACGTCGAGACGGAGCTCTACCGCGCGCTGCTCGAGTCCGCCGCGTCGGAGCAGGGGGCGCGCATGACCGCTATGCGCAACGCGTCGAAGGCGGCCGGCGAGCTGATCGACAGCCTGACGCTCGCCATGAACCGCGCGCGCCAGGCCGAGATCACGCAGGAGATCCTCGAAGTGGTCGCGGGCGCCGACGCCCTCAGCGGGTAGCGGTCAACCCTCGCGGCGAACGAACCTGGTTCACACCTTGAACCGGGTTGAGATCTTGGGTTAATCAGCCCTTAACGACTCGCATCGGCGTTGTCGATCACCGATTTTCGGATGAACGGGTAATCTCCGCGACCGTGGCACAGGGAACCGACAAGGAAGTCCTAGGCGCGGGCGCCGGTATGGCCGGTGCCGTTGCGCTCGAGTCCGGTGTCGAGCTCGGCGAGATCACGGTCAAGGCCCGTGGGTACTGGGAGCAGGTCTGGCGCCGTCTTCGCAAGGACAAGATCGCGATCTTGGGTGGCGTCACGATCATCTTTCTGATTCTCGCCGCCTTCATCGGTGCGCCGATCGCTCAGGCGATCCTTGGTCACGGCCCGGACGACCTCTTCTATACGGCGATGAACGCGCAGGGCCAGCCGATCGGTCCGTGGTCGTGGGTCGACGATCCGCTGCACCCGGGGCACAAGGCGTTCCTCCTGCTGGGCGCAGACAGCACGCTCGGCCGCGACGAGTTCTTGCGCCTGCTCTACGGCGCGCAGGTCTCGTTCGAGGTGGCGCTGCTCGCCACGTTCGGCTCGATCTCGATCGGCGTGCTGCTCGGCTCGATAGCCGGCTACTTCCGCGGTTGGGTCGACACGATCGTCTCGCGCGTGACGGAGATCACGATGGCGTTCCCGTCGCTGCTCTTCATCATCGCGCTGGCCTCGACGATCGGTGACTCGCTGAACAACATCACGTTCGGCATCTTCGGCCGAGGTGTGTTCAATCTTTTCCTGATCCTCTCTCTCTTCGGCTGGTTCTACCCGGCTCGGATCATGCGGGCCGTTGTGCTCAGCCTGCGAGAGAAGGAGTTCGTGGAAGCCGCACGGATGGTGGGCTCGAGCGACTGGCGCATCATCCGGTCGCACATCCTTCCGCACCTCGTAGCGCCGATCATCGTCTACACGACACTGTCCGTGGCCGCATTCATCATCGCCGAGGCCGGCCTGTCGTACCTCGGCGTCGGCATCAAGCTGCCTACGGCGAGCTGGGGGAACCTGCTCCAGCAGGCGTCGGACTACTACACGACGCAGCCGTGGCTGATGGTCTGGCCGGGGCTGGCGGTCCTGATCACGACGCTCGCGTTCAACCTGCTGGGCGACGGGCTGCGGGACGCGTTCGACCCGCGCTCGACCCATTAGCCGAGGCCCTCGGGGCCCTTTCTGACGCAGCTTTTCGGGGGCCCGCCGGGGGCCTTGATCTGGCATGCAGCTAGTTCCGAGTTGCACTTAACAGAGAACTAACTAAACTGCCGCCGCCTCGTCACACGTGCCGAGGATGCGTTCTGCGCCTGAGCCGGTCGGCCCCTAAACCCGCCGGCTCAACCCCAAGAAAGGAGCAAGTCAGTTGAGTAGAAAGCTTTGGCTTTCCACCGTGACTGTCGTGATCGCTCTGCTCGCCGTGTTTGCGACGAGTGCTGTTGCCAAGTCGGGTAAGACCGGCGCCGTTGGCGGCACGCTCAACGTGGACATCTCGACAGACGTCGACTACACGGACCCCGCCCTCGACTACCTGTCGACCGGTTGGGAGATCGAGTACGCCACCTGCCTCAAGCTGATGAATTACCCGGACGTCAATGGTCCGAAGAGCTCTCAGCTTTACCCCGACGCAGCTGCCGGCTTCCCGAAGGTCTCGAATAGCGGGAAGACCTACGACTTCAATGTCACGGCAGGCAAGTGGACGAAGTTCTCCGACGGGTCACCTGTCACCGCCGCGAACTTCAAGGCTGCAATCGACCGCGACGCGGATCCGAAGATGCAGTCGCCGGCCCTGCCGTTCTTCTCCGACATCGTCGGTGCTGACAAGTCGCCGGTCTCGGGTGTCAAGGTCAGTGGCTCGCACCTGATCGTCACCCTGACGCACGCTGCACCGGACTTCCTGGCTCGGATGGCGATGCCGTTCTTCTGCGCCATCCCGACCAACCTCGCGCATGATCCGAACGGCGTTCTCGCCCCGGCATCCGCGGGCCCGTACTACATCTCCGAACGTGTTCCGAACAAGTCGATCACGGTCAAGAAGAACCCGAACTACAAGGGCAAGCGTCCTCATAACGTGAACGCCATCGTTTACAACATCGGCAACTCGCTCGACGCGAGCTATCTGCGTGCCCAGCAGGGTGCGACCGATTACGCCGCTCAGGGCATCCCGCCGGCGTCGTATGCGGAAGCCGCTCAGAAGTACGGGATCAACAAGACCCAGTTCTGGGCCAAGCCGATCATGAGCATCAACTACTTGGCGTTCAACCACGATCGGCCGCTCTTCAAGGGTGCCGCCGGCATCGCTCTGAAGAAGGCGATCAGCTACGCGATCGACCGCAAGGCGCTGCTCGCCCAGAGTGGGTACCTCGCCGGTAAGCGCACGGACCAGATCCTGCCTCCGGGCATGGCCGGCTTCCGTGACGCGAGCCTGTATCCGCTCAAGGGCCCGGATCTCGTGACCGCCAAGAAGTGGGCCGCGAAGTCCGGAGTCAAGGACGGGACGACCGTCGAGCTGTACACGTCGAACCGTGGCGCCGCACCGCTCCAGGCCCAGATCTATCAGTTCAACCTGAAGCAGATCGGCCTGAACGTGAACACGCACCTGTTCGCCCGCGCCGTCCAGATCGACAAGGAAGGCACCCGTGGCGAGCCGTTCGACGTCACGACGGAAGGTTGGCTTGCTGACTACGCCGACCCGTACGACTTCATCAACGTTTTGTTGTCGGGCGATAACTTGCACGCCTCGAGCAACAACAACGTCGCCTACTTCAATGACCCGAAGTACAACAAGCTCATGACGCAGGCGTCCCTGATGTCGGGTGCCGCGCGGTACACCGCGTACGGCAACCTCGACGTCAACATGATGAAGGACAACCCGCCGTGGGCAGCACGTGCAAACTCGAATGACAGGATCTTCCTGTCGGCCCGGGTTGGTTGCTTCACCTACAACTCGATCTATCAGCTCAACCTGGCAGCTCTCTGCCTGAAGTAGTCCACGCATGACTCAGACGGCCAGGGCGTTCGGAGCTCTGGGTGCCCTGGCCGTCTGACCTGCGTTCTCAACACCGACTCAACAAATCATCGATTAAGGTCTCCGCGTCTTGCTCAGGTACCTCATCCGCCGGCTCATGTGGGCGGTCGTGCTGTTCATCGCAGTCACGATCGTCACCTACGTGATCTTCTATGCGATCCCCGCCAACCCGGCGCGGCTCGCCTGCGGCCAGCGCGCGACGGCTGAGTGCATCAAGCGCGCGGCGCATTACCTCGGCACCGACCGGCCGCTGTACGTCCAGTACGGCAAGTTCTTCGGACGCCTGATGCCGTTCAGCCTCACCGGAGGCCCGCATCTCAAGACGCCGAGCCTCGGCCGTTCGTTCACGAACCGCCTCACCGTGAACTCCGTGGTGCTCAATGCCGCGCCCGTGACCGCCTCGCTGGTGTTCGGCGGCGCGGTGCTCTGGATGCTGATCGCCCTACCCGTCGGGATCCTCTCGGCGCTGCGACCGCGATCGTTGCTCGACCGAATAGGCATGGTCTTCGTCCTCATCGGGATCAGTGCGCATCCGGTGTGGATCGGCCTGCTGCTTGCCTACTTCCTCGGCTTCAGGGCCGGCGTCTTCCCGATCACCGGCTACTGCGACTTCATCAACCCATCCGGTGACTGCGGCGGTCCTGTCCAGTGGGCCTACCACCTCGTGCTGCCGTGGGCGACCTTCGCCTTCCTGTTCGCCGCGCTCTACGTCCGGATGATCCGCGCGAACGTCATGGAGGCGCTCGGCGAGGACTACGTGCGGACCGCGCGCGCCAAGGGCGCGCCCGAGTCGCTCGTCCTGCGCTCGCACGTGCTTCGGAACGCCTTGCTCCCCGTCGTCACCATGCTCGGCATGGACATCGGCATCGCCCTCGGCGGCGCAATTTTCACGGAGTCGGTTTTCGGGCTGCCGGGGCTCGGCAAGACCCTCATCCAGGCGATCGAGAATTTCGACCTGCCCACCACCCAGGGGGTGGTCGTCTTTGCGACCCTCTCGATCATCGTGTTCAGCCTGCTGGTCGACCTTCTGTACGCCTGGATCGACCCACGAATTAGACTCACCTAGCTGTGGCCCTCCTCGAAGTCAACGACCTGAAGACGTACTTCAGGACAGACGATGGTGTCGTACGTGCCGTGGACGGCGTCTCGTTCTCGGTCGACAAGGGCCAGACCCTGGGGATCGTAGGCGAGTCGGGCTCCGGCAAGAGCGTCACGTGCCTGACGATCATGGGCCTCAACCCGAAACGCACCGCGATGTCCTCGGGCACGGCGATGTGGAAGGGCGAGGATCTGCTGAGCGCGACGCCGAAGCGGTTGCGCGAGATCCGGGGCAGCGAGATCGCGATGATCTTCCAGGACCCGATGACGAGCCTGAACCCGGTGCACAAGGTCGGGGACCAGCTCGCCGAGGCGATGCGCCTGCACGAGGACGTCTCCAAGAAGACGGCGCGTGCGCGGGCACTCGAACTGTTGAAGGCGGTCGGGATTCCGCGGGCCGAGCGCCGGCTCGACGACTACCCGCACCAGTTCTCCGGCGGTATGCGTCAGCGCGTGATGATCGCGATGTCGCTGATCAACAACCCGGACCTGCTGATCGCCGACGAGCCGACCACCGCGCTCGACGTGACGACGCAGGCGCAGATCCTCACGCTGATCGAGAAGCTCCAGGAGGAGTTCGGCAGCGCGGTGATCATGATCACGCACGACCTGGGCGTCGTTGCCGAGATCGCCGACGACGTCGTCGTCATGTACGCGGCCGAGGTTGCGGAGAAGGGCGGCGTCGAGCAGATCTTCAAGAAGCCGCACCACCCGTATACATGGGGCCTGATGGGCTCCCTGCCGCGTCTCGACTCCGACGTCGAGCGACTCGTCCAGATCCAGGGCCAGCCGCCGTCGATGCTGCGCCCGCCGTCGGGCTGCCGCTTCCATCCGCGGTGCCCGTATGTGATGCCGATCTGCAAGGAAGTCGATCCCGCCCTCGCGCCGGTTTCCGACGACCCGGGCCACGTCCAGTCGTGCCACCTCGACGAGGAGACCAAGAACCGTGAGGCCGCTAAGCTCCTCGCCGGCATGATGGCGGAGGCCTCCTAGTGGCGGCGCCCGAGCAGGAGATGCTGCGGCAGACGCAGCTCGAGCTCAAGGGTGACGAGCTCCTCGTCGTCGAGGATCTCCAGAAGTACTTCCCCGTCACGCGCGGGATCATCTTCCAGAAGGAAGTCGCCTCGGTGAAGGCGGTCGATGGTGTCTCGTTCGCGATCCGCGAGGGCGAGACGCTCGGCGTCGTCGGCGAGTCCGGCTGCGGCAAGTCGACGATGGCGCGCTGCATCATGAAGCTCCTCGAGCCCACCGGCGGGTCGATCAAGTTCCGCGGCCACGACATCACAAAGCTCTCGCGCGCCGAGATGCGCCCGTTCCGGCGCGAGATGATGATGATCTTCCAGGACCCGTACGCGTCGCTGAACCCGCGCAAGCGAGTCGGCTTCATCGTCGCCGAGGCGCTGCAGGTGCACAAACTCGGGACCGAGGCCGAGATCAAGCGCCGCGTACAGGAGCTGCTCGAGGTCGTCGGCCTCAACCCGGAGCACTACAACCGCTTCCCGCACGAGTTCTCCGGCGGCCAGCGCCAGCGCATCGGTGTCGCGCGCGCACTCGCGGTCAACCCAAAGCTGATCGTCTGCGATGAGCCGGTGTCGGCGCTTGACGTGTCGGTGCAGGCGCAGATCCTGAACCTGCTCAAGGACCTGCAGCGCGACTTCGGCCTCACCTACATCTTCATCGCGCACGACCTCAACGTCGTTCGCCACATCTCCGACCGCGTGATGGTCATGTACCTCGGCCAGGTCTCCGAGACCGCCGACCGCAACGACCTCTACAAGGAGCCGAAGCACCCGTACACAGGTGCGCTGCTCTCCGCCGTGCCGGTGCCCGATCCGACGGTCGGCCGTCACCGCAAGCGCATCGTGCTCGAGGGCGACGTTCCGAGCCCGATCAACCCGCCGAACGGCTGCCGCTTCCACCCGCGCTGCCCGCGCTTCGTCGAGGGTCACTGTGACGTGGAGGAGCCGGCGCTGATCCACCGCGGCGGCGCCGTCGGCCACACCGCAAAGTGCCATTACCCGCTCGAGCGCTGGCCGATGACGGAAGAAGAAATGGCCCGCCCGGGCGTCGCCGGCACCGCCGCCGAGACCGTCTAGATGGCTGCGGCTGCCCGCCGCTTCGGGATCCTCCTCGGAACGCTCGCGGGCGGCACGGCGGTGCTTGCCCTACTGCTCGGGCTTGCGTTCGGCTCGAGCGTCTCTCGCTCGCTCTCCCTCGGCTGGTACCTCGTCGGCTCCCTGCTGCTGATCAGCGGCTTCTTCGTCGGCAACCGCGGCCCGTCGCGGCCCGTGGGCGAGGGGTGGGGCGTCTTCTCACTCCAGCGCTGGGTGCGCTGGGCGAACCCGGACGAGCAGCGCGAGACGCTGTCCTTGTCCGCGGTGCTCGTGGTGCTCGGATTCGTGCTGATCGCACTCGGCGTGCTTGCAGACACCCGATATGCGATCGTCTAATCGCGTTTGATCACGGTTCTTCTCTAACCGTCTGCCACGCACGGCGTCTGAACTGGTGATGGCGCCGCCTTCTCAGCTGTGTGAGCGCGCCAAGGCGTGGGCGTCGCTGCGGACCGACGGCGAGCTCTCCGAGCTCGAGTTCGCGCTCCTCGACGCCCATCTGGGTCGTTGCGAGGCGTGCCGCGCGTTCGCGGAGGGCACCGAAGCCGTCGCTGCCGCGCTCCGGGCCGCTCCGCTCCAGCAACCCGTGCTCCAGCGAGTCCCGCCCCTCGCGCTCGCCCCCCGCCGAGGCCGCCGGACGGGCGTGCGCGCCCTGCAGGTCGCCGCAGCCGTGGCGGTCGTCGCCTCGGCCGGAATCTTCGCCGCCCTCTCGGGCCCGTCCGGGAGAACGGCCGCCCCCAAGCCCGTCTCGATGGTCGCGGGCGTCGACTCACCCGACCGGCTCCGCGAGCTCCGCCGCCCGGGGCTCGTCGAGCGCCCCGCCGTCCTGCCGCGGAACAGGCTGGTCCCCGAGCCGATCTAGGGCCTCTAAGCTGCATTCAGGTGCAGCCGTCTTTCATCAGCTCCTACGTCTGAAGCCTCGATCACGCCGACCGTGTGTCGGCGGCTCTGAGGGAGAACGACCTGCGCCGGCAGTTGCACGGTCATAAGGGGCGCGGTTCGGAACGGCGTTCCGCTAATCTCCGGCTGCCCAGCCTGCTGGCGCGCGTCATCCGCGCCCGGCGCCGGGACGACATCGCACCTTCACCAGTTCAGGAGCTCTAGCCACGTGGCGACCAACGGCCAAAAGACCGGAAAGCTGCTCGAGATCAAGGGCGTCGTGGTCGACGCCGTGTTCCCTGACGGGCTGCCGGACATCTACTCGGCAGTGCGCATCCCGCGACCCGAGGGGGGCTACTTGATCGCCGAGGTGCAACAGCACCTTGGTGACGATCGCGTGCGCGCGGTGGCGATGGACGCGACGGACGGAATTGCCCGCGGCACCGAGGTGATCGACACCGGTGCGCCGATCTCCGTGCCCGTCGGCGACGTCACGCTCGGCCGCGTCTGGAACGTGCTCGGCGAGCCGGTCGACGAGAAGGAAGCGCCCGGCCCCGAAGCCGAGCGCTGGTCGATCCACCGTGACCCGCCTGCGTTCGCCGACCTGGCACCGAAGGTCGAGATCTTCGAGACGGGCATCAAGGTCATCGACCTGATCGCCCCGTACGTCCGCGGCGGCAAGATCGGCCTCTTCGGCGGCGCCGGCGTCGGCAAGACGGTCCTGATCCAGGAGCTGATCCACAACATCGCGCGCCAGCACGGCGGCGTGTCGGTCTTCTCCGGCGTCGGTGAGCGCACCCGCGAAGGCAACGACCTGCTCCTCGAGATGGAGGAGTCGGGCGTGCTCGACAAGGTGGCGCTCTGCTACGGCCAGATGAACGAGCCGCCGGGAGCGCGCCTGCGCGTCGGCCTGTCCGGCCTGACGATGGCGGAGTACTTCCGCGACCAGGGCCAGGACGTGCTGCTCTTCATCGACAACATCTTCCGCTTCGTCCAGGCGGGCTCCGAGGTCTCGGCGTTGCTCGGCCGCATGCCGAGCGCCGTCGGCTACCAGCCGACGCTCGCCACCGAGATGGGGCAGCTCCAGGAGCGCATCACGTCGACGACGAAGGGCGCTGTCACCTCGGTGCAGGCGATCTACGTGCCGGCCGACGACCTCACCGACCCGGCGCCGGCGAACACGTTCGCCCACCTCGACTCGACGACGACGCTGTCGCGCGCGATCGTCGAGCAGGGCATCTACCCGGCCGTCGATCCGCTCGACTCGGTCTCGCGCGCCCTGCAGCCCGGCATCGTCTCGGACGAGCACTACTCGACCGCGACGCGCGTGCAGGAAATGTTGCAGCGCTACAAGGACCTGCAGGACATCATCGCCATCCTCGGCATCGAGGAGCTCTCCGACGAAGACCGCCTGATCGTTCAGCGTGCGCGCAAGATCCAGCGCTTCCTGTCGCAGCCGAACTTCGTTGCCGAGCAGTTCACCGGCACGCCCGGCCAGTACGTGAAGCTCGAGGACACGATCCGCGGCTTCGTCGAGATCCTCGACGGTCTCCACGACGATCTCCCCGAGCAGGCCTTCTACATGGTCGGTCCGATCGAGGGCGCGATCGAGCGGGCGAAGCAGATGTCCGGCGCCACGGCCTAGGGGAAAACGGTAAGCCAGTGGCGGACCGCAAGGAGTTCTCAGTGAGCGTCGTCACGCCGGACGGCCCGGCCTACGAGGGTGACGCGCAGATGATCATCGTGCCCGGTGCCGCCGGCGAGATCGGCGTGCTGGCGCGTCACGCGCCACTGATCGCGACGCTCCAGGCGGGCTCGACGCGCGTGCACCTGAGCGAGACCGAGATCCTCGAGTTCGCGACGGGCCCCGGGTTCTTCCAGGTACTGCAGGACCGCGCGATCGCACTGGTCGACGACGCCGTCGAAGCGGCGAAGATCGATGCCGACCGTGCGCAGGAGCAGCTCGAGGCGGCGCAGGCCGAGCTCGAGGCGATCGGCTCCGGCGAGTCGACCGCCGATCGCTGGCAGGTCGAGCAGCGCATCCGGCACGCTGAGAACCAGCTCGCCGTTGCCGGGCGAGCCTAGCTTCGGGTCGCGCGCCAGTTTCGTCGCATACATAGATGAACCTGGTTCGCTCTTAAACCAGGTTCACGAGTTTTCGAACTCGGGTGCCGGGTTCGAAAACTCTCGAACCTGGTTCACAAACCGAACCAGGTTCAGTTCTTAGCTCATGGGGAGGCGCGGCCCCGTTCGGTAAGCTTCGAGTCCCGGAAAGCTTTGAACGGCAGCTTGGCGACCGGGTTAACAAACGCCTAAAGAGCCCGCGCGCACCCTCCGGTGCGGCGTTCTCTCTAGGTAGCTGGAGGTGAACGTGGCAACAACCGCGCGGGACGTCGCAACGGAGATCAGGAAGCTCGCCGAGGAGCGGATCCTCGTGCTCGACGGCGCCTGGGGCGTGCTGTTGCAGAACCGCGGCCTCAACGAGGCCGACTTCCGCGGCGAGCGATTCAAGAATCACCGCCGCGACCTCCTGAACGATCCCGACCTGCTCAACCTGACGCGCCCCGACATCGTCAGGGAGGTGCACGACTCGTACTTCGCGGCGGGCGCGGACATCGCAACGACCAACACGTTTACCGCGACCTCGATCGGCCAGGCGGACTACGGGCTCGAGGAAGCGGTCTACGAGATGAACGTCGAGGGCGCGCGCATCGCGCGCGAGGCTGCCGGCCCCGACCGGTTCGTCGCCGGGTCCGTCGGGCCGCTCAACGTGACGCTCTCGCTCAGTCCGAAGGTCGACGACCCCGGCTACCGCACGCACACCTTCGAGCAGATCGTCGAGACCTACTCCGAGCAGATCCGGGGCCTCGCTGAGGGCGGGGTGGACCTGCTCCTGATCGAGACGATCTTCGACACGCTGAACGCCAAGGCGGCGATCGCTGCTGCACGCGAGGTGGCGCCGCAGTTGCCGCTTTGGATCAGCGTCACGATCGTCGACCTCTCCGGGCG
>DATBDB010000233.1:0-20004 GCA_036270155.1 Gaiellaceae bacterium
GCTTGGTGTACGCGATCAGCGCGTCGAGCTGCTGGCTCGTCCAGTCCTTGCCCACGGAAGGCATGAGCCCCTGGCCGTTGCGCAGCAACACCTCGATCGACTTGCGGTCGGCGAGCAACGGGTTCCCAGCGAGCGCGGGCCCGATGTACTTGTGGTCGAGGCGGTGGCACTTCAGGCAGACGCCCTGCCACTCTTCCTGGCCGAGCGCCACGCCGCCCTGCGCGCGCTTCGCGATGAACGCGTCGTACTCGGCGCGCGGGACGACCTTCACCGTGGCGTGCATCGCGGCGTGCTGGATGCCGCAGAGCTCGTAGCAACTCGCGGCGTACGTGCCGGCCGGCGCCTTGAACCACGTCTTGTTCACCCTGCCCGGGATCGCGTCGTACTTGCCACCGAGGTCCGGCACCCACCAGGAGTGGATGACGTCCCAGGTTGGCGCGCTGATGTCCTCGTTCACGACCTGGTCGGCGGGAGCGACGAGCGTGTCGATCGAGACCGCGCCGTTCGGATAGGTGAACTGCCAGTAGAACTGGCGGCCGGAGACGTGGACCCGCGTCTGGTCGGCGGCGGCCGCCTTGGGTGCGTCGGTGATGCTCGGCAGCAGGTAGAAGACGAAGCCCCCGATCACGGCCAGGATGACAACGGGAATCACGGTCCAGATGACCTCGAGCTTCGTCGAGCCGTGGATCTGTGGCCCCTCGGCCGTGCGGGGCCGCTTCCCGCGGCGGTACTTGATGATGAAGAGCACGAGCGCGGCCTCGACTCCGACGAAGATGACCCCGGTGAAGATCGAGACGAAGATGAACGCACTGTGGATCTTGTGCGCGTTCGGAGAATGGGGCTCGCCGGGGAGGAAGCCGCCGTTGCCTGCGTAGGCGGCAACCGTCGTCGTGAAGGCGACGGCAGTTGTGGCGAGAGTGGCAAGAACGAGACGGCGCACGCCGGATGGCATCGTATAGAGCGTGGAATCACGGGGTCAGGAGCATCGCAGCCAGGTTGAGCTGCCCGGTTACGTCGAAGGAACGGTCGACGTGTTCGTGAACGGCGTGCCGCAGGTGCGCGGCGTCGACTACGAGCAAATCGGGCGGATGCTCGTCTTCCGCGGCGAGCTCGCGCAGGAGGGCAAGCTCGGATTCTGGCGGTGGATCTCCCTGTTCTTCGGCGTCGCCGGGACCTATCGCAAGAACGACACGGTCGACGTCGTCTTCACCCTGAACGGCCACCGGACGGTCGAGAGCCTCCAGGCTGGGCCGGTTCGGCCAGAAGAGGCTTGATGTGGAACTGCGTGGTCGCGGGGATGGCTCAGACCAAGCAGGTCGGTCGGGTCGGGCGCAGGGCATAGCCGGGTCCTACGTTCAAGCCCGACCCGGGCGAGATGCGCCGACTGAGCCACCAGCCGCGGCTGCGCGTGCGTTTCACATCAAGCCTCTCAGCTCCGAGTAGAGCTCCGCCGCCTCCTGGGGCGCCAACGCGAGGTTCGCCTCTCCGATCGTCAGCTCGGTCGCGGCGACCGCGGGGTCGGCCGTCGAGACGAAATGGGCGCCAAGCGAGGTGCGCGTGCGCTCGGCGAGCTCGACGGCCGCCTCGTTGAGCCGCTCGGGCTCGCCCCTGACGTACAGGTGGAACATCGCGACCTGGGGCGGATCCGGGACGACCGAGACGCCGTCCACCTCGGCGAGGGCTGCGGCCAGTTCGCGAGCGTGCGTGATGTAGTCGGGCATGCGAGGGAGCACCTCGTCGAGGCCCCGTTCGGCGGCGAGGATGTACGGGAACGCCGAGAAGAGCCGGCCGCCGTGTCGCACGAGCCAGACCCGCGCCTCGGCGATCACATCGGCCGGGCCGGCGAGCGCACAGCCCGCCGGCGCGCCGAGGTCCTTGTAGAACGAGACGTAGACCGTGTCGAAGAGCGCTGCGATCTCGCCGAGCGGCCGGCCGTAGAAGGGGCCACACTGCCAGAGCCGCGCCCCGTCGAGGTGAACGGCGGCGCCGCCTGCACGCGCGGCCTCGGCCGTCGCGACGAGGTCGTCCCACGGCGGCAGTCGCCCGCCGAGGTCGCGCTGCGGCAGCTCGAGGAGAACAGCCGCGTGCCCCTCGCGCAGTCT
Source organism: Gaiellaceae bacterium (assembly GCA_036270155.1). Taxonomy (GTDB): domain Bacteria; phylum Actinomycetota; class Thermoleophilia; order Gaiellales; family Gaiellaceae; genus PALSA-600. Next base: position 2,103 of record DATBDB010000233.1, read on the forward strand.
CGCGACGTCCTCCGCCCGCACGAGACGATTCGGGTCGCCAAGCAGCGTTGCGCGCAGGCCGTGCAGCCACTCGTAGCCGCGCTCCTCGTGGACGTCGAGGTGGCAGTGCGGGTGGAAGGCCACGAGGCTCCGACCCGTCCTCATCGCGTGGATGCGCAGCGCGATCTGCTGCGCCATCGTGCCGCTCGGCATCCAGACGGCAGCTTCCTTGCCGAGCAGCTCCGCGATCCGGCTTTCGAGGCGCTCGGCCAGCATTCCTCCGCCGTAGCGATCGGCCTCGCCGACCGCAGGCGCTCGCTCGGCGAGCTCGAGCAGCGTCGTCCGCGGGTCGCGCCCGCGCGGGCTCATGCCCGCGACGAACCGCTCGCTGCGAATCCACGCCTCGCGCTCCCTCTTCTCGTCCACGGCGTGAGTATCGCTGGTACGTTCATCCGGCTTTGGCGAGCGGCACAGCGCGGACTTCGACACGCACTCCGGTGGTCGCGGCCGCCACGCGCTGGGAAAAGGCACTCGAGTGGCGCTGGGCAACGCCGGTCATCCTCATAGCGCTGGCCGCGCTCTCGCTGTTCATCCGTACGCGGCAGCTGAACGCCGGATTCTGGATCGACGAGGGCATCTCGGTCGGCCTCGCGCACCATCACTGGTCGTCCATTCCGGCAGTCCTGCGCCAGGACGGCTCGCCGCCCGCGTACTACATGCTGCTCGGGCTCTGGATCCGCGTCTTCGGCGACTCTGAGCAGTCGACGCACACGCTCTCGCTGCTGTTCGGGCTCGGCTGCATCCCGCTCGCGTACGCAACGGCGCGGTCCCTGTTCGACCGCCGTACGGGCCTGGTGTGCGCGCTGCTTGCCGCGCTCAATCCGTTCCTCACCTACTACGCGCAGGAAACGCGGATGTACGAGCTCGAGGCGTTCCTCTCGTTCGTGATCGCGTACGCGTACGTCCAGGGCGTGCTGCATGGCAGGCGCCTGTGGGCGGCGCTGCTCGTGCCTGCCGTATCGCTGATGCTCTACACGCACAACTGGGGACTGTTCGTCTGCATCGGCCTTGCAGTCACGACCGCCGTGTTCGCGCGCGAGCGGTTGAAGCTGTTCGGGCTCGTGACGCTCGGCATCGCCGTGCTCTACGCGCCGTGGCTGCCGACGCTGCTCTCTCAGGCGAGGCACACGGGCGCGCCCTGGGCGACCGCACCGTCCGTTCACGATCTCGTCCTGTCGCCGATGTACGTGCTCGGCAGCGAGGGAGCGTTCCTCGCGCTCGCGCTCGTCGGCGGCGCCGGTCTCGCCGAGGTGGTACGGCGCCGGGTGGACGACGAGCGCCGGATCGTGCTCGCGCTCGCGACGTTCAGCGGCGTGACGATCGTCGCCGCGTTCATCTCCTCCCAGCTTTCGCCCGCGTGGACGGCGCGCTACTTCTCCGTGATCCTCGGCCCGGTGCTCCTGCTCGGCGCGCGCGGGCTCGTGCGCGCGCGCCGCCTCGGGTTCGTCGCGCTCGTGGCCGTCGTCTTCCTCTGGAGCTTCTACAGCGTCCGCGACGACAAGGAGAACGCGCGGTCGATCACCGCCGCCGTCGCGCCCTACCTCCATCCGGGCGAGCTGATCATCTCGACGCACCCCGAGCAGGCGCCGGTGCTGCGGTACTACCTCGGCCCGGGCTTCCGGTGGGCGAACACGCTGGGGCCGGTGCACGACCCGCAGGTCTTCGACTGGCGCGACGCGGTCACCCGCCTCGAGCAGGCACGCGCGAAGCCGACCCTCGACCGGCTCCTCGCGACCGTCCCCCCGGGAGGCAAGTTCGTCGTGATCACGCCAGTCTTCCGCGACTACCGGGCCTGGCGGGCGACCTGGACAAAGCTCGTCTGGCAGAAGTCCACGGCGTGGACGTGGCTGCTCCAGCGCGACCCCCGCGTGAAGCTCCTGGCGCACGTGGCGACGGTCGAAATCGCAGTCCACAAGAACTATTTCAAGCCAGTGCAGGCCTTCGTTTATCGGCGGGTCGGGTGATGGTCGGTTCCTGATTGGAGTGCCTGCGGGGAGGGTCTGCACCAAGCAGCGCGATGCGCCGTGTGCAGGCCCCCATCCGGAGGTGCTCTCAATTGGGAATCGATCATCTACCATCAACGGCGGCCCGGCGCCCGGCCGCCTATGCAGAACGACACTCCTCAGACCACGCTCGTGCTCGGCGGTGGGCCGGCAGGCCTGACCGCCGGTTACCTGCTGGGCAAGACGGGCCGTGACGTCGTCGTCTTCGAGGCCGAGAACCAGGTCGGCGGCCTTGCGAAGACGGTCGAGATCGACGGCTACCGCTTCGACCTTGGCGGCCACCGGTTCTTCACGAAGGTGACCGAGGTCGACGACCTGTGGCACGAGATCCTCGGCGACGAGTTCCTCCGGCGCCCACGGATGTCGCGCATCTACTGGAACAACCGCTACCTCGACTACCCGCTGCGCGGCGGAGATGTGATCAAGAAGCTCGGCCCGGTCGAGCTCGCGCGGTGCATGGCGTCCTACCTGCGCGCGGCTGCGAAGCGCGGCAAGGTGGATGAGTCGCTGGAGGACTGGGTGACGAACCGGTTCGGCAAGCGCCTCTACGAGCTGTTCTTCAAGTCGTACAACGAGAAGGTGTGGGGCGTCCCACCGTCCGAGATTCGCGCCGAGTGGGCCGCGCAGCGGATCAAGGGGCTCTCGTTCTTCTCTGCGGCAAGGGCGGCGTTCTTCGGCAACAAGGGGAACAAGGTCAAGAGCCTGATCTCCGAGTTCAACTACCCCCGCTTCGGCCCGGGTCAGATGTGGGATGCGATGACGGCGGCGATCGCCGAGCAGGGCGGCGAGGTGCGGCTTGACGCGCCCGTGACGCGGCTCGAGCTCGCCGGCGGCCGAGTCGTCGAGGTCGAGGCGGGCGGCGAGTCGTACACGCTCCCCGACGCGGTCATCTCCTCACTGCCGCTGCGCGAAGTCGTCGAGATGGTCAGCCCGAGCGCGCCGCAAGAGGTGCTCGACGCGGCGCGCGGCCTGCGCTACCGCGACTTCCTCACCGTGGCGCTCGTCGTCGACGGCAAGGACTTGTTCCCCGACAACTGGATCTACATCCACGAGCCGCGCGTGCGCGTCGGGCGGATTCAGAACTACCGGTCGTGGTCGCCGTGGATGGTCCCGGATCCGGACAAGGCCTGCGTCGGTCTCGAGTATTTCTGCTTTGCAGGCGACGATCTCTGGATGATGGAGGACGACGCGCTCGTCGGTCTCGCGTCCGAGGAGCTCGAAAAGCTCGGGCTTGCATCGAAGTCGAAGGTCGAACGCGGTTTCGCGATCCGCGTCCCGAAGGCCTACCCGATCTACGACGGCGACTACGCCGCGCGCGTGCAGGTGATCCGCAACTGGCTCGACGGGATCGAGAACCTGCAGCAGGTGGGACGCAACGGCTTGCACCGCTACAACAACTCCGATCACTCGATGCTCACCGCTATGCGCGCGGTCGACAACCTCATCGCCGGTGCCGAACATGACATCTGGGCGGTGAACGCGGAGAGCGTCTACCACGAGACGGATGTGGCCGACGAGCATCCGTACCGCGCGGCTCCCGAGACGCCCGAGATGCAGGCGCTCGCTGCCTCTCGCCCTGATTAAGAAGACTGAATCGCTCCGGGGCCGGTGGCGCCGCCCCCTGCGCGGTGGCGGCTCCGGCTCCGTCGAGGCCACGCCGCTCATCCCGATCGCGGCGACGCTCGCGTCCGTGGCGATGCTCATCTGGCTCGCGCTGCCAACGGTCTGGTGGACGCCGCTCAACGTGGACGAGGAGTTGACTATCCGCGTCAGTGAGTTCTCGTTCGCGCATGTCTTCGACATCGTCTCGACGAAGCGCGGTGGCGGCCCGCTGCATTTCTGGCTCGAGCACTTTCTGCTCGGCTGGTGGCCGAGCCTCGGCGCCCTCCGTCTCCCGTCGCTCCTCTTCATCTGTCTCGCGCTGCCCGCTGTCGTCCTGATCGCCCGGCGCCTGGTTGGTAACGAGGGGTCGGCCGGTGTCGTCCTGCTGACGGCCGCGTCACCGATCCCGGTCCTCTACGCGACGTTTGGCCGGCCGCACACGCTGCTCTTCGCGTGGCTGATGTGGTCGACGGTGCTGGCGCTGAAGGCTGCCGAGAGCGGTGACCGGCGGCTCTGGGCTGCGGTCGGCGCCGTGCTCGGACTGTCGGTGTTCGTGCACCCGACGGCGCCGCTTTATGCCGGAACGGCGCTGATTGCAGCAATGCTGTGCGCGCCTCGACCCCCGCGCGCCGTCCTGCGCCAGGCGTGGCCTGGGCTGCTGACGTTCACGCTGACGTTCGCGCCGTACTACCTGCGCACGTTGCACGTGCTCGGCGACCGCTACGGCGTCTCATCCGGAGCCACGAGCGGTCGCACGTTTTCGGGTCAGCCGGTGTGGGAGGACGCGCGGCACTTCATCGCACCGAATGCGCACAACGTCAACTACTTCACCGTCCTCGCCGCGATCGGGATCGTTGCGCTGCTCGTGCAGCGGAGAGCGCGTGTTGTCGCCTTCTGCGTGCTGACCGTTGCGGCGCCGATCGTCTTCTTCTCGGTCGTGCCCGCGTCGGGCGACTCTGCGCTGTTCTTCGACCGCTACATGATCCCCGTCATCCCGGCCTTCCTCGTGCTCGTGATGGCGGGCGTGGTAGCGGTCGCGCGATTCGCAGGACCGCTCCGCCTCGTCGTGATCGCCGTGGCCGTCGGCTGGCTGCTCGCTCACGAGCTGCACTACGACCTTCGCCATCGGAATCACACGCGGGCGATCGGCGTCGAGACGATCGCCGATGCGGCAGCCCGCCAGCCTGCCGGGTCGGTGCTCTTCGGCTCGACGGGCACGAGCGGCGCGCTGTTCTCGTCGTTCGATTACGGCCACCCGGCGAACCTGCTCGACCGCTACGTCGCGCTGAGTGTCGGTTCGCTGCAACTGGTCGACGACGACTCGTGTGAGCGCGCACTGCCGTTCCTGCACGGCGCGACGACGCCCCGCTACGGAATCTGGCTGTTCTATGCCGCGTCCCCGGCTGAGGAGCGCGCGGCCGCGGCCGCTCTAGCCCGCACCGGAGCCGTGGTCGACCGGCCAACCCCAGCCTCGTTTCTCCTCCGTTCCCCAAAGAAGCTCGCGCCCGAGGCGCTGATCCGGTTGGGTCGCTCCTATCGGCTCGCCTGGCGCGGAGCCGTGCCCTCGAACCGGCGGGTGAACGAGCTCTTGATCGCCGACAAGCAGCTTCTGCAGGGGCAGTGCGTCCCGTACGGCGATCTCGGCGACCCGGACACCTCGCCGCACTGGCCGCCGGTGAAGACGACCCATCAGTAGGAAAACGGTGTGAAAGGCTTGACGGGCCGCCCACAACCCATTTCGGGGATCGCTCGGCCGGTAAGCAATGGCGAGACTTGGCGTATGGCGGAAACAGTTCTCGTTGTTGACGATCAAGACGTCGTTCGCGACGTCATCAGGCTGACGCTCGAGGGTGCGGGCTACACCGTGCTCGAGGCCGCGTCCCCGAGTGCGGCGATCGAGCTCGTTCGCGATGAGGGCCCGATCGACCTGCTGGTCACCGACGTCGTGATGCCGGAGATGGATGCCTTCGAGCTCGCAGACCGCATCGCGACCGAGGTTCCGGGCATCCGCATCCTCTACACCTCGGGCTATACCGATGCCGGCGCCGAAGGTCCGTTCATCCAGAAGCCTTTCACCCCCGCGCAGCTGGTCGAGAAGGTCAGCTCCGTGCTCGCCGGTTGAGCGTTCGTCTACGTTAAGGCGCGTGACGCGCGTCCTGATCTTGACCGCCAGCGTCGGCGAGGGGCACGACCTGCCCGCGCGCACGCTTGCCGACCAGCTCCGCCAGGAGCGGCCCGGCGTCGAGGTCATGATCGAGGACGGACTGCCGGTGATGGGCAAGCTCTTCGTGCTCATCAACGAACGCGCCCCCGGTGTCGTCTTCTTCCGCTTCAGGTGGCTGTGGGACGCGACGTTCTGGCTCTGCGTCGCGCTCGGCCCGACGCGCCGGCTGACGCAGAGGCTCGTGCGCGGTCTCGGTTCGCGCGGGATGCTCGAGCTCATCCACCGCGTGCGGCCCGACGTGATCGTTTCCGTCTATCCGGTCGCCACCGAGGTGCTCGCGGGCCTGCGCCGCCAGGGGAAGCTCGAGATCCCGGTCGTCGCGGGCATCACCGATCTGGCTGCGATGCACTACTGGGCCGCTCCGGGGGTCGACCTCCACCTGCTCACCCATCCGGAGTCGGAGGAGGAGGTTCGCCTGGTCGCCGGCCACAACACCGACGTGCAGGTGGTGCACGGCTTGACGCGTCCCGAGTTCTCGCAGCCGTGCGACCCTGCCGAGGCCCGTGCCGCGGTGGGACTTCCCGCCGAGGGCAAGGTCGTTCTCGTCTCCGGCGGCGGCTGGGGCGTCGGCGACCTCGAGAGCGCGATCGACATCGCCCTCGCGCTCGATGACGTCGACGTGGTCGCCTGCCTCTGCGGGCGCAACGAAGACCTGTACGCGCGGCTCGCCGAGCGCTACGAGGACGAGCGGCGCGTGCGCCTCGTCGGGTTCACCGAGCAGATGAGCGAGTGGCTCGCGGGCGCGAACGCGCTCGTGCACTCGACGGGCGGCCTGACCGTGCTCGAAGCCCATGTCCGCGGGTGTCCGACGATCTCGTACGGCTGGGGCCGCGGCCACATCCGCGTCAACAACGCGGCGTTCCGCCGGCACGGCATCGCCGAGGTTGTCGTGGGCCGCCGCGAGCTGAGTCAGGCGTTACGCGTAGCGCTGACGTCCTCGCCCAGGCCGGGTCTGGCGCTCGGCACACTGCCGTCGGCCGCCTCGCTCGTGCTCGCGCTCGTGTCGTGAACGGCGACTGGTTCGTCCCGGCGCTCGCCCCGCACGTGCCGAGCCTCGCGTCCGCCTATGGGATTGAGCGCCGGATCGAGTCGCCGAACCGCGTCGCGTTGACGTTCGACGACGGACCGCACGCCGAGGGCACGCCGGTCGTGCTCGACGAGCTCGCGCGTCGCGGCGCCACGGCAACCTTCTTTCTCGTCGGCGAGCAGGTTGAGCAGCGGCCCGCTCTCGCGCGCGAGATCGCCGACGCCGGCCACGAGGTCGCGGTGCATGGCTACCGGCACACGCTGCTGCTCCGCCGGCGTGTCGGCACGCTCGCTGACGACCTCGACCGTGCGCTCAGTGTCATCACCGATGCGACGGGAGCTGCACCGGTGCTCTACCGGCCGCCCTACGGCGTCTTCAGCTCGGGCGCGCTCGCGCACGTGCGGGCCCGCGGCTGGCGGCCACTGCTCTGGTCGACCTGGGGTCGCGACTGGGAGCGGCGCGCGACGGCGCAATCAATCGCACGTCGGGCGACGAAGGGCCTAGGGCCGGGCGACGTCGTGCTGCTGCACGACTCGGATGCCTACAGCTCGGACGGCTCTTGGCGGAGGACTGCCGCGGCACTGCCGTCCGTGCTCGACGCCGTTGCCGCGTTGGGCCTCGAGGCTTCCTCGGTCACCCACTCCACGTAGCGGCGCACGCCGTCCGTGAATGCGGTGCGTGGTTCCCAGCCGAGCTCGGTTGCGGCGCGCTCGCCGGAGATGTTGCCTCCGTGAAGGTCGCCTGCGCGTCCCTCGATGTGTTCGATCGGGACGTCGCCAACGACGTCGCGCACAGCGCGCGCAATTGCGCGCACGCTCGTATTCTCACGGCCGACGAGGTTGTAGACGCGGTTCGCGGCTTCCGGGACGAGCGATGCGACAACGCCCTCGGCGAGATCTTCGACGTAGACGAAGCGGCGCGACTGCGTTCCGTCACCGGCGATCATCAGCGGCTGCCCCGCCAGCGCCTTCGCGGTGAAGGCCGGCACGACCGCGGTCGGCCGCGCGCGCGGCCCATAGGGGATCCCGAAGCGCAGGATCGTCCACTCGAGGTCGTAGAGCTCGCCGTACGACGCCGTGTACATCTCGCCCGCGATCTTGGTCGCCGTGTAGAAGTGCTTCGGTAGGCCGAGCGGCGTGTCCTCGTCGAGGGCTTCCGGGCCGGAGGCGTCGCCGTAGACCCAGATCGTGCTCGCGTAGACGAACCGCTTGACGCCGGCCTCGCGCGCCCCTTCGAGGAGCACCTGCGTGCCGCGGGTATTGACTTGATCGGTGAGCGTTGGGTCCTTCGCGACCTGGTCGACGTCCGCGACCGCGGCGAGGTGCAGCACCGCATCGACACCGTCGAGTGCGCGTTGCGCGATCTCGCGATCACCGAGATCGCCGAGCACGGTCTCCACGGCCGAGTGGTACGGAGAGGGGATCAGATCGAGGATCCGCGGGTCGTGATCCGCGTCCAGCAGCTTGTCGACGACGTGCGAGCCGATGAACCCGGCGCCGCCGGTGACGAGGACCTTCACTGCTCCTCGGGGCGGTAGTAGAGGGGGACGCACCAGTGATTCTCCGCAACCCAGTCGGTGTTCGGAAGGTCGACGTGATGGCCGAGGATGCGGTGGCACGGGTCGTCGTAGACCTTCCCGGTCGACTTCTCGATCGGGTCGAAGACGAGATACTTGTAGAGGCCGGATGTCATCCCGTCAGGCAACTGCAGGCGAGAGGGGTGAAGCGCGTCCAGGTGTACGCGGGCGACCTCGTTCTTCCACGCGACGATCTCGTCGAGCCGGTCGACCTGCACGATGCCAAGTGCCGCGGTGAACTCATTGAGCCGAAAGTTCAGGCCGTGCACTGCGTAGTCGGGCTTGCCGTAGTTGCGGAAGCTGCGAGCGAACTCGATCGCCTCCGCATGCCGTGAGACGAGCATGCCGCCCTCGCCCGTTGAGATCGTCTTTGTCGGGGCGAACGACCAGACTCCGACGTCACCGAATGTGCCGGCGCGTCGGCCGTTCCACTCGGCGCCGTGCGCGTGGGCGCAGTCCTCGAGCAGCACGATTCCTTCGCTGTGGCAGAGGTCGGCGATCCGTTCGGCGTCGAAGGCGATGTGACCGCCGATGTGCACGAGGAACGCCGCCTTCGGCTTGTGCTCGTGCACCTTCCGTTCGAAGTCCTCGAACGACATGCAGAGGTCGTCGCGGTTGCAGTCGACGAACTCGACGCGCGCGCCCGCGGTGATCGCGCTCAGCGGAGTCGCCATGAAGGTGTTCGACGGGCACAACACGGTCTCGCCGCGGACGCCGGCCCACTCGAGCGCGGCAAGCGCCGCTCCGGTCCAGCCGTTGAAGGCGACCGCCTCGAGCCCGTTCCAGCCCGCCCAGGCGGCCTCGAACTCCTTCGTGAGCTCGCCTTCCGACCATTGGTTGGAGTCGAAGATCCGCTCCCACAGGGCGTGCACGCGCGCGCGGTCGCGTTGGTCGAAGCCGATGGCGAACTTCGCGAGGTCGGTTGGAATCCCGGGGGCAAGCATCGGCCCAAGCCTATAGAGCGGACCCGCGATCTTCGATCCCGTCGTCCTGACGAGTTCCTGAACGAGTGAACAGGCTCAGGCCGCGACCGAACCGATTGGCAGGTCGGCGCCGTCGAACAACGCCCGCACCGTTCCGGTGAGCTCGTCACGGCTGAACGGCTTCTGCAGAAACGCGGCGGCGCCGGCGACGAGCACTTCCTGGTCGTAGCCGGAGATGAACAGCACGTGACGTGTGTCGATCTGCTTCGACAGCTTTACGCCGTCGGTCTCGGGCATCACGACATCGGTGAGGAGGAGGTCCCACCGTCCGCCGAGCGCGCGTGCGTCGCGCGCCGAGGCGGCGACCGCGACCTCATAGCCCTGTTCGCGGAGCATCTGAGCGAGAAGCTCACGGACGACGTTGTCGTCGTCGACGACGAGGATCCGCTCGCGCCCGCGCGCAGGGCTGGGCTCGGCGAGCGGCGTCTCTTCGACCCTCGCGGTCGTGAAGGGCAGGCGGACCGTGAACCTCGCGCCGAGACCGGGCTCCGAGCGCACGTCGATGCGGCCGCCGCTCTGGATGACGATCCCGTACACGGTCGCGAGGCCGAGCCCGGTGCCTTGCCCGATCTCCTTCGTCGTGAAGAACGGCTCGAAGAGCCGGGTGCGGGTCTCTTCGTCCATCCCGGCACCGTCGTCGGCGACCTCGAGCACGACGTCGGTCCCGTCGTTGCGCGTTGTGATTGTCAGTGTCCCGCGACCCGCCATCGCGTCGCGGGCGTTGACTGCAAGATTGAGGAGCACCTGCCCCATCTGGCTCGGATCGGCTTCGATCGGACGGAGGTGCGAATCGAGCTGGAGCTCGACGTGCACGCCTGCTCCGATCAGACGGCGCAGCATGGTCTCCATCTCGCGCACGCAATCGTTGAGGTCGACGACGCGCGGCTGCAGCACCTGGCGGCGGCTGAAGGCGAGCAGCTGGTGCGTCAGCGCCGCTGCGCGCTCGCCTGCGGCCTGGATCTGCTCCGCGTAGTGCTTCTGCTTCGGATCGACGAGTGACGAGATGAGGAAGTCGGCGTAGCCCGTGATTGCGAGCAACAGGTTGTTGAAGTCGTGGGCCACGCCGCCCGCGAGGCGTCCGATCGCATCCATCTTCTGCGACTGACGCAGCTGCTCGGATGTCTCCTCCAGCGCGAGCTCTGCGGTCTGCCGCGCGGCACGGTCACGCGCGAGAGCACGCACCATCCGCTGCACCAGTGGGAAGAGCGCAGCCCAAAGCCCGATCAGCGCGAGGAACAGGAGCCCTGCGAACGGCAGCACGAACGATCGGATCGCCGAGGCGACCGGCCCGTAGGACTCGTAGATCTCGAACACGCCCGACGGCTTCGCGTCGCCACGGGTTCGCAAGGGCACATACACCTCGAGCGCCTTCACGTTCGTGCCCGTTCCGCCTTCGTGGTTGATGTACGAGACGTCGCGGACGACCGCGCCGTCGAGCACCTCCCGCAGCTCAGGGAGCGAGTCGATCTTCGTGCCGATCAGCGAATGGATGTTCGAGTACGTGACGAGGCCGTCGCCGGCGCGATAGATCTTCACGCGCAGGCCGCCGTCGACGAGGATTCGGCTGTTGAAAAGTGCGTCGAGCTGCTCGAGTCGCGCTCCGCGGACGGGCGCTGCGAGATCCGCCGGCGTCATTTCGTCGTTGAGGATGCTTTTGGCGACGAACTGGGCGTGCAGCGTGACGTTGCGCTCGGCCTGCCTGACCTCCGTGTGCTGGACGTACCAGAGCAGGGCGCCGCCGACCGTCGCGATGACGGCAGCGGTTGCGGCGGCGAACCGCAGATGCAGGCGAGTTGAAGGGGTCAGCGAGTCATGTCTTTCGGAACCGCGAGACTCATCGGCCCGCGGCCGGCGTGGCACGACCCCTAAACGGGTGTTAGCCGGTCAGGCCGGCTTCGCGTAGCGGCCTGCGGCCCCAGGCAAAGCTGTGCGTGTACCACCCGTCGAACGGGAGGAGCGTGACGCCTTCGTCGCTCGACTGGATGAACCAGCCGTTGCCGAGGTAGAGCGCCGTATGGTCGACCTCGCTCGGCTTCGACTGAGGGCCGTGCGCGCCGAAGAACATGACGTCTGCCGGCTGGAGCTTCGCCGCGGGGACGAGCTCCGCGTGCGGCACCTCGCCGCTCATCTGATAGGTCGTGCGTCCGCGCAACACGCTCGACAGGCGCGGCGCGCCCGCGTACTGCGTGAGCTTGTAGACGCGCCAGACATACCCCGAGCAATCGAAGCCGCCCGCGACGCGGACGCCGTACAGCGACTCGGCGGTCGGGCTCGTGCCGCCCCACACGTACGGGTAGCCGACGTAGTGCACCGCGGTCGTCAGCACCTGCCGCTGCCACGTGGTGAGCTCCGGGAGCGTGAACGTGTCAGCCGCGTGCTGCACCGAGTCGACAGCCCCTTGGTCGAGACGCAGGACCTGGGCGAACGACCACGCAGCTTCCGCCCGGGTCGCCGGCTGGAACGGCAGCAGCTCGAGGTCGTCCTGTCCGGCTGGGTGATTCAGGCGGAGGTGGAGCATCCGTGCGACGGCCTCCGTGCCGGTGTTCGCCGGCGGACGGAGCCCGGCGCCCTGCAAGGCGAGCTGGATCTCGCGCGCGGCGCCGCCCAGACCGAGGTAGGCGACGAGCGCCGCATCGAGCTGCTTGATCGTCACCGGCTGTGACGGTGCGCTGGCGCGGTAGAGCGCGTGGTGCACAGTCGGCTCTTGCGGAGCGGGCGTAGGCGCCGGCAGCCACGACTTCGCGATCGGCACCGCCGTCGGTGCCGCCGGAGGCGTGAGCACGGCGCCGGGCGCGTTCGCGACGTTGATCGTCCAAACCGCAGTCGCGTAACCGCCGCCGCTGAAGACGACGTTGACGGCGAGCTGGTGCGTGCCGTCCGCAAGCGCGTGGGTGTCGATGTCCCACTCGTACGGGGCCTGCTGCTGGCTGGCGGCGCCGGTCCCGTCGACGGCGAAGTCGACGTGGTCGACCTCGCGGTCGGGGATCTGCACCTCGAGGTGCGCGGTTCCCGCGACGACGGCGGCGGCGGGCAGTGTCGAGAGGACGGCGAGGGGGCCTGGCTTCGGCGCGACTGGAGGGGGCGGGTGCTGCACGCCGTCGGCTGCGGCAACCGCCGCGGCGAGCGCCTGCTGGGTCAGGGGTGACTGTGGCGCGAAGGTGGCGGGCGAGGAGCCGAGGACGCCGGCCTGCGTGACGGTCCGGATCTCAGGTGCGGCCCAGTTGCGGCCGCCTGCGCCTGCGCCGGCCGTCCAGGCGAGAACGCTCGAGAGACAGAGAAGGAAACTGATGACGGCGGCGCGGCGGCTCACGCCGCGACGGTAACGCTGGGGTGACCTCCGCCGCCTCCCCCGAAAAGGTGCCGCAGAGCGCGCCCCACCGCCGCGCGCTCTGCGGCGCATGCCGCTCCAGTTCTTAGGGCCAGTACGTGGCGTCGGCGGCGAAAAAGGCGCTAACAATCGTTGCGATGGAAATCGCGAGCGGTGCAAACCTGCGCATTAGGGCTGTCTCCTTAGGGCCGAGTTGGGTTGACAGCCCCCGGGGGCGCACGCGCATTGTGTCAAGCCACGACCAAACTCCCACGGAATTCAGGCAGCACTATTGACCGAAGACAACTAAGATGTGCTCATGCCCCGCTCACTCACCACCCACATCGATTCGCCCAAGGAGGTCGGACAGCGCCTAAAGGCATCCCGTGAGCGCGTCGGCCTCTCGCAGCGGCAGCTCGCTTTTCCAGGTTGCACCGCTGCCTATATCTCCCGCCTCGAGGCAGGTGCACGCGTCCCGTCGCTCCAAATGATCAACCAGCTTGCACTGCGACTCGACGTCACGGGCCAGTGGCTCGCAACCGGTGTCGAGGCCGCAGCCGTCCAGTCGTCGGAACTGATCGATGCTGAGGTTGCGCTCCGGCTCGGCGAGATCGACGAGGCAGAGCGTTTGTACCGCGCGCACCTTGAGCAGGGAGATCCGGCTCGGCCGGCCGCGCTCGCCGGGCTCGGGCAGATCGCATTCCGCTCGGAACGGTGGGCGGAGGCAATCGATTTGCTCGAGCAGTCGTTCGAGTTGCGCGGGCGCAAGGCTCTTGCCGATGCGGGACTGGTCGACACACTCGGCCGGGCGCTCGCTGTAACGGGCGCGCGCGCGTCGGCAATCGCACTCTTCGAACAGGCGATGCGGGAGGCGCAGGACGTGGGAGCCCCGGTCGAGCTGTTGCGCTTCACCGTCCTCCTCGCCAATGCGCAGATCGACGCGGGTGAGTTCGGCAAGGCCGAGGCCGCGCTCGCGGACGTGATCCGGTTCGCCGACGACGCCGGTGACCCGGTCGCGACGGCGCGTGTCTTCTGGTCGCAGTCACGGCTTCACTCGATGCGGCACGAGCCGCGGCTCGCCGGTCAGTACGCGCGCCGCGCCCTGGAGATCCTTGAGCGGACCGAGAACGACGCTTATGTCGGGATGGCGTACCACCTGCTCGCCTACGCGGAGGTTGAGGCCGGCAACGCAGATGAGGCTTTGGTCCTGCTCGACCGCGGACGCACCCTGTTCGGAAGAGAATTGACCGGCCGCGACGACGCCCGCTTCTCACTCGAGGAGGCGCGCGCGCTGATGGCGCTCGGACGCAACTCGGAGGCGGCGTTGAAGGCGGCACGGGCGCTCGAGCTGCTGGATGCGGTAAGCCCCGGCGACCGCGGCCTTGCCTACGTCACCCTCGCCGACGTGTTCCTCGCGGCGGGCGACCGGGAGCGGCCGAAGATGCTCCTTGGCCAGGCGCTCGAGCTGCTCAGCGAGCACTTCAAGCCGATGGCGCTCGAGGCGGGACGCAAACTGGCTGCTCTTCTTGAAGAGGACGGGGACACGTCGGGCGCGCTGCAGGTGCTCAAGCGGGCCGCCGAGGCATCCTCCTCGGCCGCGTCCGTTGGCGAGCGCGTCTAGCTTCGCGCGCGGTTCACGAAGACGTTCTCGCGCGCCGCGCGCAGTCCGACGGCGAGCCCGCCGGTGAGCACTGCGGCATCGCCGAGGCTTGATGCCTCGACGCGCGGCGGTGACGGAAGCCATGCGCGCAACCGCGTACGGATCCCGTCGTAGAGCAGATCGCCGTTCGATCCGATGCCGCCGCCGAGCACGACCAGACCGACGTCGGTGACGGCAGCCAGCGGGACGATGTGCAACGCGATGCGGCGGCACTCCTCGTCGACGACCTCGCGTGCGATGCGGTCGCCGGTGCGGGCTGCGGCGAAGATCGCGCGCGGGTCGTGTGGTGCGGGCGCGCCGCGCGCCTCGGCGAGCGCGGAGACGGCGGCCGCACACGGGTCGATGTCCTCGGTCAGCCCAACACGCACGTAGTCGAGCTCTCCGGCGGCGCCGTGGTGACCGCGATGCAGCTCACCGCGCAAGACGAGGCCCGCGCCCAGGCCGGTACCGATCGAGAGGAAGACGAAGTCGTCCACGCCGCGCGCAATGCCGCGCCACCGTTCGCCGAGCGCCGCGAGGTTGATGTCGTTCTCGATCGTCACCGGCATGCCGATCCGCGCCGCGAGCTCGTCGCGGAACCCTTCGCCTTCCAGGCCCGTGACGTTCTCCGCGAGCGAGATGCGCCCGTCGCTTGCGACCGCGCCCGGTACGCCGAGCACGACACCGTCGACGAGACCGGGACTCGCGTCCGCGGCGTCAAGCAGCGAGCGCGACAGCGAGTCGATCGCATCGAGTGACGCCGCAGCGGTGCGCGCCGACAGCTCGATGTCCTGGCGGGCGCGGATCTCACCGCGCACGTCGCAGACGGCGCCGCGCACGAACTGCGCGCCGAGGTCGAGGCCCAGGACGAACGCCGCCTCGGGGACGGGCTCGAAAAACGTGGCGCCATAGCTCGGCCCGCCGCCGTCGCGCTCGGTCTCGCGCACGAGCCCGGCGGCGAGGAGCGATTGGAGCGCCTGCGACACGGTGGGCTTGGAGATCCCGACACGGCGGGAGATCTCCGCCCGCGAGATCGGCGGGGCCGCTCGGATCGCCTCGAGCACCGTGCGCTCGTTGAGGTCCTTGAGGAGCGGCGGGATGGCGCGACCGGCGGCCATTGAGTTGCCAACCTTAACGTAAACGCCGTGACCGTCGCTTGACTCGGCACCGACCGGCCGCTTAGGCTCGGATCTGGTTCAGAACGTTAACCACATCGTGCTCCCCTTGGAGGGCCGGAATGAGGAAACGAGCCGTGCACAAACGCAGCGCCGTTGCAGTCGTGCTGATCGGAGCCCTGGTGATCGTCGCGGCTGCCGCCGCGCGGACCGTCTCGAGCTCCGGGCCGACGAAGCTCACCGTGTGGGCCGGCTGGAGCGCCGGCCACGAGCTCACGACCTTCAAGCAGGTCGTGGCCGAGTACGACAAGAAGCATCCGGAGGTCTCGATCAGCGTCGTCGGCGGCATCGACGACAACAAGATCGTCGCGGCGATCCGCTCGGGCACCGCCCCGGACGTCGTCAGCTCGTTCAATTCCTACAACGTCGGCAACTACTGCGGCTCGGGCGGCTGGATCGATCTGGCGCCGTTGATGAAGCAGGACAACATCGACGCGTCGATGTTCCCGCCGGCGCCGCGGTACTACACCCAGTACGAGGGGAAGCGGTGCGCGCTGCCGCTCCTCGCAGACGACTACGGCCTCTACTACAACAAGAAGATGTTCAAGGCGGCCGGCATCAAGAGCCCGCCGAAGACTTTGTCGGAGCTCGCCGCCGACGCGAAGAAGCTGACCGTCCGCGACAAGAAGGGGAACATCAAGGTCGCCGGATTCGACCCCGTCGTCGGCTTCTACGAGAACACGCCGGACCGCTGGATTCAGTCGTTCGGCGGTAAGTGGGTGGACAGCAAGAATCACTCGCTGATCGGCACCGACCCCGCGTGGGCGAAGTGGGCGACGTGGCAGAAAGGCCTCGTCGATTGGTACGGGTACGACAAGCTCGTGCGTTTCCAGGCACAGCCGATCGACGAGTTCACACCGTCACAGGCGTTCGAGACGGGCAAGCTCGCGATGAACTTCGACGGCGAGTGGCGCGTCGCGTTCATCCACAACGAGCATCCCGAGCTCGATTACGGCACCGCGCCGATGCCCGTAGACGATGCGCATCCCGAGCTGTACGGGTCGGGGTACATCAACGGCACGATCATCGGCATCCCGCGCGGCGTGAAGCACAAGACGGAGGCCTGGGCGCTCGTCAAGTACCTGACCACGGCAGACCATCCACTTGCCGTGCTCTCGAACGGGCTTCGTAACGTCCCGACGACGAACAGTTCGCTTCATTCGCCGGAGATCACACCGGACGCGCACTTCGCGACGTTCCTCAAGATCTTCGCCCATCCGAAGTCCGGCACGTCGCCGATCCTCGCGTCGGGCCAGGCGTACACGAACGCGGTCCAGCACTTCTTCCAGCAGTACCAGGCGGGAGCGGTGAAGGATCTGACGAAGGGCCTCAAGGGTCTCGCCAAGCAACTCGACGCCCAGGTCGCGCAAGCCAAGGGCGGCGGCGGGGTGCCGTGAGCCTGAGCTCTATCGCTGACGCCGGGGCGGCGACGGCCGTCCCGGCGCCACGCACGCGCGCGCGGCGGCGGGCCGACTGGCGCCGCCGCCGGCTCGTGCTGCTCCTGATGAGCCCGTGGATCGTCGGGTTCTCGGTCTTCTTCGCGTACCCGCTCGTGATGAGCGCGTACCTGTCGTTCAACCACTACGACCTGCTCTCGCCGCCGCGCTGGGTCGGGTGGGCGAACTACCACTACCTCTTCAGCGTCGATCCACTCGTCGGGGAGGCGGTGCGCAACACGGTGATCTGGATGGTGCTGATCGCCGTTCCGTGCCAGGTGCTCTTCGCGTTCGGGATCGCGCTGCTCGTCGCGCGCGCGAAGAGCGGCGTCGGCGCCTTCCGCACGATCTTCTACCTGCCGGCGCTCGCGCCGCCGGTCGCGGCGACGCTCGGCTTCGTCTACATCCTCAATCCCGCGACGGGCCCGGTGAACACCGCGCTCTCGCACCTCGGCATCACCGGGCCGCTCTGGTTCAACTCACCGCAATGGGCGAAGCCGTCGCTGATCCTGCTCTCACTCTGGGGGATCGGGAACACGATGGTGATCTTCCTCGCCGCAGTGCTCGACGTGCCGCAGCACCTGTACGAGTCGGCGGAGCTCGACGGCGCAGGGCCACTGCAGCGTCTGCGCTACGTGACACTCCCGACCGTTAGCCCGGTGATCCTCTTCGCCGTCGTCCTCGGCGTCATCCAGGGCCTGCAGTACTTCACGCAGGCGTTCGTCGCAGCGAGCATCGCATCGGGGCAGGCCTCGCAGGCGGGGGACACGTTCTCGGGGCTCGGCTACCCGAACCACTCGACCCTCTTCTATCCCGTCCTGCTCTATCAGCACGGGTTCACCGACTTCCAGATGGGCTATGCGTCCGCGATGGCAATGCTGTTGCTCGTCG
>DATBDB010000234.1:0-8000 GCA_036270155.1 Gaiellaceae bacterium
GAAGCTGCACGTCAAGGGCCAGGGTGTCGGCGCGATGCTGAACATGCAGACGTCGTTCGAGCTTTCCGATGCCGACGGCGGCACGCTGATGAAGTGGGCTGCCGACGTGAAGCTCGCCGGGCCGGTCGGCTCGATGGGGCAACGCGTGCTGCAGCCGATCGTCAATCAGCAGGTGCAGCACGTGCTGAAGGCGCTCGACACGCAGGTGCAGGCCGCCGTCGCGGAAGCAAAGGCATAAGGCCAACAAGTTGGCGGTGCCCTTCCGCATTGGCGTGATGCAGCTCACCATGGAGCCGCTGGACGAGATGCTCGCGTCCGCGCGCGCGATGGAGGAAGCGGGCATGGACACGATCTGGCTCGCAGAGGCCTACCCGTGGTGGCGCAAGCACGGTATGGAGGCGCGCTCGTCGACGGGGGTCGCTGCGCTGATGGCACGCGAGACCGAGCGTCTGACGATCGGCTGGGGAATCATCGCCGCCTCGACGCGCCATCCCGTGCAGGTCGCGATGGACGCGCGCGTCGTGCAGGAGGCCGCCGGCCCGGGTCGCTTCGTCCTCGGCTTCGGGACGTCGAAGATCTTCCTGAACAACACGAAGATGCAGACCAAGAAGACGCTCGGCCCGATGCGCGACGCGGTGAACATCGTGCGCGGCGTGCTCGGGGGCGAACGCTTCGAGTACGACGGCGACACGTGGAGCGCCGATGTTCCGGCGCTGCTGCCAGAGGCGCACACGCCGCGGGAGGTGCCGCCCGTGTACGTCGCCGCTACCGCACCGAAGATGCAGGCGCTCGCCGGAGAGATTGGCGACGGGTGTCTGACACCGTCGATCACGACGCCCGCGTTCGTGCGCTACACGCGCGAGAACGTCACGGCGGACATCGACATCGGCTGCACCGTCGTCGCATCGATCCACGCGACCGACCGCGATCAGGGCCGCGACGGCGCGCGCGAGATCGCGGGCATGTACCTCGCCAACAAGGTGCAGAACATCCAGGGCTCGGCGGACACCCTGCTCGACCTTGCAGGTCTCGAGCAGGACGAGATCCGGCCCGTCGCCGAGGCGATGGAGCGCGGCGGGCGCCTGGCGGCGAAGGAGCTGGTGACCGACGCGATCCTCGACAAGTGCAAGCCGATCGCCGGCACGCCCGAGGACTGCATCGCCGCGATCCAGGAGTACAAGGACGCAGGGTGCACCCACGTGATGCTCGAGCTGTGGGGCGAGGACCGGCACGAGCAGATCCGCCTCTTCGGCGAGCAAGTCCTGCCGCACGTCAGGAACTGAGCGTGCCATGGACGACACGTCACGCTTCTGTGCCTGTGTCTGACACCAGACGTGCCTTCGGCGGCCATGTCCCTGCGAGCGTGGGACTGCGGTGAGGATCAAGAAGGACAGGCTCGTCGAGACCGCTAGCTCGCTGATCGACGTCCACAGCTTCACCGGCAACGAGCAGCCGATGGCCGAGTCGATGGTCTCGCTGTTCGAGGAGCTGGGTCTGCAGGTGCAGTGGCAGCAGGTCGAGGACGGCCGCGCGAACGCGCTCGGCACCTGGCGGGGAAGCGGCGGCGGCAAGACGTTGATGTTCAACGGCCACATGGACACGTCGTACTCGGGCCGCGAACCGTGGCTGAAGGACGTGCCGGGCTTTCAGCCGCACGCCTTCGTCAAGAACGGGCGGCTGTACGGGCTGGGGATCTCCAACATGAAAGGCGCGCTCGCCTGTTACGTCGAGGCGGTGCGCGCGCTGCAGGATGCCGGCGTCCGCTTGCGCGGCGACGTGCTGATCGCGGCGGTCTGCGGCGAGATCGAGAAGACGCAGTACGGCTCGGCGCAGGGTGCGCAGTACCGCGGCTATGCCGCCGGATCGCGGTTCCTCGTCTCGCATGGCGGCGTCGCCGACATGTGCCTGCTCGGCGAGCCGACCGAGGGCAAGGTCGTGCTCGGCCACTTCGGCTCCCTTTGGCTGCGCATCCGCGTACAGGGCAACTTCATCCACACGGCGTTCAGCGAAGGCAAGCGCGGCCAGAACTCGATCCTGCGCATGCACGAGGTGACGGGCGCGGTGCTCGAATGGATCCCGACCTGGGAAGACGACCCGTCGAACGCCTACCGCGGCGCCAAGGCGATCGTCAACGTCGGCGCCGTCAACGGCGGCTTCGGCTGGCGTGTCTCGCGCACTCCACACCACACCGACCTGTTCCTCGACATCCGCGTCCCGCCGACCAAGGAGATGGGCGTCGCGCGGCGCGAGGTGCTCGACTTCGTGCGCACGCTCACCGAGCGGTTCCCCGACTACGGCGTCGAGGGCGAGGTCTACGTGACCGCGCCCGGTGCCGAGATCGACGAGGGGCATGAGCTCGTACAGGCCGTCGACGCGGCGCACGAGGAAGTCTTCGGCAAGACGCCGGCTCGCGACGTCACGCGCTGGTTCAGCGACGCCTCTGCGCTCACCCGCTACGGCATACCGACGCTCAACTACGGCACCTCGACGGGGCTGATGGATGTGGAGCTCGGTGAGAACCTCGACATCGACGGCCTCGTCAAGACGGCCGAGACGTATGCGCTTGTGGCCCAGAAGGTATGCAGTTGAAAGGACACCGTGAAGCTCGTTACCTATGACAGTGGCAAGGTCGGGCGCGTCGACGGCGAGGAGATCGTGCGCCTCGACGTGCCGACGATGCGCGAGTATTTCGAGCGCGGCGGCGCCGACGACACCACCGAGCGCACTCCGCTCGCCGACGCCAAGCTCAGCGCGCCGATCATCCCCAAGAAGTTCTTCCACACAGCGGGCAACTTCCGCGAGCACGAAGAGGAGTCGAAGAACGTCGACTGGGCGCACCAGATCGCGCCGTGGATCAACTTCTTCCAGAACGTCGACGCGATCGTCGGCCCCGACGAGCCGGTCATCTATCCCGAGCACCTGACCGAGGAGCTCGACTATGAGCTCGAGCTCGCCGTCGTGCTGAAGAAGTCGGGCAAGTGGTTCGCGCCCGAGGATGCCGCCGACTACATCGGCGGCTACGTGATCTTCAACGACATCACGGCGCGCGACATCCAGCGCGGCGAGATGCGCTCCGGCGTCTTCAGCTTCTGCAAGGCGATCGACACGTTCTGCCCGCTCGGCCCGTGGATCGTCACGCCGGACGAGATCGGCGACCCGCATGATCTGGCGATGGAACTTCGGGTCAATGGGGAACGGCGCCAGGAGTCGCACTCGAGCAGGATGAGCGTGACGATCCCGGAGATCCTCTCGAACTTCTCCGCGCTCGGGTACTCGGCGGGCGACGTGCTCTCGACAGGCACCGTCGCCGGCGTCGCGGGCTTCAAGTCGAAGGAGGAGCGCGACCTGCTCTACCTCAAGCCCGGCGACGTGATCGAGGCGGAGATCGAGAAGATCGGCGTGCTGCGCAATCCCGTTATCTCCTGGCAGGAAGGTCACGGCACGCCGCCGCCGCCGCGCGTGCGGCCGTGGGGCGAGGACACCTAGAGGCCTGATATGGATCTAGGGCACCCACGGATGGTGGCTCAGACGCGGCGCATCTCGCCCGGGTCGGGCTTGAACGTAGGCACCGCTATGCCCTGCGCCCGACCCGTGCGACCTGCTTGGTCTGAGCCATCCCCGCAAGCACCCCAATCCACATCAGGCCTCTGACGTGTGGCCGCGCGACGACGCCAAGCTCGAGCGCGTCCGCGCGCTGATGGCGGAGCGCGACCTCGATGCCCTCGTCGTGCGGGCGCCCGACAACGTCCTCTACCTGACGAACTTCTGGGGGATGAAGGGCTACGACGCGTGTGTCTTCCCGCGCGAGGGCGAGCCCATACTGATCACGATCGAGGCATCGGCCGAGGATGCTGCGCACAGCGCGTGGACGAAGGACGTGCGGCTGATCCGCGGCTACGCGGACGACGACCCGCGTCCGGTGCCGGCGCGCACGCTCGATGCAGCGCTCGCCGCGTCGCGTGACTACGGTCGCGTCGGCCTTGAGCTCACGATGGGCACGCAGGCCTCCGATCGCATGGTTGGCGAGCCGACGACGTTCACGAAGGGCTGGTTCGACGCGTGGCCGAACGCGGACGACGCGATGACGGTCCTGAACGCTGCACGGGCGATCAAGACGCCGCAGGAGATCGAGCGCATCCGGCTTGCCAACGAGATCTGCGCCGCGGCGATGGAGCACGTGCGCGGCGAGATCACGGTCGGCATGAAGGAGAGCGAAGTCGCTGCGATCTGGCAGGGGTTCGTCCACGGCCAAGGCACAGGCTGGCAGGGCCAGGTAGAGCTGGCGTTCGGGTTTTCGCTCATCTGGGCCGGGCGCGGCATCAAAACGTTCACTGCAACGGGCGACCTGCCGGTGGTGGAGGGCGAGCCGACGCTGTTCGAGATCTGGGTCTGCGCCGACGGCTACTGGGCTGACCACACGAAGCTCCTCTGCATCGGCGAGCTGCGCGCCGATTACCGTGAGCTCGAAGAGGGAGTGACGGCTGTCTACCGCAGCGCGATCGACTACTGCGAACCGGGTGCAAGCATGGCCGGGCTCGATGTGCTCGTGCGCAATGGCCTCGAGGAGATCGGCTATCCGGGTCAGCCAACCCACCCGATCTGTCACGGCGTCGGCGCGCGCGCCCACGAGCCGCCGTACGCACATCGGGCCGGAGGGGGCGAGATCGCCGCAGGCATGGTGCTCGCGATCGAACCAGGCTGCTACTGGGAAGGCGGGGGTGGCCTGCGTGTCGAGGACAACTTCCTGATCACCGAGACGGGGGCCGAGAGGCTCTCGCCGTTCCCGGATGGAGTGGTGTTTGTCTGACCTCATTTGGACAGGTTCATTGAACGATGCGTACGCGATCGGCGGGCATGTCGGCCTGTACGACACGACGTTGCGCGATGGTGAGCAGACGGTCGGTGTCGTGCTCGACCCCGAGCAGAAGCTGGAGATCGCGCGGCTGATCGACGATCTCGGTGTCGACCGGATCGAAGCAGGATTTCCCCGTGTGTCCGACGACGACTGGAGAGCGGTCGAGCTGATCGCCGCCGCAGGGTTACGCGCGGAGATCTGGGGCTTCTCCCGCGCCGTTCCGGCCGACCTCGAGGCCCTCGTCGAGCTGGGCGTCGGCTACTCGGTGATCGAGTCGCCGATCTCCGACCTGAAGCTGCAAGCGATCGGCGTCTCGCGCGAGAAGATGCTCGAGCGCATCACGAGCGCGATGCGCTTCGCCGCGGAGCACGGTATTCACGCCGCATTCTTCGGTGTCGACTCCTCGCGTGCGGAGCCCGACTTCTACAGGCAGGTCTACTCGGCAGCGGTCGAGGCGGGAGCCAGGGAGGTGGTCGTCGTCGACACGCTTGGCATTGCCTCGCCGGAAGCGGTCGCGGAGCTGGTCGGCATGACGGTCGAGCTCGTCGACGTGCCGGTGCACTTTCACGGCCACAACGACTTCGGCGTCGCCACCGCAAGTGCGGTCGCCGCCGTGCGCGCGGGCGCGTCCTACGTGCACGGCACGATCAACGGCATGGGCGAGCGCGCCGGCAACGCGAACCTCGGTGAGGTCGCGCTGACGCTGCGCGCGCTCTACGGCGTCGAGTCGCACCTGAAGCTCGACAAGATTCGCGCCGTCTCGGCGCGCGTGCGCGAGCTGTCCGGCTACGAGCTCGAACCGTGGAAGCCGGTGACGGGCGACACGCTCTACCGCCGCGAGAGCGGTGCCGTCGCCTCGCAGTTCCATGATCCGCAGTCGATCGAGCCGTACTCCTCGGAGCTCGTCGCGACCGATCGTTCGATCGTTCTCGGCAAGAAGAGCGGGCTCGACTCGATTCGCATCAAGGCGGACGAGCTCGGGCTCGACGTGCCCGAGGAGCGGCGCGCGGAGGTGCTCGCGGCCGTCAAGGCGCTCGGCATGGAGAAGCGACGGCTCGTGACCGACGAGGAGTTCAGAGCGCTCGTTGGCTGAGCATGACGCCGTCATCGTCGGCAGCGGGATCAACGGCCTCGCGTGCGCGGCGCTGCTCGCGAAGGGCGGCTGGGATGTGTGCGTGCTCGAGCGCAACGACTGGTTCGGCGGTGCGATCAAGACGGCGCATCTCACCGCGCCGGGGTTCTTGCACGATGTCTACAGCGCGTGGCATCCACTCTGGGTCGGCGGTCCCGCGCATGCGCAGCTCGGCGATGACCTTGCTCGTCACGGTCTCGAGTACCTGAACACGGAGCTTCCCACCGGCACGCTCTATCCGGACGGGGAAAGCGCGTTCCTGCTGCGCACGGCCGACGAGAATGCGAACGAGCTCAACCGGCACCACCTCGGTGACGGCGAAGCGTGGCATGCGCTGCTCGCGGAGTTCTTCCCGAACGCTGACCTGTCGTTCGGCGTGCTCGGCACGGAGCTGTGGTCGCGGCACGGCGCATCGCTCGCACTCAAGGCGGTTCGCCGCCTGGGCAGGGATGGCGCGCGCGACTTCACCGGCAAGTTGCTCGTGAGTGCGCGCGACTGGCTCGAGGACGCGTTCGTCTCGGAGCGCGCGCACGGCTTGCTGGCGCCGTGGGTCCTGCACACCGGTCTCGGGCCGGACGCGGCGGCCTCGGGGTACATGGCACAGGTGATCGCGGTCGCAGTGCAGGAGGGTGGGATGCCGATCCCACGCGGCGGCGGGCAAAGGCTCGCCGACGCGCTCGTCGCCTACATCCGCGAGCAGGGAGGGACGTGCGAGACCGGAGCCGACGTGCGGCGCGCGTTCCCGACAGGTGTGCGGACGGCAGACGGGTCGACGATCGGTGCGCGCCGCGCCGTCATCTGCAACGTGACCCCGCGCCAGCTGTACGGCGACCTGCTCGAAGGACAGGAACGCCCGCGCTTCCGGTACGGCAGGTCGGAGATGCAGATCCACTTCGCGCTCTCCGAGCCGCCGAAGTGGGACGGCGACGACCGTCTCGGTGGGACGGCGATCGTGCATCTGACCCCCGGGCTCGACGGTGTCTCGCGCGCCGTCAACGAAGCTGACCGCGGCTTGCTTCCCGCCGAAGCGACCGTGGTTGTCGGGCAGCCGCTGACGATGGATCCGTCGCGAGCTCCGGACGGCAAGGGACTGCTGTGGGTGCAGCTGCAAGAACTGCCGTGGCAGGTGAAGGGCGATGCGGCCGGGAAGATCGACGTGGGCGACGGCGTGTGGACCGATGAGCTGCGCGAGCGCTACGCAGACCGGATCCAGGAGCGCATTGCGCGGCACATCACGAACTTCGAGTCGTCGATCGTCGCCCGCACCGCCCTCTCGCCGGCCGATCTCTGGAGCGCGAACGTGAACCTCGTGCACGGTGACCCGTACGGCGGCTCGCTTGCGCTCGACCAAAACTTCCTTTGGCGCTCGCCGCACAAGACGCCGGTCGCGAACGTGTGGCACATCGGCGCATCGACGCATCCGGGCCCAGGCCTCGGCGGCGGCTCGGGGGCGCTTGTTGCAGCGCAGCTCCTCGAGCCGTCATTGCCGAAACGGCTCGCCGCGCGCCTGAAGCGCTGAGCCACCCACAGTTACCCGGGCACACTGACGGTGTGGCCTTTCCGCTGAGCGTGCTCGACCAGTCGCCGATCTCGGAAGGCTCGGTCGGCGCCGATGCGCTCCGCAACTCGATCGACCTGGCGCAACACGTGGAGGCGCTCGGGTACGTGCGGTACTGGATCGCCGAGCACCACGGGACGCCGATGCTGGCAAGCGCGGCGCCCGAGATCCTGATCGGCGCGGTCGCTGCGGCCACGTCGCGGATCACGGTCGGGAGCGGCGGCGTGATGCTGCCGCACTACAGCCCGTTGAAAGTGGCGGAGGTGTTCAGCATGCTCGCTGCGCTGTATCCGGGCCGCATCGACCTCGGCCTCGGCCGCGCGCCCGGCAGCGATCGCGAGACGATGTTCGCGCTGCAGCGCGATCGTCGCCAAGCCTCGCCGGACGATTTTCCCGAGCAGCTGGCGGAGCTGCTCGCCTATCTCGAGGACGACTTTCCCGACGCTCATCCGCTT
>DATBDB010000235.1:0-19252 GCA_036270155.1 Gaiellaceae bacterium
AGCGTGATCAACGTCGCGAGCTTCGTCGCGATACTCGGCGCGGCAACAAGCCAGATTTCCTACACGGCGAGCAAGGGAGCCGTCCTCTCGCTGACCCGCGAGCTCGCCGTGCAGTTCGCACGCGAGAACATCCGCGTCAACGCACTCTGCCCCGGCCCGGTCGAGACGCCGCTGCTGCTCTCCATCTTCGGCGACGACCCCGCCGCGCTCGAGCGGCGCCGCACGCACTGGCCGATGGGCCGCCTCGCCAAGCCGCGCGAGATCGTCAACGGCGCGCTCTTCCTCGCCTCCGACGAATCGTCCTACGTCACCGGTTCGACCTTCCTGGTCGACGGCGGCCTGACCGCGGCCTACGTGACGCCCGAGTAATGCGCGTCGCTCTCATGATCGAAGGGCAGGAAGGCGTCACGTGGGAGCAGTGGCTCGCACTCGCACGCGCCGCGGAGGACGCGAACCTCGACGGCCTCTTCCGCTCCGACCACTACCGCTCGATCGTCCGCGGCGACCCCGCCGGCTCGCTCGACGCGTGGGCGACGCTCGCCGGGCTGGCCGCTGTAACGACCAAGCTCCAGCTCGGGACGATGGTCTCGCCCGTCACGTTCCGACGCGTCTCCGTGATCGCGAAGCTCGTCACGACCGTCGACCACATCTCGAACGGGCGCGTCGAGCTCGGCATCGGCGCGGGCTGGTTCGAGTCCGAGCACGAGGCGTACGGCTTCAAGTTCCTCTCGACGAAGGAGCGCCTCGACGAACTCGACCGCCAGCTCGAAGAGGTGACGCGCCAGTGGACGGACGCGCCCGACATCTGGCCGAAACCGCTCCAGCAGCCGCACCCGCCGATCATCGTCGGCGGAACCGCCAAGCCGCGCACCGTGCGCGCTGCCGTGCGCTTCGCCGACGAGTACAACACCGTCTTCGCATCGGTCGATGAGGCGCGCGACCGCAAGCGCGTGCTCGACGAGGCGGCGCGCGAAGCGGGGCGCGAGCCGTTGCGCTTCTCGCTGATGACCGGCTGCGTCGTCGGTCGTGACGAGCGCGAGCTCCAGCACCGGCTCGAGCAATTCAGAACTATCTCCGGCCAGGACGCGCCGGGGATCTCCGGCACCGTCGACCAGGTCGTCGCCAAGCTCCGCGAGTACGAGGAAGTCGGCGTCGAGCGCGTGATGCTGCAGAACCTCGTCCACGAGGACGTGGAGATGGTCAGCGTGCTGGGCGATGTCGCGTCCCATCTACGCTAGGGCAATGCGCCTGTTCCTCGTGCGCCATGCCGAGGCAGCGCCCGGCGAGCCCGACGAGCTGCGTCCACTGACTCCAGCGGGACGCGCGGTCGCTCGGGACCTCGGCGAGCGCCTCGCCATCGAACAGCTCGATGCAGTCGTCTCGAGCCCGCTGCTGCGCGCCCGCGAGACCGCGGAGCAGATCGCGCGCGCGGCGGGGCTGACGCCAGAGGCCCACGACCGCCTCGCGCCCGGCGCGACCGCCGAGGACCTCAGAGCGGCGATCGCGGATCGAGGCGACACCGTCGTCGCGGTCGGTCACCAGCCGGACTGCAGCGCAATACTCCTCGTGCTCAGCGGCCGCGAGCTGGACTTCGCGCCCGGCGCAGTGCACGAGGTACAGCTGTGACGGCCGTCTCCGTGCAGGGCCTGCGCAAGGCCTACGGCACGCTGGAAGCCGTCCGCGGCATCGACTTCACGATCGAGACGGGCGAGGTGTTCGGCTTGCTTGGCCCGAACGGCGCCGGCAAGACGACGACCGTCGAGATCCTCGAGGGCTACCGCAAGCGCGACGCCGGCACGGTCGAGGTGCTCGGCACCGATCCGCAGAAGGCAGGCTCGGCCTGGCGTGAGCAGATCGGCGTGATGCTCCAGTCGTCCTCGCTCTACCCCAACCTCACGGTCCAGGAGAGCCTGCGCGTCTTCGCCGGCTACTACTCCCATCCGCGCGATCCCGACGAAGTCGTCGAGCTCGTCGGGCTGAC
The DNA here is from genome assembly GCA_036270155.1 of Gaiellaceae bacterium. Lineage (GTDB taxonomy): Bacteria > Actinomycetota > Thermoleophilia > Gaiellales > Gaiellaceae > PALSA-600. The sequence goes on from DATBDB010000235.1 coordinate 1,982, forward strand.
GGAAAAGCGAGACGTTCGCGTCCGCAGGCTCTCGGGCGGACAGCAGCGGCGGCTCGACCTCGGCATCGCGCTCGTTGGTGACCCGGGGCTGATCTTCCTCGACGAGCCGACCACCGGCTTCGATCCCGGCGCGCGCCGCACAGCCTGGGAGACGATCCGCGGCCTCCGCAGCCTCGGCAAGACGGTGCTGCTGACGACGCACTACCTCGACGAGGCCGAGCAGCTCGCCGACCGTGTGGCCGTGCTGCGCGACGGTGTGATCGTGCGCGAGGGGCGGCCGTCCGACCTGACCGGCGGCGCCGTCGAGACCGAGATCCACTACCGCCGCGACGGCGAGGAGATCGTCGAGCACACGTACGACCCAACGCGCCGCCTGCACGAGCTGACCGCGGAAGCACTCGCGCGCGGCGAGGAGCTCGAAGGGCTTGAGGTCCGCCGCCCCACGCTCGAGGACATCTACCTGGAGCTGACCGCGGAATGAAGTTGTTCCTCCACGAGGTGCGGACGGAGCAACTGCTCTTCTGGCGCAACCGCGAAGCTGCGTTCTTCACGTTCTTCCTGCCGATCATCTTCTTCCTGGTTTTCGGCTCGATCTACGGCAACAGCACGATCACGAAGGAGCACATCCGCGCGGCGCCGTTCCTCGAGGCGGGGATGATCGGCTACGGCGTCGCGTCGACGGCGTTCGCAGGGCTCGCGATCACGATGGTGATCCGGCGCGAGAGCGGCGTGCTCAAGCGCATTCGCGCGACACCGCTGCCGCCGGCGACGTACCTGCTCGCCATGCTCGTCTCGACGTTCATCGTCTTCCTGATCGAGGCCGCGCTGATCATCGCGATCGGCCGGCTGCTCTTCTCGGTCGCCCTCCCCGGCGTCCCGTTCTCGCTGCTCATCGCCCTCGCGATCGGCGCGGTCGCGTTCGCGGCGATGGGGCTCGGCCTCACCGGCTACGTCCGCTCGGCGGAAGGCTCGTCGGCGGTCGTGAACTTCGTCTACCTGCCGATGGCGATCATCTCCGGGACGTTCTTCACCCCCAAGGAGTACCCCTCGTTCCTGCGCGCGATCGCCGACGTCCTGCCGCTCACCTACTTCACGCAGGTGATGCGCGACGTGATGGTGCAACACCATCACATCTGGTCGGTCATCGGTTCGCTCGCGATCGTCGTGCTCTGGGGCGTAATCGGCCTGGTTGCGGCGATCCGCGGGTTCCGCTGGCAACCTCGGGAAGGTTGAGCGCACCCAACCGGGGCACATGTACGTTGAACCCATGATGGACCCTTCGATGGCATTTGCCGTGCACCAACATGACGCCCCCGCAATCGAGGTGCGCATCAACTTCGGCATCTTCGCCGGACGCGACGCGACCGCTGCGGAGATCGACCGGCTGGCCGAGTGGCTGCTCGACGAGGTCGGCGAGGTCTCGATCATCTCCGAGGAGCGCCACGAGATCGATGCGAACGTCGAGGCATCGGTGCACCAGGTGCGAATCGAGGTGGCCTCCGACCGCGTGCCGGGCGATCCGGCCGAGCGGGCCGCGATCGAGGCGCGGATCGTCGAGCGTGCCCAGCACTGGGCGCATCTCTGCGTGGCCGACCGCCACGTCGAGATCGCCGACGTCTAGAGCGCCCGCTCGACAGCGTCGAGCGTCAGCTCCGCCTGTCGCTCCGCCACGCCCTCCAGCCCCCGCGAGAGCAGGCCCGAGAGCTTGATCTCGCTGCGCCAGTGCATGAGCGTTCCCTCACCGTCGGCCGACAGGTCGAACGTCGAGGTCACGTCGGCACCACCGCCGTGTGCGTGCAGCGCAGCGTGCTCCGGCGGCCGGCGATCGAGCACCTCGAAGCGGATCGTGATGCTCGGCGCAAACGGGAGCGGCGGCTTCACCTTCGCGAGCCAGTGATCTGCGTCGATTACCGAGTGGCTGCGCACCGCTGGCATCGCGGATGCCACGACGTCCGGATCGGTCAGCAGCGCGAACACGCGCTCGGGTGGTGCTGCGAACCGGCGCTCTCCGTCGACCACGCCCATCGAGGGCCAAACGCTAACGGGTCAGGGTGACCTTCGACAGGCCAAGTGGCGCGTCGAGGTCGATGCCGCGCAGCTGCGCGAGCCGCAGGGCCGCGAGCTGGCCCGGCGCGACCGCGACGAGCGGGCTAAGCCATTCGGGCACGCCGGGCAGGAGCGGGAGGCCGATCTCCCCCCGGGCGAGCAGCCCGGCGTCGTCCGAGATCACGACGGTGCGTGCGCCACGCGCCGCGACCGCGTCCACCGCGTCTGCCATTGCGCCCAGCGCCGGGCCTGAGGGAGCGACGGCAACGACGGGCCAGCCTTCCCCGATCGCCGCGACCGGGCCGTGCATCAGGTCGGCGGCCGACCACGATTCGAAGAGCAGCCCGGAGCACTCCCGGATCTTCAGCGCGGTCTCGAAGGCCGTGCAGTAGTTGATGCCGCGCGACACCACGGTGCCCCCGTCCACCGCACCCAGGCGGTCGACCTCGTCCAGGTGCCGCCACGAGTGGTCGAGCTGGGCCTCGAGCTGGTCGGGCAGGCGCTGCAGCTCGCCCAGTGCCTGCGCGTCGGCCGTGCTCGTGGCGAAGAGCAGCGCCACCGCACCAAGCGAGTTGACGTACGTCTTGGTCGCTGCGACCGCCTGCTCCTTGCCCGCTTCAAGCTTCAGCACGCCGTCCGCGGCGAGCCCGAGCGGTGAGGACGGTGTGTTCGTCAGCGCGATCGTCGGCCTCCCCTGGCGGCGCGCCTCCGCGACGACCTCGACCACGTCCGGCGACTTCCCCGACTGCGAGATGCCGATCACGAGCGCGCCGTCGAGCCGCGGCGGCTGCTCGTACAGTGTGAAGAGCGACGGCGTCGCGAAGGCAACGGGCACCCGGTACGCGCGCCCGAGGAGGTATTGCGCGTAGCGCGCGGCATTCGACGAGCTGCCGCGCGACGCGAACAAGATGTACTGCACGTCCTCGCGGAGGAAGAGCTCGCGCACCTGCTCCGCGTAGCCGAGCTGCTTCTCGATCAGACGCGCGAGTGCAGCCGGCTGCTGGCGCAGCTCCTGTTCGAGATGCGAGCTCACAAGAGCACCTCAGTCACCGCAGCCAGTGAAGCACGGCTGCCGCCATACGCGGCGACGTAGCCGCGCGCGTGGCTCGGCCGCCACACCGGGAGCCCGGTCTCGACGACGATCATCCCCTCGACGTCGGCAGCGCTCCTCATCCAGGGATGCCGGTGCGCGTCGCGCACGACGATCACGTCCGCGGGCGGGATCGCTTCTCCCTCGCGCACGACCGTCCCGAGGCCATGCTCGGCCTCTCCGGCGGCGATGTTCGCGACCGGGCGCAGCTCGACGATCCGCGGGGCGGAGTCGAGCGACACATCACCCTCGACGTGGACGGCGCGGCGCGCGGCGGCGGCGGCTCCAGCACGGTCCGCCACGCTGGCCGCGGGACGCGCCCACGCCGCGAACCGCGCGATCCGTCCAGCCGCCTCGCGTAGCCGCGCCTCGTCGACGCGCGCGACAAGTGCCGCCAGAATCCGCTCGACCGCATCTTCGTGCAGATCGTGCCCGACGCAGAGCGCGTCGCAGCCGGCTTCGAGCGCCCGCACCGCCGCCTGCTCGACCCCGAGCGACGCGCTGACACCCTTCATCTCGAGCGCGTCCGCCATCACGACCCCGTCGAACCCGAGCTCGCCGCGCAGCAGATCGGTGACGATCCTTGGATCGACCGTCGCCGGCAGCTCGTCGACGCGCACGTGCGCGGTCATGATCGTCTGGACACCCGCGGCGATCGCGGCGCGGAACGGCTCCAGTCCGGCCTCGATATCGCCGACGAGCGTCGGCAGCTCCAGATGCGAGTCCTGTTCCGTCGAACCGTGCCCCGGGAAATGCTTTGCACAGGCGGCGACGCGACGGCTCTGCGTGCCGCGGACGAACGCCGCGGCGTGCCGCGCGACGAGCTCCGGGTCGGAGCCGAACGCGCGCGTCCCGATCACCGGATTCGCCGGCACGTTGACGTCGGCGACCGGCGCCAGGTTCCAGTTGACGCCTACGTCGGCCAACTCTGCGGCGATCGACGATGCGACGGCCTCCGTCACGGCCACGTCGTCGACCGCGCCGAGCGCGGCGCCGCCGGGATACGAGCTTCCGGTCTCCCACTCGAGCCGGGTTACGTCGCCGCCCTCCTCGTCGAGCGCGAGCAACAGGTCGTCCCGCTCGGCACGCAGCGACGCAGATAGCGCGGCGAGTGCGGAGCTCGACGGCACGTTGTAGGCGAACAGCGTCAGCCCGCCCCCGCCGCCTGCGAGGAAGCGCCGCACCCAGTCCGGAACCTCCGTCCCCGGGAAGCTCGGAAAGATGCACGCAGACGCGAGCCGCTCCAGTTCGCTCACCCGCGCACCGCCCCCGAGGTCAGGCCGAACGCGATCCGCCGCTGCACGAGCAGGAAGAACACGACGACCGGGATCGCCGTCAGCGTCGAGGCGGCCATCAGCGCGCCCCAGTCGGTGTGACGGCTGCTGCCGAGGAAGTAGGAGAGCCAGACCGTAACCGTCTGCTTCGACTGATCGTGGAGCAGCACGACCGCGAAGATGTACTCGTTCCAGGTCGTGATGAACGCGAACACCGACGTCGCGACGAGACCCGGTCCCATCAGCGGCAGCAGGATCTTGATGAACACGCCGAGGCGGGTCGACCCGTCGACCATCGCCGCCTCCTCGAGCTCCTTCGGGATCCCGAGCAGGAAGCCGCGCAAGGTCCAGACGCAGAACGGCAGCACGAACGTCATGTACGTGATGGTCAGGCCGATCAGCGCGTTCGTCTGGTGGTAACGCGCGAGCACGACGTAGAGCGGAATGATCAGACCGGCCTGCGGCAGCATCTGGATGCCGATCACGAGCACGACGAAGAGCTTGCGGCCGCCGAAGCGGTACCGCGCGAGCGCAACCGCGGCGAGGAACGCAAGCACGATCGAGATCGCGACCGTGAGGCTCACGACGATCAGGCTGTTCTTCACGTCCACCCAGAAGAACGGGCGGTGCATCGCGTCGCGGAAGTGCGAGATCGTCGGGTGCAGCGGGAGCCACGTCGGGTTCAGGCTGACGATCTGCTCGCTCGGCTTGAACGCAGTCGAGATCATCCAGAAGACCGGGAAGACCATCACGACGAACACGGCCAGCCCGACCGCGTTCCAGCCGGCCTGCCGCGCGCGGCGCCCGCGTCTTCGCTTGCTCACGCCGTCTCCTCCCCGATCCGCACCATCTTGCGCACGTACGCAACGCTCAACACGGCGACCATCAGCAGCATCAGGATGGAGATCGCGGCGCCGCGGCCGAAATCGCTCTTGAAGTAGCCCTCCTCGAAGAGGTAGATGCTCATCAGGTAGTTGCCGCTCGTGATCTTCGACTGGCCGATCAAGAGGTACGGCTGCGTGAAGACGCCGAAGTCCAAGATGATCGACAGGCTCGTGAGGATGAGCAGAATCGGCCGCAGGATCGGCAGCGTGATATCGAGGAAGATGCGCGAGCCGCGCGCACCGTCGACCTCGGCCGCCTCGACGAGGTCGGGCGGCACCTGCGCGAGCGCGGCGTAGAGCGTTATCACGACGAATGGCAGGGCACCCCAGACGATCAGCAGCGTGACGATGCTGAGCTGCGAGAAGGTCGTCGCGTACCAGTCGTGCTGGAAGTAGTCACCGATGCCAAGGTGAGACAGGACGTAGTTGACGACACCGTTCTCGTAGTTCGTCATCCAGTACCAGACCTGTACTGCGACGACGACCGGCATCGACCAGACGAGGACGAGCCCCGAGCTGAGCAGGATGCGAACGAAGGTGCTCACTCGCACGAGGAGCAGCGCGAGCAGCATCCCGAGCACCATCGTCAACGTGACGTTGACCGCGGTGAAGACAACGGTGCGAAGCAGCGTGTGCCAGAACACGCCGTCGTGCAGCACCGAGCTGTAGTTGTCGAGGCCGACTGGCACGCCCTGGTGGCGGATCAGCTCGAAGAGGCCGTACTTCTGGGTCGAGAGCTTGACGAGCCAGTACAGCGGGTAGCCGAGGATCACCCCGATCACCACGAGCACCGGAAGGATCAAGCCGTACGGGACGGCTCCCTGGAGCGTGCGGTTCCAAAAACGCCGTCGCCGCCGGGACGTCCCCAAGAGCGTCCCGGCGGCGGCGTTACTGCTGGTCTCGTGCACCAGTTACGACTGGTTCAGCACCGATGCGATGTTGTCGCTGGCGGAGGCCGCTGCCTGCTTGACGGACAACTTGCCGCTGAGGATCTGCGCCAGCATGTTGCGGAGGATGTTGCCGTTCTCGACGTCGACCCAGTGCTTCGCCGTCGGGACGAACCAGCTGCGCGATGCAGCGCGCTCGTTGACGCTCGCGCCGAGCAGGTTCGTTGCGTTCGGGATGTTGCCCTTCGCCTGGAGGCCCTTCTCGCCGCTCGTGCTCGTGAAGTCCTTGATCCAGTCGGAGGCGAGCGCCTTGTTGGAGCTCGTGACCGGCACGGCAAGGTCGGAGCCGCCGAGGAAGCCCGGCATCGCCTGACCCTTGACGTGGCCCGGCATCACGAACTGCGCCGTCGCGGCGGTGTACTGCTTCCCGACGCAGCAGCTGAACCAGCTCGGGCCGACGATCGACGCGGCCTGACCCTGTGCGTACACGTCGTACGGGTTCGGATGCGTCTCATCGGTCGTCTTGCTGGCCCGCGAGGTTGCGTTGAAGAAGTCCCGGTACGCGGTGAGGCCGGCGATCGACTTCGGTGAGTCGAGCAGGCCCTTCCACTTGCCGCTGACCTGCTGGGCGATCCCGCCGCCGTAGTCGAACACGAAGCCCATCGCGACGTACCAGTCGGTGCCGGCGATGTAGACGGGCGAGAAGCCCTTCTTCGAGTTCTTCGCGAGCAGCTTCTTCGCGTCGGCCGAGTACTCAGCGGTCGTCGACGGCAGCTTCTTGATGCCTGCCGACTTGTAGAGGTCGCTCCGGTAGGTGACGACACGCGAGCCGGCGTAGTACGGCACGCCGTAGGTCTTGCCGCCGAACGAGCCGGACGCGGCAAGCCCCTTCAGCCAGTTGGCCGAGTTGTCGAACGACGACTTGTTGAGGTCGGCGAACGCCCCCGCGGCCATGTACTTCGTCATCTCGGTGTTGCCCATCTCGATCACGTCTGGGCCGCCACCGCCTGCGAGCGTCGTGTCGAACTTCTGCAGGTGCGTGCCCCACGTCTGGTACTGGACGTCGACCGTCACACCCGGGTGATCGGACTGGAACTGCTTGTTGGCGGCTGCGACGAGATCCGGCCAGCCGGACTGCGCGTCGACCTGAAGCCACACGGTGATACTGCTTGCCGCCGCCTTCTTGGTTGCCGCGCCGGACGTCGCTGCGGTGATCGCGGCGGCGAGAACGACGACGAGCGTGAGAGCGGCGATGCTGCTTCTCTTCTTCATCTGGAAAGCCCCCAGAGTCAGGCGGCTCTGTCGCCGCGATTGGTACAGACCACTGTCCACTGCGCCGGATGCTTTCACAGTGTTCACCAACTTGTCAATACCAATCGTCAAGGTGGTTCTACCGCAGCGCAGCAGCGGCGGTGATCTCCATCGGCGAGGCGCCGCCGATCCCGATCTCCGTGACGATCCGGTAGCGGTCGCCGCGGTAGGTCGAGCTGGTGAACTCGACGAGGTCTCCGGTCGAGGACCGCGTGAGTCGCTCGAAGAGCAGCGCCGGCGAGTGCAGCGGAACGCCGAGCGACGCCGACTCCTCTTCGTTCGTCACCGTCGGCTCGACGGTCTGCGTGCCCCCGACGATCGAGATCCCGTACCGGCTCGCGAGCAGGTCGTAGAACGAGTTCTCCTCGAGGTCGCGGCCGGTGAGCCCGGGCACGAGCGACGCCCGCGTATGGAGCAGCTCGATCGCCATCGGATCGCCATCGGCGAGACGGAGGCGTTTGACCGAGAGGATCTCCTCGGACGGCGACACGTGCAGGATGCGCCCGAGTCGTGCGCCGGCCATCTCGACGCGCAGGTCGAGCGTGCGGCTTTCGGGCGTGAGCCCGCGCGCGCGCATGTCGTCGCTGAACGACGTGATGTCGATTCCCTTGGCGACCTTCGGCTCCGCGACGAACGTGCCCGCCCCGCGCCGGCGGACGAGATAGCCCTCGCGCACGAGCTCGTCGAGCGCCGCCCGCACCGTCAGGCGCGAGACGCCGAGGTCGATTCCCAGCTGCCGTTCGGCCGGGATCGCTTCACCGACCCTCAGGGGCTCGATCAGCTCGAGGACGCGCTCGCGCGTCTCGCGCTGCTTCGTCAATGCACGCCCACGAGCTCCGGTGCGCCCGCCGGCGCGAGCCGGTCACCGGTGTCGGGATCGAAGAAGTGGAAGCGCGCAGGATCGACGGCCAGCTGCAGCCGCTCACCGACGCGCGCGGTGCAGCGCGCATCGACGCGCGCCGTGAAGAGCGCCTGGTTGCTGGGCAGCAGGCCGCCATCTGAAGTCGGTTCCAGCGCTGATTCCAACACCTCGGCGGTGATCGGCGGCGCGTCGACCTGGAAGAAGATGTGGGCGTCCGAGCCGAGCTCTTCGACGACCGCGACGTCCACGTCGATCGTCGGCAAGCCGGGCGCAAAGGTCGCGTCTTCAAAGCTCTCCGGGCGGATGCCCAGCACGAATCGTCCCGCTGCGGGCGCGGTTGCGAGGGGCACGCGGTGCTGCCCGAAGCGCACGGCACCGTCCTCGTAGGTCGCCTCGACGAGGTTCATCGCCGGTGAGCCGATGAAGGCCGCGATGAACAGGTTCTTCGGATTCGCGTAGAGCTCCTGGGGACGGTCGCACTGGAGGATGTGCCCGTCGCGCATCACGGCCACACGCTGGCCGAGCGTCATCGCTTCGGTCTGGTCATGTGTGACGTAGACCGTCGTGACGCCGAGCCGCTGGTGCAGTTGCGCGAGGGACGCGCGCATGCCGACGCGCAGCTTTGCGTCGAGGTTCGAGAGCGGCTCGTCGAGCAGGAACGCCTGCGGCTGCCGCACGATCGCGCGGCCCATCGCCACGCGCTGGCGCTGCCCTCCCGAGAGCTGTGCCGGCTTCCGGTGAAGCAGCTCGGCCAGGCCGAGGAGCTCCGCAACTTCGTCGACGCGGCGGACGATCTCCGCCTTCGGCGTGCGCCGCGCCTTGAGCCCGTAGCCCATGTTCTGGCGCACCGTCATATGCGGGTAGAGCGCGTAGGTCTGGAAGACCATCGCGATGTCCCGGCTGCGTGGTTGGAGGTCGGTCACGTCTCGGTCGCCGATCCAGATCTCGCCGGAGGTCACGTCCTCGAGACCCGCGATCATCCGCAGGAGCGTCGACTTGCCACAGCCGGACGGGCCGACGAGGACGAGGAACTCGCCGTCCTGGATGTCCAGGGAGACCCCGTCCACCGCCGTCACGGCGCCGAAGGACTTCGTCACTTCTGCGAGCCGGATCTCCGCCATTATCCGTCGATGGTATAGACCAACTTGGCCGGATACAAGCCTATTCTCGGAAAACTGGTATTGACCAACTACCGGACCACCTTCTATGCTGGCGCGATGAAGCTGGGAGTGCAGGCGGCGCTCGTCGATGGGCTGCTCGTCCAAGGCGACGTCGAGGTGGTCGACGGCCATGTCGTGGCGGTCGGTCTCGCCTCTCCCGGCGGGCGCGGAATCGCGGTGCCGGGCTTCGTCGACCTGCAGGTGAACGGCTTCGGCGGCGTGGATTTCCTCGACGCCGACTCCGACGGCTACCGGCGCGCCGGCGAAGCGCTGCTCGAGACCGGGGTCACCGCCTACCTCCCGACGCTGATCACGACGCCGGAACAGCAGCTGCTCGCTGCGATGGCGGAGGTCCCGACCGAGGAGTCACGGCCGCGCATTCTCGGCATGCACCTCGAAGGACCGTTTCTCTCGCCGAACCGGCTCGGCACGCACGAGGCTTCGGCGCGCCGCGACCCCGACCCCGCGCTGCTCGATCGCCTGCTCGCGGCGGGGCCGGTACGCCTGATGACGCTCGCGCCGGAGCTTTCGGGCGCCGACTCGCTGATCGACACGCTGCTCGCACGCGGTGTCGCGGTGTCGCTCGGCCACACGGACGCGACCGCTGCCCAGGCGAACGCCGCGTTCGATCGCGGAGCGCGGAGCGTCACACACCTCTTCAATGCGATGCGCCCGTTCCTGCACCGCGATCCGGGCATCGTCGGCGCGGCATTGGCGCGCGACGACGTCGTGGTGTCGATCATCCTCGACGGGATCCACCTCGCACCCGAGACGGCGAAGACGGTCTGGCGCGCCGCGCGCGGCCGGACGGCGCTCGTGACCGACGCGATCACCGGCGCGGGCGTGGCCGACGGCTCCTACAGCCTCGGGAACCTCGACGTGCACGTGCATGAAGGGACGGTGCGTGGGCCCGACGGTGTGCTCGCCGGCAGCGTGCTGACGATGATCGAGGCAGTCCGCAACCTGCACGAGCTCGGTGTGCCGCTCGAGGAGGCGGTCCAGGCCGCGACCTCGACACCGGCGCGGGTGCTCGGCGATCCCGGGCTCGGGCGCCTCGGCGTCGGACTGCCCGCCGACGTGGTCGTCTTGACCGACGCGCTCGAGATCGAGCGCGTGCTGGTCGGCGGCGAGATTCGCGTCGCGGTCTAGCTGAGGAGAGCCGCCGCGCCGACAGGCGGCGTTTGCCGTCTGTTGCTCATGGTGAAAACGCGACGGTGAGGGGACTCGGGGTCATCTTCGTGCTGCTTGCTCTGACGGGCTGCAACGGCGGCACCGTCGACCGCCATGCGCTCACGAACGACGCTTCGACCATCGACTCGATCAGCTGCGAGGCGTGGCTCCTTTCGAGCGCCGTCGCCCGCGACCGCGTGACCACCTCGTTCGCGCGTGAGCAGGCCGAGGAGCTGGCGATCCAGGCCGGCAACTTCGCTGATGCGCTTGCACACAGGCCGGCGGCCGCAGGCCTCGAGCAACGCGCGCGCGCGAAGGCCAAGGATGCCTCCATCCTCGCCTCACGGCTCCGGAGGCTGCATGACCGGCCCACCGATCGCAACGGCGCCCGTGCGCTCGCCGACGCGTTCAAGAGGGCCGGTAGCTGCTCGTGAAGCCGAAGATGTTCCTCAACCTCGCACTCGGAATCCTCGCGGCGATCGGGGGATTCGTCGACATCGGTGACCTCGTCTTCAACACCGCGGCCGGCGCGACGTTCGGCTACCAGCTGATGTGGGTGATCCCGATCGGCGTCCTGGGGATCATCGTCTACTCGGAGATGAGCGGCCGCGTCGCGGCCGCCTCAGGCAAAGCCGTGTTCGATGCCGTGCGCGAGCGCACCGGGTTCACCGCGGGCCTCTCCGCGCTCATCGCATCCGAGGTCGTCAACCTGCTCACGCTCGCAGCCGAGATCGGCGGCGTCGCGATCGCGCTGCAACTCCTGTCGGGTCTCCCCTACCGCGTCCTGCTCGTGCTCGGGGTCGTCGGGCTCGCGCTCGTCCTCTGGATCGTGAAGCTCGAGTGGATGGAACGGATCTTCGGCTACGGCGGCCTCTGCATGCTCGTGTTCGCCGTCGCCGCCGTGAAGCTGGGCCCCGATTGGGCCCAGGTCGGCAACGGCTTCATCCCGCACATCTCGCAGAACAACCCCTGGCTGTACATGTACTTCGCGATCGGCCTGCTCGGCGCAGCGATGACGCCGTACGAGGTCTACTTCTACTCGTCAGGCGGTGTCGAGGCCCGCTGGACGCCGAAGGATGTCGGCCTCAACCGCGCGAACGCGATCGTGGGCTATTCCCTTGGCGGACTGCTGTCACTCGCACTGATGATCGTCGGCGCCGCCGTGTTCCTGCGCCACGCGATCAACCCGGAGCACCTCGGCACGATTGCGCTCGGCGCGGAGCAACCGCTCGGGAAGATCGGTCTGCTGCTCGCCCTGGTCGGCATCCTCTTCGCGGTCGGCGGCGCGTCGATCGACACGGTGTTCTCGGGCGCGTACAACCTCGCGCAGTTCCTCGGATGGGAGTGGGGCCGCTACCGCAACCCCGCCGGCGCACCGCGGTTCGCCCTGACGTGGCTCGTGCTGCTCGTCTTTGCGCTCGCGATCGTGATGACGGGCGTCGACCCGGTGATGCTCACCGAGTACGCCGTCATCTTCTCGGCCGTGGCGCTGCCCCTCACCTACATCCCGATCCTGCTCGTCGCGAATGACCCCGACTACATGGGCGCGAACAAGAACGGGCCGGTGGCGAACACGCTCGGCGTCATCTATCTGGTCGTGATCCTCGTGATTGCAGTCGCTGCCATCCCGCTCATGCTGATCACGAACGTGGGACAGAACTGATGACGAAGCTCCACCTCGGCCACAACATCCTCGACCATCAGTTGCTCGACAAGGACGGACGCCGTTGCGGGAACGTCGACGATCTCGCCGTCGAGGGTGCGGAGGTCGTCGCGATCCTCTCCGGCCCGGGCTACTGGCCCGAGCGCTCGGGGCGGATCGGGCGACTCGCGGGCTGGATCGGCGGCTCGCACCGCGTGCGCATCCCGTGGGACGAAGTGGCGAAGATCGATTCCGCGGTGCACCTGAGGCGCACCGCCCCGGAGTACGGCCTGGGCAAGGGCGACGATCGCGTGCGCCCGCTGCTCGAACACATCCCTGGAGCCAGCAGGTGAGGACGTTCTCTTCGCTGATCGGGCGCAGGGTCGAGACCGAGTCAGGGCTCTCCCTTGGGCACCTTCACGACCTGCGCGGCGAGCTCAGTGACTCACGCCTCGAGGTGGTCGCGCTCTGTGTCGGTCGTCTCGGCATGTTGGACCGCCTCGGGATCAAGTCGCGCAGGCACGACGAGATCGCGTGGTCGGCCATTGTGCGGATCGACGGCGATCGCATCGTCGTCCGTGACCCTTGACGCCAGGCGCCGCCGCAGGAGCAGCGCGCCCGCAACGACCACCGCAGGCACCACGAGGTACTGCGCAGAGAAGACACCGAGCATGATCGTGAGGACGAGCGCCAGGAACGCAGTGATGCGGATGCGGCCGCGGAGGATGCGGATCGCGGAGCCGACCGCGAGGACGTAGACGGCGATGAAGCACGCCGAGGTTGCACGTACGAGCTCCTCGGTGCTGCTGAATCCCGCCACCAACCCGGCGATCAACACGACGGAGATCACTGCGATCACCGCCAGCGGCCGACGAGGGACGCTCCGGTGCACGTCACCTGCGAGCCACCGTGGCAGCGCACCCTCTTGCGCAAGCGACGCGGCGAGCTTCGCGGCGCCGCCGTAGTACACGTTCATCGTTCCCATCGTCAGTGCGACCGCGAGCACCGCCGTCGCGTCGCGGCCGATGCGACCGAAGCCGACGGAGACGATGTCGGCGAGCGGCACGCGCGAATGCGTTCCGCCGGTGACGCCGATCGTCGCGACGGCAAGCCCCGCGTAGAGGACGGTGACGAGCCCGAATGCAAGCGCCATCGCGCGCGGCAGATCGATCTCGGGCCGGCGGAAGTCGCCCACGAGCTGCGCGACCGCCTCCCAGCCGACGAAGAGCCAGATCAGGATGTTCGCCGCGGTTCCAACCGCCCACCAGCCGTGCGGCGCGAACGGCGTCCAGTTGTGACCCGCGCGCGAGGGGAGCGCGAAGGTGATCGCAATCGCCATCACGACGACGAGCACCGACGCGAGCGCGAGCTGGAAGCCCGACGACACGCGCAGTCCGAGCGTGTTCGCCACCATCACCGTGCCGAACATCGCGAGCCCGACCAGCGTCGCGACGAACGTCCCCGAGCCGGTGAGATCGGCGACGTAGTAGCCACCGATCAGCGAGACCGCCGGCCCGCCGAGCAGCACCGCGCACAGGAACCACGCTCCCGTCACCGCCGCGGCCGCGTCGCCGAAGCCTTCACGCACATACGTCGAGACGCCGCCGGCAACGGGGTGGCGAACGCCGAGCGCGGCGAACGTGATTGCGAGCGGCGCCGAGAGGACGAGCAGTCCGCCCCACGCGATGATCGAGGCGGCGCCCGCTGATTGCGCTGCGAGCGCCGGCACGAGCAGGACGCCGGGGCCGATCAACGCGCCGACGTAGAGCGCGCTCCCGCGCAGGACTCCGAGGCTGCCGCGTTCGTCCATGACGGAAGACAACGCTGGGGCGCGCTGCGTAAGTCCCGGAAAAGTGCCGTTGTTAGCGGTTGCCGCGCCGGCGGCCGCGCTGCGGCTCGCGCGGGGTGCTCCTGCTGCGGGGCGCCCGCTCGGCCGTCAGAGGCCCGGTCACGATCCGCACTGAGCCATCGCGCTCGACGACAAGGCGCTGCGGCGGTTCATCGTCCGCGAGGAACTTGCCGACCACTTCCTGGGCGTATCCCCCCGAGGCGACGGCCGACGGTGCGGCGAACTCGACGACGACTTCTGCCTGCTCTTCGCCGTATGCCACCTTCAATAGATAGGCGGCGTCGCAATCGTTCGCATTCGACGGCGAAACGGCTACGACACGCTGAATTTCCCAGTTCTCCATAGGCGCATAGTGCCAGTCCGCCGCAGGCGCTACGGTGACATCACACAAAGTGTCGAGGAAACGAGGCGTAATTGGCTCCCTCAAAGAGACAAACGACCATGGCGAAGCTCCAGCGCGAGCAGTCCGTCAGAGAGAAGCGGGCTCGCAAGCAGGAGCGCAAGGACGAGAAGAAGCAGGCAGCGGCGCAGGAGGCATACCTCCTCGCGAACCCGCCCGAGCCGGTCGACGAAGAGCTCGTCGCGGCCGAAGAAGAAACTGCCGCCGCCGAGTAGCGGCACCAGGGCGACTGGCCTGGAATCCGCCCGGCGCCGGATCCTGGTGCGCGGAGCGACCAAGTACCTCGGCGCGCTGCATCGGGTGCTCTACCGCGCGAGCGGCGGCCGGCTCGGCGGCCGCCTGTGGGACTTGCCGGTCGTGCTCCTGACGACGACCGGGCGGAAGAGCGGGAAGCAGCGGACGGTGCCGCTCTGTTCGTTCCGCGACGGAGATGACGTCGTGGTGATCGCTTCATATGGTGGCCTCGACCAGCCGCCGGCATGGTGGCTCAACCTCGAGGCGAGCCCGCAAGCGGAGTTGCTGGCGGGTCGCGAGCGCCGCGCCGTGACCGCGCGCAACGCCGCCCCGGACGAGCGTGCCCGCCTGTGGGCGGAGGTGACTGCTCGGGCGCCCGGCTACCTCGAGTACGAGCGCCGCACGACCCGCGAGATCCCGGTCGTGATTCTTGAAGCACGCTTGTAGCTCAGCGGCGCCCGGCGCTCACCACTCCTGCTCCGCCGCGCGAATGAGCAGCTCGTTGACGGCCACGCGACGATCACGCGTGACGATGTACGACACCGCGTCGGCGACGTCCTCGGGGCGGAGCGGCTCGATCGCCGCCACCTGGCTGCGAGCCGCCCCGCGGGTGTCATCGCGCAGATGCGAGACAAGTTCCGTGTCGACCGTTCCAGGCTCGACGACGCTCACCCGAACTCGGTGTGCGATCAGCTCCTGGCGGAGCGCGTCGGAAAACGCGCCGATGCCGAACTTGGTCAACGAGTAAACACCCGCGCCCGGTCGCGCAATGCGTCCCGCGGTGGAACTGATGTTCACGAGATCTGCGACTCCACGAGGCGAGTCGTCCGCGGCGCGAACGAGGTACGGCAGTGCCGCTCGCGTGACATACAGCGAGCCGGAAACGTTGAGCGCGACCATCCGTTCCCAGTCGTCGATCGGCGCGTCCAGCGCCCGCCCGAGAAGCATGATCCCGGCGTTGTTGACGACGATGTCCAGGCGCCCGAGCTCGGAAGCCGTCTGTTCGACAGCGCTTCGCGCTTCACGCTTCGCGCTGATGTCCGTCCGCAGCGCGAGGACCGTTCCGCCTGCCGCGCCGATCGTTGCGGCGACGTCATCGAGCCGGTCGCGACGCCGGGCAAGGAGTGCGACCGTCGCGCCATCCGCAGCGAGCCTGATCGCAACCGCGGCGCCGATGCCGCTGCTCGCGCCGGTGACGAGCGCGACGGTGTTCTCGAGTGGCAGCGTCAAGTCACACCCGCCCCCGAGCTCATCGCGTCGTTGCTGTTCAGATTGTTCAACTGCCACCGTCCCGAGGGTCCCGAGGCAAGGTGATTTTCGCACCTCGGGTTCACGCCGCGTCGGCGTATTTCCTCTCGACGAGCAGCGAACGCGCTAGGCGAGCAGCATGCGGGCGAGGCGCCGCGAAGCGATCGCGAGCGCGATCGAGCCGAAGGCGCCGAGGTAGAGCACCGGGATCGCGAGGTGCCACCCGAACGATCCGAGTGCCGGCTCCCGAACGAGCTGAATGCTCTGGTAGAGCGGCAGGATCTCGATCAGCGGACGGAGCCATGACGGGTACGTCCCGAGCGGATAGAAGGTCGTCGCGAAGAGATACATCGGGAGCATGACCAGCTGAATCAGCTGGAAGTCGGCGAAGTCGCGGAGGTACGTCGTGACGGCCAGGCCGCCGGCGCCGAAGGCGTACCCGATCAGCAGTGACGCCGGGATCGCAAAGACGATGCCCGGCGAGGTGACGACGCCGAGCGCGAGCATGACGATCACGAAGCCGATCGACGAGATCATCCCGCCGATCACCGCGGTCACGACCTCGCCCAGCGCGATGTCGGCCACGGAAAGCGGCGTCGGCACGATCGCGTCGTATGTCCGTTCCATCTTGATGCGCGAGAAGACGCCGAAGCTCGTCTGGTTCAGCGCGGCGTTCATCGACGTGGTGGCGAGGATCGCGGGCGCGACGAAGACGGCGTAGCGCACGTCCACCCCGGGCACCGTGCCGACCAGCCCGCCCACGCCGATGCCGATGCCGAGCAGGTAGAGGACCGGCTCGACCACGCTCGAGAGCACGGGCGTCAACGACCGGCGATACATCATCGCGTTCCGCTCGACGAGGCTGCCCGTCCGGCGGACTGTCCAGCCGGCGGCGATCACGGGTGCAGCCGCCGCCGGTAGGTCAGCCGGGCGGCCGCGATCCCGCCGAGCGCGAGCGCGAGCAGGTACGAGCCGCGCCCGAGCACCTCGAGTGTCGTCGCGCTGCCGAGACTCAGCGAGCGGCAAAGCTCGACCCCTTGGGTCAGCGGCAGCACGCTCGCTGCAACACGCAGCCAGTGCGGCAACTGGTCGAGCGCGAAGAACGTCCCGGAAAACATGTACATCGGCATCAGCACGAAGCGGAACGCCGCGTTCATCTTCGACGGTGAGCGGAGACCGACCGCCCACGCGGCGACCGGAGTGGCAAAGGCAAG
>DATBDB010000236.1:0-17330 GCA_036270155.1 Gaiellaceae bacterium
CCCCACCGACCAGAAGACGGCGATCACCGCTCATCCGAGCCACTCCAGTGTCCTCGACGCGAGCCGGTCGAGGGCCGCCACCGACAGCTCGAGATGCTCCGGCTTCGTGTCCTCGAGCTTCGTGTGCGAAAGGCCGCGCAGGCTCTGGACGAAGACCATCACCGTCGGGATGCCGGCGCGCGAGACCTCGGCGGCGTCGTGCAGCGGGCCTGACGGCAGCTTGTGCGAGGTGCCGGAGACCTCTCGGATCGCCTCCTCGGCGAAGCCGATCAGCGTCTCGTCGAAGAGGATCGGCTCGATGTTCCAGATCCGCTCCCACTCGACCTCGATGTTCTCCTCCGCGGCGAACCGATCCGCGGCCTCGCGCGCCATCGCGAGCATCCGCGCGAGCGAATCGGCGTCGAGATGGCGCTGGTCGAGGAGCTGCTCGGCCGTCTCGACGACCGAGGTGACGATGCCCGGCTTGGTAACGACGCCTCCCGATGTGCAGACGGCGCCCCCGCCCACCTCGGCGGCGATCTCGCGGATGTAGAGCGCGAGCTTCGCGGCGCCGGCCAGGGCGTCGCGGCGCTTGTCCATCGGCGTCGAGCCCGCGTGCGCCGCCTGGCCGCGCCACGTGAAGCGCGAGCGCTCGACGCCGAATGTGCCGAGCACGACTCCGAGCGGAATGTCCATCGATTCGAGCACCGGGCCCTGCTCGATGTGCAGCTCGAGGTAGGCCGCGGCGTTCTCGAGCTGCGAGCGCGCGGCCAGGGCGCCGTCCAGCTCTACCCCGTGCTCCTCGAGCGCATCGGGGAGCGCGACGCCCTCGCGATCCTTCAGCGAGCGAAGCTCGTCCTGGTCCTTCATCGAGCCGGCCGCGGCCGACGAGCCGAAAAGCGAGCGCCCGAAGCGCGCGCCCTCCTCGTCCGCCCAGGAGACGAGGCGCACCGTCACCGGCGGGCGCCCTTCCTCGGCGATCCGGCGCAGCACCTCGACGCCCGCCATCACGTTCAGGCAGCCGTCGAGCCAGCCGCCGTTCGGGACGGAGTCGATGTGCCCCCCGATGATCAGCGCGCGGTCCGAATCCCCGCGCAGCGTGAACCACTGGTTGCCGGCCTCGTCGATCTCCTCCTCGGCGCCCGTCCCCTCCACCTTCGAGCGCAGGAAGTCGCGCGCCTGCTCCCACGTGTCCGTCCACGCGACGCGCTGCGCCCCGTTCTCGTCACCCGTCAGCGCGCGAAGCTCTTCCAGGTCGCGAACCGTGCGTGCAGGGTCGAGCGCCACGGGCGCGACTCTACAACGAGCGTCTCACTGTGGTAATCACTAGGCATGGACGCTGTCGCGACCTCGGCCGCTCCCCGGGCCCCTGATTCGGGAGTGACCGGTTCGGGAGTCGCCCGCCGGCTCGGCACGGGCGTGCTCGTGCTGGCGGCGCTGGTCGGGCTCTGGGAGGGCTACAAGTGGTTGTGGCAGACGGCCGGCTGGAAGTGGCCGTTCGCGGTCGACGACGTGACGATGCCGCACCTCTACAAGGTCGTCGAAGCGTTCTGGCAGCCGACGACCACGGGCGGCCCGCCGCTGATCCGCTCGCTGCTCGACGCGACCTGGTTCACGGGCAAGGAGGCACTCGCGGGTTTCCTCCTCGGCGCGCTGATCGGGTTCCTGATCGCAGTCGTCCTCTCGCAGTCGCGCTTCATGGAGCGCGGCCTCGTGCCGTACATCGTCGCATCGCAGACCGTGCCGATCCTCGCGATCGCCCCGATGGTCGTCGTCGGGCTGGGATCGAAGGGCGTCGCCGGCTGGAAGGCCGTCGCGGTGCTCGCCGCGTACCTCACGTTCTTCCCCGTCGCGATCAACACGCTGCGTGGCCTCCACTCGGTCGACCCGCGGGCGCTGCAGTTGATGCACTCGTATGCCGCGAGCCGCTGGCGCGTGCTCTGGCAGCTGCGCGTTCCGGCCTCGGTGCCGTACATCTTCACGGCGCTGAAGATCTCCGCCACCGCAAGCGTGATCGGCGCGATCATCGGCGAGGCTCCCGCATCGATCCAGAACGGCCTCGGCGGCGCGATCGTCAACTTCAACCAGTACTACTCGCTCGAGCCGACGTTCCTCTGGGCGACCAACGTCGTCTGCGCTGCGCTCGGCATCGTGTTCTTCGCCGCCGTCGCTCTCACCGAACGACTCGTCCTGCGGGGCGCTCCGGAGAACGTCGCATGAACCAGAACGCTGACACCGTCGTCTCGATCAGCGAGGTCTCGAAGTCGTTCCGGACCGGAGTGACCGCGCTCCAGGGAATCTCGCTCGACATCCGGCAGGGCGAGTTCGTCTCGCTGATCGGCCCGTCGGGTTGCGGCAAGTCGACGCTCCTCCGGATCATCGGCGACCTCATCCAGCCGAGCTCGGGCTCGGTGATCGTCAACGGCAAGCCGGCGCAGCAGGCGCGCCTCGACCACGACTACGGGATCGTCTTCCAGGACGCCGTCCTCTACGACTGGCGCACCGTCGCCCGGAACGTCTCGCTGCCGCTCGAGATGCTCGGCTGGGATCGCGCGAAGCGGCGCGAGCGCGTCAAGGAGATGCTCGAGCTCGTCGAGCTCACCGGGTTCGAGTCGAACCGCCCCTGGCAGCTGTCCGGCGGCATGCAGCAACGCGTCTCGATCGCGCGCGCTCTGTCGTTCGATCCCGCGCTGCTTCTGATGGACGAACCGTTCGGCGCGCTGGACGAAATGACGCGCGAACGGCTGAACATGGAGCTGCTCCAAATCTGGGAGAAGGCGCGCAGCACGGTCGTGTTCGTGACCCACTCGATCCCGGAGGCGGTCTATCTCTCGACACGCGTTGTCGTGATGTCGGCGCGGCCGGGACGGATCGCCGAGGTGATCGACGTCGACCTGCCGCAGCCACGCACGGCGGAGACCCGCGAGGACCCGCGGTTCTTCGAGCACGTCACGGCGGTGCGCGAGGCGCTGGCCGCCGGGCATCTGCCCTCGACGACCGCGCCGGAGCTCTTTTGACCAGCGCCGTGATCGAGCCGATCCCCGCGGGGATGGGCGCGGTTGTCGGGCGCCGGCTCCGCGACTGGCTGCCCGCGATCGGCGTCTTCTTGCTCGGGATCGGGCTCTGGCAGGGCCTGACGACCGCGCTGAACGTGCAGACGTTCTTGCTGCCGAAGCCGTCCGACATCGCGACCGCGTTCTGGAACAACCGCACGGAGCTCTGGCATGCCGGTCTCTACACGCTCAAGGAAGCGGCCGGCGGCTTCGCGATCGGCGCCGGGCTCGGGATCATCGCGGCGCTTGTGCTCGCGCGCTTCCGCAGGGTCGGAGCTGCGCTCATGCCGTTCGCGATCGCCGCGAACGCGGTCCCGATCATCGCCTTCGCTCCGATCACGAACAACTGGTTTGGACTCCTGAATCCGGTCTCGAAGATGTCGATCGCGGCGGTGCTGTGCTTCTTCCCCACCATGGTCAACACGCTGCGCGGGCTCACGTCGGTACACCCGTCGTCGATCGAGCTGATGCGCTCGTATGCAGGTGGAGAGCTCGCGATCTTCCGGCGGGTGCGGATCCCGAGCTCCCTCCCGTTCATGTTCACCGGGCTGAAGGTCGCGGCTGTGCTTTCGATGATCGGCGCGATCGTCGGCGAGTACTTCGGAGGGCCGACGAACGCGCTCGGCGTGAGCATCCTCAACGACTCGCAGCTCTTCAACTTCCCTCGCGCGTGGGCCGGGATCCTGCTCGCGAGCGCCTTCGGAATCGGTCTCTACGGGTGCGTCGCGCTGGCCGAGCACTTCACCACCAGCTGGCACCCCTCGGCGCGCGCTCTTAACGGCGAATAGCCCTTTAACTCTGCGTAGAGAACGTAGAGAATGGAGCCCTGCGGCCCCCAGCGGTCGCGCCAACTCGAAAGGGGAACTTGCATGACGAGGAAGCACTGGGTGGTGGGACTGCTCACGCTCGCCTGTATCGGAACGGCGATCGGCGCCGTTGCGGCGAGCGCAGCGCCGAAGCAGCAGAAGCTGACGAACGTGACGCTGCAGTTGAAGTGGGTGACCCAGGCGCAGTTCGCCGGTTACTACGCGGCGCTCGAGAAGGGCTACTACAAGGACGCCGGCCTGAACGTGAACATCAAGATCGGTGGGCCGAGCATCACTCCGGAGCTGGTCGTCAAGGGCAAGCAGGCCGACTTCGGGATCGACTGGCTGCCGAACCTGTTCGCGACGCGCGAGCAGAAGAGCGGCCTCGTCTCCGTCGCGCAGGTCTTTGCGCGGTCGGGGATGACCGAGCTGACCTGGAAGCAGAGCGGCATCACATCGATCGCAAAGATGCGCGGCAAGAAGGTCGGCGTCTGGTGCTGCGGCAACCAGCCCGAGCTCTTCGCCGCCCTGACCAAGAACGGGATCAACCCTGCGAAGGCGTCCGACGTGACCATCGTCAACCAGCCGTTCGACATGAGCCTGTTCCTGAAGAACCAGGTCGACGCGGCGGCGGCGATGACCTACAACGAGCTCGCGCAGGTGCTGGAGACGAAGAACCCGGCGACCGGCAAGCTCTATCAGCTGTCTGATCTGAACGTCTTCAAGATGGCGAGCCCGCAGGTCGGGACCGGCATGCTCGAGGACAACGTGTTCGTCCGCGGTGACTGGCTCAAGGATGCGGCGAACCAGGCCACGACGGTCAAGTTCCTCAAGGCCTCGTTCCAGGGCTGGATCTACTGCCGCGACCACCAGGCCGACTGCGTGAACATCACGCTGAAGCACGGCTCGCTCCTCGGCAAGGGCCACCAGACCTGGCAGATGAACGAGATCAACAAGCTGATCTGGCCGAACGCCTCCGGCATCGGCCAGGTGCCCGCGTCGGAGGTCGCCAAGACGGCGACGATCGCCAAGACCTACGGCGTGATCAAGAAGCTGCCGACGGGCGCGACGAACTACACGTACGCGGGCCAGGCGCTGAGCCAGCTGAAGGACGCCGGCGTCGACGTCAACGGCTCGAAATGGAAGCCCGCGACGGTCAAGCTGACGGAGGGCGGCAAGTAGCCCGACCCTTCACCCGAACGGTCACGGAGGCCGCCCAGCAGGGCGGCCTCCGTCGTAGAATTGGCAACACCGAACGAGAAGGAGAGTTCCATGTCTGTGCTGATCAAGGGTGGCCGCGTGATCACCGCGGCGGACGACTACGTCGCCGACGTCTTCATCGAGGGTGAGCGCATCTCCCTGATCGGCGAGTCACTGGACGTCGCGGCCGACAAGGTGATCGACGCAAGCGGCAAATACGTCCTGCCGGGTGCGGTCGACCCCCACACGCATCTGGAGATGCCGTGGCGCGGCGAGACGACGATCGACGACTTCGAGTCGGGCCACACCGCCGCCGCGTTCGGCGGCACGACGACGCACGTCGACTTCTGCATCCAGGGCAAGGGGCAGACGTTCGGCGAGGCGCTCGAGGCCTGGCACGCAAAGCGCGAAGGCAAGGCGCTGATCGACAACGGGTTCCACATCGCAGTCACCGACCTGCGCGAGGGCGGAACGCTCGAAGAGCTCGCGCGTCTGCCGGAGGAGCACGGCGTCACCTCGTACAAGCTCTTCATGGCCTACAAGGACTCGCTGATGGTCGACGACGAGACGCTGTTCAAGACGATGCAGGTTGCTGCGGAGACCGGTGCGCTCGTGATGGTGCACGCCGAGAACGGTGACGCGATCGAGGTGCTGATGACCGAGGCTGTCGCCGCGGGCAACACCTCACCGAAGTATCACGCGCTCACGCGCCCGCCCGAGCTCGAAGGCGAAGCGACGAACCGCGCGATCCAGCTCGCCCACGTCGCGGGCTCGCCGCTTTACGTCGTGCACGTGTCGTGCAAGGAATCGGCGGAGCCGATTGCGCTCGCGCGGGAGAAGGGCTGGAACGTTTGGGGCGAGACGTGCACCCAGTACTTCTTCATCGACCAGTCGTTCCTCGATCTGCCGGACTTCGAGGGCGCGAAGTACGTCTACACGCCGCCGCCGCGCGCGAAGGAGAACCAGGAGATCCTCTGGAACGCAGTTCGCACCGACGTGCTGCAGGCGATCTCGACCGACCACTGCGCGTATCTGTTCAACGGGCAAAAGGACGTGGGGCGGGACGACTTCCGGCAGATCCCGAACGGGGGCCCGGGGCTCGAGAACCGCTTGCAGATGATCCACCAGTTCGGGGTCCGCGAAGGGCGCATCTCGCTGAACCGGATGGTCGAGCTGCTCTGCACGAACCCGGCGAAGCTGTTCGGGCTGTACCCGCGCAAGGGGACGCTCGCCGTCGGCTCCGACGCCGACGTCGTGATCTTCGACCCGGAGAAGCAGGTGACGATCTCGGCGTCGACCCATCACTCGAAGTCGGACTACAACCTCTACGAAGGCACCCAGGTGCAAGGCTCGCCCGACGTTGTCCTGCTCCGCGGCCACGTGCTCGTCGAGAACGACCAGCTCGTCGCAAAGCCGGGACTCGGCCAGTTCATCAAGCGCGCGAAGTTCGGCGAGGAGTTGAAGCCGGCCGCGCTCGCGACGGCGTAGATCGAGCATTGGGAGGGCGGCGTCACGCCGCCCTCCCCGGTCCTCGATCTCTAGTCGACCGTCGCGGGCGTGACGGTCGTGTCCTTGGCGAGGATCGGCCGCAGCACGTAGTACAGCCCGCCGGAGACGAGGATCGCCGTCAGCCACGACAGGTCCGTGTTGTTCGTCGCCTTGGCAATCGGCCCCTGGAAGGCCGACACGAGGCCGTACTCCCACGCCCACCCGGCGACCAGTCCAGCCAGGACCGCGATCACCGCGGCCCAGTTGATGTCGCCATAGCGGGCGTTCTCGGGATCGTCGTACAGGCCTTCGACGTCGATCTTCCCGCCGCGGACGACGTAGAAGTCGACGAGCATCACGCCACCCCACGCTGCGATCCAGACAACGACCGACGCGAGCCAGTTGTCGAAGTTGTGCGCGAAGTTGTTCGACTCAATGAACGCGATCAGCGCGACGGCGCCGATCGACGACACGAACGCCGCCACCTTCCAGCGCGCGACCTTGATGTCGAGCGACAGCGCCGCCAGCGTCGCGGAGTAGATGTTCAGGATGTTCGTCGCAATTGGGCCGTGGATGACCAGGAAGAGCACGAGAATCGAGACGCTTCCGAACGCCGCCGCGACGAACGCAGCCGGATCCGCCTCCGTGCCGGCGCTCGCAATCGACGCGCCAAGGAAGCCGAGCCACACGGTCGGGATGAAGACGCCAAGGGACGTCGACCAGAAGACCTGCTTCTCCGGTGTGCCCGGCTTGATGAAGCGCGTGTAGTCCGAGGACCAGGACAGCCACGTGATGCCCCAGCCGACGCCGATCGCGGTCGTGAGCTGCGTGATCGCCGTCCACTTGTCGCCGCCGTGCGCGGTCGAATGGCTCCAGACGATGTTCACCTTGCTCCAGGCAAGGATCGACATCAGCACCATGATTGCCGCGGCGATCGGCACGGTCCATTTCTCGAACGCCTGGATCCAGTAGAACCCGACGATCGCGATCATCGCCTGGACCGCGAGGATGATGATCCCGACCGCGTACTTCGTACCGGTGCCCGGATGGTCGATGCCGAAGTGCCCGAGCAGGCCGAGCACGAGGTCGAGCACGACCCAGGTGTTGACGCCGAGCCAGCCCATCGTCATCAACATCTGTGCCGTCGCGGGCAGGTACGCACCGCGCCGGCCGAAGGCCGCGCGCGACAGCGTCATCTGGTTGACGCCGGTGCGGAAGCCCATGACGCAGAACGCGCCGAAGAGCGCGCAGCCGACGATGTTGCCGATCAAGAGCACGAGGAGTGTCTCGACGAGGCTCAGCCCGAGGATGATCCCGAGCGCGCCCAGGATCCAGTTGATCGGGGCAATGTTCGCTCCGGCCCAGATCCAAAATTGCTTCAAGGGCGTCGAGTCGCGGTCGGCCGCAGGAACCGGTGCAATCCCGTGCGTGTCCAACCTGACGTCGGCCGCCTGCTCTGCAGTGGCCATGCGTGTGCCTCCCAGTGATACGAGGGGATGAGGTGTCCGGCCGATCATCTGCCTTCGACCGGACGTTCGTCCACTAGCCGACCGACGAGGAAATTACGCTCCGTCCGTGACTCTCGTCCTGAGCAACGGCCTCGTCGACCTCCGCGGGGGCACATTCGGGCGCGCGGACGTCGTCGTGGACGGCGGCCGGATCGTCTCCGTCGGCGCTGGTGACAGTCCGTCACAAGCAGAGACCCTCGACTGCACGCGGTTCGCACTCGTCCCCGGGATGATCAACGCGCACGCGCACTCGAACGAGAACTGGTTCCGCGGGCTCTGGGACAACCTCCCGCTCGAGCCCTGGATGCTCTTCTCGTATCCGGTGCTCGCGGCGCCGGCGCAGTCGGCGGACGAGATCTACACCCGGACGCTCCTCGGTGGGATCGAACTGCTCCGCTCCGGGGCCACGACCGTCGTCGACTTCCTTTACGACAACGAGGACGCGCTCGAGCCGGTCGTGCGCGCCTACCGCGACCTCGGCCTGCGCGCACTGATCGCGATCGGCATGGGAGACCGGGCCTACCACGAGACGGTCGTGCTCGATTCTGGGCTGGTATCGCACGAGATGATTTCCCGGCTCGAGCGGGAGAAGCCGCCGACGTGGGCTGAGTGGAGCGACATCACGCGCCGTGCGGTCGAGCGCTACCACCGGCCCGACGAGGGGATCACGATCTGCCTCGCGCCGTCCGGGCCACAGCGCTGCACGGACGAGATGCTGGCCGGCTGCGCGGCGCTCGCGGACGAGCTCGATCTGATGATCCACATCCACGTGCTCGAAACGCGCATGCAGGCCGTGTCGGGACAACGGATGTACGGGCGGACGCTGCCGGAGCACATGGACGCGATCGGGTTCCTCTCACCGCGCGTGTGCTTCGAGCACGGGATCTGGATGACACCGTCCGACATGGAACTCGTGCGAGACCGTGGCGTGACCGTCGTGCACAACCCCGTGTCGAACATGAAGCTCGGCTCGGGGATCGCACCGATCCCGGAGCTGCTCGGCCACGGCGTCAACGTCGCGCTCGGCACGGACGGCATGTGCTCGAACGACGGCAACGACATGTTCGCGACGCTCAAGACGGCGGCGCTGCTGCACAAGCTGTGGGAGGTCGACTACGAACAGTGGCTCGGCGCCGAAGAGGCGTGGCGGATCGCCACCGTCGGCGGCGCGACCGCGGCCGGGGATCGCGACGGCCTCGGCTCGCTCGAGGCCGGCCGGCGCGCAGACCTCGTGCTGCTCGATCTCGAGTCGATCGTCTTCACGCCGCTCAACGATCCCCTCCGACAAGTTGCGTTGGGGTCGACCACGCTCGCGGTGTCGTCGGTGATGGTCGGCGGCGAGTGGCGCGTGCGCGACGGCCGCGTCACCGGCGTCGACGAGGCGGCCGTGCTCGCGGAAGGACGCGCGCGTGGCGCGGAGATCGTCGCCCGCCACGACGAGGGCTTCGAGATCGGCCGCGAACTGCTCGCCTCGGTGCGCGCAGGCTGGCTCGAAGCGATGCGGACGGACGTCGGCGTCGAGCGCAAGCTCAGTCCGTCCTAAAAGGTGTCAGACACTTGTCGCTTGCGTTGCACCTCCGGTGCGTAGCGCAGGCATCGTGGCCTCATGGGCAGGCCACCAAGGGATTTCCACCCCGACGGGATTTACCACCTGACGCTGCACGGCATCGACGACCACGCGATCTTCCGCGAAGACTTCGACCGTCAAGACTTCTGCATTCGCTTTCGCCGGGTCGTCGCCAGCGAAGGGTGGGACGTTCACGCCGGGTGCCTCATGGACACCCACTACCACCTGTTGGTCGGACCGAGACGGGGGAGTATCCCGGATGGGATGAAGCTTCTGAACGGCGGCTACTCGCGTGCGTTCAACAAGCGCCACGGCCGGCGCGGGGCGCTCTTCGAGTCGCGCTATGAGTCCTGGACGATTCGCGATGAGCTCCACTACCAGGCCACGGTGAGATACATCGAAGAGAACCCCGTCGCGGCCGGAATGGTCGAGTCGCTTGAGGAGTGGGTCTGGACAACGGGTACCGAGGGTTCGCCGCTCCTGGTGCCTGACAGCCCGGCCGCGCGCCGATTCCCACTGGTGTCAGACACCACTCCAAACGACGGCGCGCCTCAAAAAGGTGTCTGACACCTTCGGCACTCCAAACCGCCGCCGCAACCCACACCGGTGTCAGACACCACCGCGAACCGCCGGCGCGCCCCGAGAAGGTGTCAGACACCAGTTAGGCTCGCGCGGATGATCGACCTCAAGCTCGAGAACGCGCGGTTGCTGGACGGGACGACGCGTGACCTCTTCATCGACGGCGGGCGCTTCGTCTCCGTCGGCCCGCAGGGGCACAAAGGGACAGTCGAGGGGCGGGAGACGATCGACGTCGGGGGACGGCTCGTGACGCCGCCGCTCGTCGACTGCCACCTCCACCTCGACGCGTCGCTGACCGTCGGGCGGCCGCGCTTCAACGAGAGCGGGACGCTGATCGAGGGCATCCACGTCTGGGGTGAGCTGAAGCCGTCGCTGACAGAGCAAGACGTCTTCGACCGTGCATCGGAGATCGTCCGGTGGTCGGCCGCACAGGGGACGCTGTTCATCCGCGCGCACGCCGACGTCTCCGGTGAGAACGAAGCGATGGTGCGCGGCCTCCTACGCGTGCGCGACGAGCTTGCCGATCTCTGCACGATTCAGGTGACGGCGTTCCCGCAGGACGGCATCTACGCACGCGACGGCGACGAGGAGCGGCTCGAGAACGCGATCCGGCTCGGCGTCGACTGCGTCGGCGGGATCCCGCATTACGAGCCGACGAGCGAGCTCGGCCTGAAGGAAGTGCATCGCGTCTTCGAGCTCGCGAAGCAGCATCACCGCCGCATCGACGTGCACTGCGACGAGACGGACGATCCATCGAGTCGCTTCCTCGAGGTGATGGCGGACGACGCGGTGAAGTTCGGGCTCGGTGGCCGCGTGACGGCGAGCCACTGCACCGCGATGGGCTCGTACGAGCCGTACTACTCGTCGAAGCTGCGCGGCTTTCTCAAGCGCGCAGGCATCAACATCGTCGTCAACCCGTATGCAAACTCGCTGATCCAGGGGCGGCTCGACAGCTATCCGAAGCGGCGCGGCTTCGCACAGCTGAAGGAGCTGCTCGCCGAGGGCGTCAACGTGTCGCTCGGAAATGACGTGATCATGGATCCCTGGTACTCGATGGGGAAGGCCGACCTCGTCGACGCCGCGCACCTCGCCTTGCACTTCACGTACATGAGCGGCCGCGAGGAGATTGCCGAGATGCTGCGTTGCGCAACCGAGCGCGGCGCACGCACCCTCGCCGTCCAGGACGACTACGGGATCGAGGAAGGAAAGCCCGCCGACTGCGTCGTCTTCGACGCACCGGACGCCGTCGAGGTGATCCGCCTGCGCGCCACGCGGCGCTGGGTGATCCGCGGCGGCAAGGTGATCGCGGAGACGACGCCGGCGCAGACGACGCTGCTCGGCAAGTCCGTCACCTTCACCCCGTAACGCCGAGCAGCCGAGCGGACTAGGTGTCGTCGCCGCGCGTCCTGCGGCGCTCGCGCTCTCGCCCAAGCTCTCGGTCGGTCTGCTCGATCCACCGGCTCATGCCCGCAAGATGCTCATGCGTCTCGTCGACCGATGCCTTCTGGCGCTCGATCTCCGACTTGCCTTCCAAGAGCCGCTGGCGCAGCCGTGCCAGATAGTCCGCCGCCGACCGGTTTGCCGCCTCACGTTCATCCATTCCAAGCCCTGTTCCCAGGACTTGCAAAGTGCAAACTCGACTAGAGGCGGTCGCGCCCGGCGAGCCAGACGGCGAAACGCCCGTGTGACGTGCCCAGCCAGGCTCCGAACTCGTCCTCGAACGCGGTGAGCGCGCGGCGCACGGCCAACTCGAACTGCCGCTTCCTGTCGCAGCTGTGCACGTCCAGCTCATCGCGGTGCAGCGCCTCCCCGCACTCGGGGCACGCTGCGAATGTGGGCCGGGGCTCGTTCACATTCATTCCCTTTGAAAACGTCCGGCTGACGGGGCGCTATTCCGAAATCAGCGCTTAAAACGTCTGCACCAGGGGAAATTATGGGTGGTATCTAGAAAGGGGGACCCGATGTATGCGCGTGTCGCATCATTCGAGGGCCGCGACATGAGCCTCGCCGACGACTTGATCGCGAAGGTGAGGGACGATGCGCGCCGGGACGCGATTCCCGGAGCGCACGGAGTCCTGATGCTCGTCGACCGTGAGCAGGGCACGGCGCTCGGCATCACGCTGTTCGCAACCGAACAGGAGCTCCGCGACGCGGAGCCGGCGTTCGAGCAGATGGCCAGCACGATCCCGCCGGAGATGCGTGGCCGTCGCGTCTCCGTCGACGTCTACGAGGTGCTGATGCTCGACGGCGGGACGGGCGCGAAGGCAGCGCGCCTCTCGACCCTGGCGGGCCCGCCCGAGCAAATCGACCCGGGCGCCCGACAGGTGATCGAGGACATCCTGCCGCGCGTCCGCAGCCTCGAGGGCTTCGCGGGCGTCGTTTCCCTCGCCGACCGCGCGAGGGGCGTGACGAAGCTCTGCACCCTCTGGACGAGCGCCGACGCACTCGCGGCCAGCGAGTCCGCTGCGAGCTCGCTGCGCAGCGAGGCGGCCGACGCGGCCGGCGGGAAGATCGCCGGGGTCGAACGCTACGAAGTGGCGGTCGCAGAACGCCTCGCCAAGGTGGAGGCGACGGTCTGACCGAAGGCGCCATGGCCGGGGACAGAACCCGGCCATGGCCCCTTTGCGTTCGCTACCGCGTCTGCGGGAAGCCCAGGTCGACCTGCGAGGTGGCCGGGTCGGGCCACCGTGAGGTGACGACCTTCGAGCGCGTGTAGAAGTCGATCCCCTCCGGGCCGTAGATGTGCCGGTCGCCGAAGAGCGACGCCTTCCAGCCACCGAAGGAGTAGTAGGCGACGGGCACCGGGATCGGAACGTTGATCCCGACCATGCCGGCCTGCACCTCGAACTGGAACTGGCGGGCGACGCCGCCGTCGCGCGTGAAGATCGCGGTGCCGTTGCCGTAGGGGTTCTCGTTGATCAGGCGCACCGCTTCGTCGTAGGTCGGGACGCGGGTGACGCCGAGCACCGGACCGAAGATCTCGTCCTCGTAGGCCTTCATGCCGGGCTTCACGTCGTCGATCAGCGTCGGCGCGAGGAAGAACCCGTCCTCCGGTGCGCCCTCGCGGCCGTCGACGACGACCTTCGCGCCCTCGTCGGCGCCGATGTAGGACGCGACCTTATCGCGATGCTCGCGCGTGATCAGCGGGCCCATCTCGCTCGAGGCGTCCATGCCGTCGCCGACCTTGACCTTCGGGATGCGCTCCTTGATCGCGTCGATCAACGGATCCGCGGCGTCACCGACGGCAACGACCATCGAGACCGCCATGCAGCGCTCACCCGCCGAGCCGTACGCGGCCGAGACCGCCGCGTCGGCCGCCATGTCGATGTCGGCGTCCGGCAGCACGATCATGTGATTCTTGGCGCCGCCGAGCGCCTGGCAGCGCTTGCCGTTCTTTGTTGCGGTCTCGTAGACGTACTTCGCGATCGGCGTCGAACCGACGAAGGAAACCGCTGCGATGTCCGGGTGCTCGAGGATCGCGTCGACGGCGACCTTGTCGCCGTTGATCACGTTGAAGACACCGTCCGGCACGCCGGCGCGCTTCAGCAGCTCGGCGGTGAAGAAGGATGCAGACGGATCCTTCTCCGACGGCTTGAGCACGAACGTGTTGCCGGTTGCGAGCGCGGGCGCCCACATCCACATCGGGACCATCGCGGGGAAGTTGAACGGCGTGATGCCGGCCACCACGCCGAGCGGCTGGCGAATCGAATAGACGTCGACGCCGGTCGAAGCCTGCTCCGTCATGCCGCCCTTCAGGAGGTGCGGGAGACCGCAGCAGAACTCGATCACCTCGAGCCCGCGCGTCACCTCACCCATCGCGTCGGAGAGAACCTTGCCGTGCTCGCGCGTCAGGAACTTCGCGATCTCTTCGCGCTGCTCGTGGAAGAGCTCGCGGATCGCGAAGAAGAGCTCCGCGCGCTTCGCCAGGGAGGTTGCGCGCCAGGCGGGAAACGCCTGCTTTGCGGCCTGCACCGCCTTGTCGACCTCCTCGACCGTCGCGAAGTCGACCGCCCCCGACTGCTCGCCCTTCGCCGGGTTGAACACCGGCCCGGAACGCCCGGACTGTCCGGCGTAGGCTTGGCCGGAGATCCAGTGATTGATGGCCTTGACTGCTTCGGGTGCGTCTACGACGTCGGTCATGTTGTCCTCCTCGAGTGTCAGCAAGGAGCGTAGCGCGGTAGCGTCGCAGTGATGCCCACGCCCGCGCAGCTCGCAGAGAACACCGGGATGTACCTCTTGCCGCGTCCGTCTTACGAGACCGTCGCGACCGACGACTACACGTACGTCGCGGGGCCTCGCAACGCTTGGGTCCTCGACATCCGTGAGCCGAATGTCGAGTGGGCACGTGACGAGTCCCGGCGGCGCGGCATCTCGCTCGTCGAATGGTGGGTCGGCTGGTCTGCCCCACCCTCGCTCGAGGGCGAACTGCTGAGCCACGGCCTCGTGCCCGACGACGAGCCGTCGCTGACCGGCATGACATGCGCGACGGAACCGCCGGCGGCGCCGCACGTCGAGGTGCGCACGATCGAGACGGTGGAGCAGTTCCTCGAGGCAATCGCGGTCGACTGGGAGGTCTGGCCGATCTCTGAGGACGAGCGCACGCGGCGCCGCGCGATCGAGATCGAGCGCTTCGACGACGAGCACGCAGCTGGAACCGCCCACCACTGGGCGGCCTTCGACGGCGCTCGTCCCGTCGGCTTCGGCCGTGGCGTCGACATGGACGCCGGGGTCGCGCTGATGGGCGGCGCAGTCCTGCCCGAGGCGCGTGGCCGCGGTGTCTACCGCGCCCTCGTCCGCGCCCGCTGGGATCACGCCGTCGCGCGCGGCACGCCGCTGCTCGTCGTGCAGGCCGGCCCCATGTCCGCGCCGGTGCTGGACGGTCTCGGTTTCCGGCGCCACGGTGAGATCCGGTTGTTCGCCGACCGCTTGTAATCTGCGGCGGTGCCGGAGCCACTTGAGCTCTGCGAGGACTTCGTCCTCCACGTCCCGCCGCGGCGGGACCTTGGCACCGTGCTCGGGGTGGGCTTCGCGTGCGTTCCGCGCGGCCCCGGCGGGACACTGGTGCAGCACATCAGGCTGGCGGACGCCGGCGAGGTGCACCGGGCCGTCGAGCAGGTGCGCACGATCGCGCGCGCTGCGGGTCAGACGCGCGCCGTCTGGTCGGTCGGCGAGCTCTCGACGCCTGACGATGTCGTCGACTGGCTCGCGGCGGAAGGCCTCGTTCCCGACGAGGATGAGCCGCTCCTTGCATCGCTCGTGCTGCGTGAGACGCCGCGCGGCGTCGCGCCGAACCTCGATGTGACCCATGTCTGCACGTACGACGATTTCTTCGTCGGCCAGGAGATCGACCTGATCACCACGGGCTTCGAGCTCGAGCAGCGCAATTCGATCCTGGAGCGAAGCCGGGCGCAGTGGGAAACCGTGGCCGAGGAG
Organism: Gaiellaceae bacterium; assembly: GCA_036270155.1. Classification (GTDB taxonomy): domain Bacteria; phylum Actinomycetota; class Thermoleophilia; order Gaiellales; family Gaiellaceae; genus PALSA-600. The sequence continues at coordinate 15,614 of DATBDB010000236.1, forward strand.
GGGATCGTGCAGACCTATCTCGGCCGCGTAGACGGGCGCGCGGTGGCCTTTGCCCGCTCGGCGTACGGCGCCGACGGTGTTGCGCTGCTCGGCGGGGGAACGCTCGAAGCCGATCGTGGCAATGGCTACTACACCGCGCTCGTCCACGCACGCTGGCACGACGCCGTAGAACGCGGGACACCGCTCCTCTGCACGCAGGCGGGGAAGATGTCCCAGCCGATCCTCGAGCGTCTCGGCTTTGAGCAACTCGGAACGATCCGGCTGCTCGTCGACCGCTTGTAGGATCGAGACATGGCGACCACACAAACACAGTCCGAGCTCGGCAAGCAGATCGTCGAGGACGCAAAGAAGTACGTCCTCTATTCGTGGAGCGTGCAGAACGCGATCAACCCGATCGCGGTCGAGCGCGCCGAGGGCCGGTATTTCTGGGACTACGACGGCAACCGCTACCTCGACTTTGCCTCGCAGCTCGTCAATGTCTCGATCGGCCACTCGCACCCGAAGGTGGTGCAGGCGATCAAGGACCAGGCGGAGAAGCTCGCGACGATCGGGCCGCCGATGGCGACCGAGTCGCGCTCCCGTCTCGGGAAGCTCCTCGCCGAGGTGACACCGGGCGACCTGACGATGTCGTTCTTCACGAATGGCGGCGCGGAGGCGAACGAGAACGCGATCAAGCTTGCGCGCTGGTACACGGGACGCCACAAGATCATCGCCCGCTACCGCAGCTATCACGGCGCGACCGCCGGCGCGATCACGATGACCGGCGACCCGCGCCGCTGGGCCGCAGAGCCGGGGATCCCGGGCGTCGTGCGCATGTTCGACCCCTACACCTATCGCTGTCCGGCCGGGCACCCCGACCCGTGCCCGGTTTGCACCGGCGCGCCGCACCTCGAGGAGATCCTCCAGTACGAGGGCGCGCACACCGTCGCGGCCGTGATCCTCGAAACGGTCACCGGCACGAACGGGATCATCGTCCCGCCCGACGGTTACCTGCAGTCGATTCGCGAGGTCTGCGACCGGCACGGGATCCTGCTGATCGCCGACGAGGTGATGGCCGGCTTCGGCCGCACCGGCAAGTGGTTCGCGGTCGACAACTGGAACGTCGTCCCGGACATCCTGACGGTCGCAAAGGGCATCAACTCCGGCTACGTCCCGCTCGGCGCGATGGTCGTGCGCGCGCCGATCGCCGAGTGGATGCGCGACAAGCTCTTCGCCGGCGGGCTCACCTACAGCGGCCATCCGCTCGCGTGCGCGTCGGGCGTCGCCTCGATCGAAGCGTTCCAGGAAGAAGGCATCGTCGAGAACGCGGCGGCGATGGGGGAGGTGTTCCGCGTCGAGCTGGCGAAGCTCGCCGAGAAGCATCCGTCGATCGGCGAAGTGCGCGGCCTGGGCTGCTTCTGGGGGCTCGAGCTCGTCAAGAACCGCGAGACACGCGAGCCGCTCGTGCCGTACAACGCAGGCGGCGAGGACGCAAAGCCGATGGGCGCGGTGATGAAGCGCGCGCTCGACCGTGGCCTCTATCTCATGACGCACTGGAACGTCGTCATGTGCTGCCCGCCGCTGACGATCACGCGCGAAGAGCTGGACGAGGCACTCGACGCGCTCGACGAAGCGCTGTCGGTTGCCGACGACTTCGTGGTCTAAGCCGCGGATCGCCGCCGTGCTCGTCCCGCTCTTCCGGGACGAGGAGGGCCTGCTTCGCCTCGTGCTGATCGTC
>DATBDB010000237.1:0-9192 GCA_036270155.1 Gaiellaceae bacterium
CGGTTGCCGATCGCCTCGACGCCTTCCTTCAGCGTCTCGATGCGCCGGATGTCCATCCGGATCGACGCGTAGAAGCGGAGCGCCCGCCCGCCGGACGTCGTCTCCGGGCTGCCGAACATGACCCCGATCTTCTCGCGCAGCTGGTTCGTGAACAGGCAGATCGTGTCGGTCTGATGGAGCGTGCCGTTCAGCTTGCGCAGCGCCTGGCTCATCAGGCGTGCCTGCAGGCCGACGTGGGAGTCGCCCATCTCGCCCTCGATCTCCGCCTTCGGCGTCAGCGCGGCGACCGAGTCGATCGCGACGACGGCCAGCGCGCCGGAGCGCACGAGCAGCTCGCAGATCTCGAGCGCCTGCTCTCCCGTGTCGGGCTGGGAGACGAGCAGCTCGTCCATGTTGACGCCGATCCGCTTGGCGTACGCCGGATCCATCGCATGCTCCGCATCGATGAAGGCGCAGATCCCGCCGCGGCGCTGGGCCTCGGCGATCACGTGGTAGACGAGCGTCGTCTTACCGGAGGACTCCGGGCCGTAGATCTCGCAGACCCGGCCGCGCGGGAGCCCGCCGACGCCGAGTGCGATGTCGAGCGAGAGCGATCCCGTCGAGACCGCGCCGATCGCGACCTGGGCCGCGTCGTTCATCTTCATCACGGCGCCCTTGCCGAACTGGCGCTCGATTTGTCCAAGCGCCGTATCCAGTGCTTGCTCACGATCCATCTGCTACCGACCTCCTAGGGCTGCCGTTTCCAGTGCGTCGTACGTCGCCCCACCGGGGCCGAGATGGGAACGGTAGAGAGCGGACCGGACGACATGAATAGAACGTATGTTCGTGATCTCTGGCGTGAGTCCTGCCCGCTCTTTGAACCGCAAAACCGTCACGTGCGGGAGCCACGGCCTGCGTTCCGAGCGGTAGGCGCCGAGTCGCTCGAGGCGCGCGGTCAGGTCCTCGGCAAAGACCGTCGCCGCGCCGGTCACGTCCGACAGCACGATCATCCCCACGCTCCCGGTCTCTCGGTAGCGGACAGGGCGCAACTCGATCGGGCCGGCCCGCGCAGCTGCCGCTCGGAGCGCGCCGACGATCGCCGACAGCTCCGCGGCGGGGCGGGAGCCGAGGAAGGCCAGCGTGACGTGCAAATTCTCGGGCGGGACGATCCTGCCGGCCCACTGCTTGCCGGCGTGCAGGTTGGCGGCCTGCCAGGACGTGAGCTCCTGGACCGTCTCGGTGGGCAACTGGAGCGCGCAGAAGAGCCTGAGCCGTTCATCGCTCACGACGCTACCCCGAGATCTCCCCCGTGTTCGTCACGGGTTTGTGACTTTTGTCGTTGTCACGGCTCTGTGACAAGTCTGCGCACGAGGTGCAGGGCCGCCACCGCCGCGCGCCCGCGGATCGTCGCGCGGTCGCCCGGGAAGTCGAACCGCAGCTGCTGCTCTCCCATCGGGCCGCTCGCATGGAGGAAGACGAGCCCGACCGGCTTCTCTTCCGTGCCGCCGTCCGGGCCTGCCACGCCTGTCACCGACACGGCGACGTCGGCGCCGAGCCGTTCGCGCGCGCCGAGCGCCATCGCGCCGGCACTCTCGGCCGACACCGCGCCGTGCTCCCGCAACACGTCCTCCGGCACCCCGAGCTGCGCGGCCTTCACGTCGTTCGAGTACGCGACGATCCCGCCGACGAAGACGTCGCTCGAGCCGGGCACGTCGGTCAGGCGCACGGAGACAAGCCCGCCGGTGCAGGACTCCGCAGCCGCGAGCGTCAGGCCCCGCTCCCGCAGCAGCGCGAGGACGAGCTCCGCCGTGCCGGTCTCCTCGCGCGAGAAGAGATGGCGGCTCGCGAGACCGGCCTCGATCTCCGCGGCGCGCGCCTCGGCGCCTGGTTGCACGAACAGGTCGACGTGCAACTCGAAGTCGCGGGCGCAGATCGTCACTTCGACGCCGTCACCGTCGCCGCCTGCGGCGGCGAGCGCACGCGCGACCTCCGACTCCGACGCGCCGTAGAACCGCATCACCCGACGCTCAGGCGCCTGCGCACGCGCGAGCAAGCGACGCACCGGCTCGGTCTCCAGCACAAGTGGCCACAGGGCCTGCAACTCGCGCGGCGGGCCGGGCAAGGCGACGGCGACATGCTCTCCCGCTTCCAACACCACTGCAGGCGCAGTCCCCGCGAGCCCGACGATCAGGGCGCCTTCGGGGATCGTCGCCTGCTTGCGAACGCCGTGCTCGAAATCGGCGTACGGCCGGTTCAGCCGAGCTGCGACGCGCCGCGAGATCTCTTCGATCTGTGTCGCCAGCTCCTCGTCGGTGTGCAGCCCCACGCCGGCTGCCTGCGCAAGCAGCTCGATTGTGCGGTCGTCGTGTGTCGGTCCGAGGCCGCCCGAGACGACCAGGAGCTGGTGCGTGAGCCCTTCACGTAGTGCGGCTTCGAGATCCGCCGGCTCGTCACCGACAACGGTGATGCGCGCCGGGTCGATACCGAGGCGCAGCAACGCGGCAGCGAGAAACGGCCCGTTGCGGTCCTGCCGGTCGCCCCGCACGAGCTCGGAGCCCGACGCGACGATCGCAGCCGTTAAGCGGGATGCCAACCGGTGGGCGTGACGATGATGACCTTCGGCTTGCCGCCCGGGATGTGGACGAGCCTGCCGCGTACCTCGATGCGGAGATTCTCCGGCGTGTCGATCTGCACCCACAGGCGCTTGCCTCGGATCGCGCGTGTTGGATCCCCCTTTGCAACCGTGCCGTCGAAAGCAACGTTGCCGCGCGCACTGCCGACACGCGCAGTGAGGTGCGTCGACCCGCGCAGCGCGGTGACGGTGAACAGCGCCGCAGGCGCGCCGGTGCGTGTGACGCGCGCCGCTTTGTGAGCCGGCCCCGTCGGCTTGTCGCCCCCACTCGCCTTCCAGGCCGCGACGAAGATCACGGTCAGCACCGCGATCGCGGCGAGCGCGACCATCACGACGTTCGTCTCCATGCGCCGGTTCCGCCGCTGAGGCCGCGCCGCGGAGCGTCGTGCGCGCGCCTCGCTTTGCTCCTCACCGATGACGAAGCGCGAGTTGTACTCGTCGACGTAGAGCTGCCCGTCGAGGCCGAGGTACTCGGCGTATGTGCGGAGAAAGCCCTTGACGTACGTCTCGGCGGGGAGCACCTCGAAGTGCTCTTCCTCGAGGGCGCGCAGGTACTTGCCACGAACTTTCGTGGCCAGCTCGGCCTGCGCAAAGTCGATGCCACGCCGAACGCGAGCCTCCCGGAGGCTGTTCCCGATCTCGAACAAGGCCCGAGAAGGGTAGCGCCGTTACGACGCGGCGCGCAATCCGCCGTAAACGGCGAGCGCGATCGCGCCCGTGACCGCGCAATAGAGCCCCGCCCAGGCGAGGCGCGCGCCCCAGCGGCCGTTGCCCGCGTAGACGCTCCGCGCCCGCGCGAAACGGGCCCGGCGAGCACTGGCCACAGCCGTGAGGGCGAGCACCGCCGCCACCGGCACCGCGACGTAGAGCGAGCGGATCAGCTCGACCCCGTTCAGGTACTGGGCGACGGCGACGTCCACCGGGATCGCGAGCACGCCAAGGGCGCCGAAGAACCCCGCGGCGCGCCCGCGGCGGGCCTTACTGCTTGACATACGGTCGGCCCGCTGCGGCGGGCCCGATTGAACGTCCGATCACGCCCGCCACGGCGATCAGCGTCAGAACGTACGGCAGCGCCTGGAAGAGCGTGCCCCACTGGTTGCCGTACGCAGTCGGCAGGCGATCGGCGAGCGCGCTCGAGAAGCCGAAGAGCAGGGCTGCGCAGTACGTCGGGAACGGACGCCACTTGCCGAAGACGAGTGCGGCGAGCCCGATGAAGCCGGTGCCGGCGGTCATGTTCTCGTTGAACGAGTGCACGAAGCCAAGCGAGAGGTACGCGCCGCCCATCGCGGCGATTGCGCCGGACCCGATCACGGCGATGTACCGGATCTTGTAGACCGAGATGCCAACCGTGTCGGCGGCGCGCGGATGCTCACCGACCGCGCGCAGGCGCAGCCCGTACGGCGTGCGGAACACGAAGACGTACGTCCCGATCAGCAGCGCGAAGGAGACCCAGATCATCAGGTTGAGCTGACCGATGATCGGGCCGATGAAGTACCAGTTCTGCAGGAAGTGCAGGTGCACATCGGGGATGCCGTAGTCCGGAACGTTGCCCGGCGTGCCCGAGTCGCCGTACTTGTCGATGAACAGGTAGCCGGTGATCCCCAGCGCGAGAAAGTTGATCGCGGTGCCGGAGATGATCTGGTCGACCTTCAGGTGGATCGCCCACACTGCGTGGATTGCCGCGAGCACCATCCCCGCCAGCGCCGCGCAGATCACGCCCACCACCCACGCCCAGCTCCCCGCCCAGGTGTGCGCCCAGATCGCACCCCAGATCCCGAAGAACGCACCGGTCAGGAGCATCCCCTCGAGCGCAACGTTGATCACGCCGCTGCGCTCGCAGAACAACCCACCGATCGCCGCGAATGTGAGCGGCGTCGCGTAGCGCAGCGTCGCTGCGCCGAGCGCGCTCCAGACGACGACCTCGTCGAGGTGCGCCGTCGATGAGCGCGTCGCAACGAGGCCGAGCACGATCCCGAGGAGCCCCGCTGCCACGGCGCCCCCGCCGATGCGGCGCTCGTCGCGCGACCACGTCCAGATTCCGGCTGCGATCGCCAGGATCCCGATCGCGATCGGCAGCACCTCGGTCCGCGCCGAAAGCGGCGGCAGCGCAAGCCAGAACGCAAGCGCGCCGAGGGCGATGCCGAAGAAGCCGATCGTCTTCGGGTGCGTCCACTGGATCCCGCCAATGCGCGCGGTGATCGCGGTCATGCGCGCCGCCTCCGCTTCAGCCAGACCCAGACGCCGCCGAGGTTCAGCCCGACGAAGAGGATGACGAGGCCCTGGATGATCGTCGTCAGGTTGCCCGCGAGGTCCGGCCGGAAGATCGAGGGGTCCAGCTGCCGCCCTGAGGTGCCGTTGATGAGCGCGCCGAAGAGCAGCGACGCCAATCCCACGCCGAGCGCCGTGTTGCGCCCGAGCAGTGCCGCGGCGAGCCCGATGAACCCGATCTGGTTCACGGGGATGTCGCTCTGGCCGAGGTGGTACTCCCAGCCCGTGATGTCCAGCGCACCCGCGAGGCCGGCGAACGAACCGGAGATCGCCATCGCGAGAAAGTAGTTGCGCGCAACCGAGACGCCGCCGTAGCGCGCGGCCTCCGGGTTGAAGCCGACGGCACGCACCTCGAACCCGCGCGTCGTGCGGTTGATGATGACCCAGTAGACGAAGAGCATCGCAACCGAGATGAGGATGCCGATCGAGAGTCCCTGGAGGAGTTTCAGGCCCCAGATGATCGGGAGCTTCGCGCCCTCGGCGATGTCGTGCGAGATCGGGATCGACGGCTGCGGCCCCTGCATCGGCCCGCCCTGCCCGAAGAGGTATTCGCCAACCCAGATCGCCGTCCAGTTGAGCATGATCGTTGAGATCACCTCATGCGCGCCGACTGTCGCCTTGAGGATGCCGGCGATCCCGGCCCACACCGCGCCGGCGAGCGCGCCGACAATCAGCACGAGGGGCACGTGCAGCCAGGGGCTCATGTTGAGGAACGACGAACCGAGCCACACGGCGAAGATGGACCCGGCGAGATACTGGCCCTGGCCCCCGATGTTGAACAGGCCGCACCGGAAAGCGAACGCGACCGCGAGCCCCGTCAGGATGATCGGCGAGGTGAGCAGAAGGGTTTGTTGGAGGTTCTGCGCCGCGATCGAGGCGGTGTCCCACGGGAACCACATGTGTGTCGTCGAGAACGGGATGCGCGCCGAGTAGTTGCCGACGTGGAAGAACCATTCGAGGCCGGTGCCGTCCCAGATCGCGTGGTAGACCTTGATCGGGTTCTTGCCGGTGAGCCCAACGACGAGCCCGCCCATCAAGAACGCGATGAGCGTGGTGATCAGCGGCGCGACGATCCCGGAGAGACCGCCGAAGCGAGAGGCGAAGTGCATCGACGGGGACGGAACCTCGCCCGCGGGGAGCGCCTGCTCGGTGTCGCCCTCGGCCTGCACCAGCTCGATGTCCTCCGGTGCGCGGAGGTCTTCGTCCGGCATTACGCCGCCGCCTCCCCTCGGCCGCCGCCGGTCATCGCGAACCCGAGCTCTTCCTCGGTCGCGGTCGGCGGGAACTCACCTGCGATGCGTCCCTCGTAGATGACCAGGATGCGGTCCGAGAGCGACAGGATCTCCTCCAGCTCGAGCGACACCAGGAAGATGGCGCGGCCGGCGTCGCGTTGTTCGAGCAGGCGACCGTGCACGAATTCGATCGCGCCGACGTCGAGGCCGCGCGTCGGCTGCGCCGCGATCAGCACCTTCGGGTCGCCGTCGATCTCGCGCGCCAGAACGACCTTCTGCTGATTCCCGCCGGAGAGCGCAGCCGCGGGGGTCGTCGGGGTGCCACCGCGCACGTCGAACTCCTTCAGCAGCCTGCGGGCCCGCGCGGTCATCGCGCCCAAGTTGAGGAGACCGCGCCTGGAGTTCGGCGCCTTACGGTAGGCGTGCAGCGCGAGGTTCTCGGTCAGCGTGAACGGAAGGACGAGCCCACGCCGGTGCCGGTCCTCTGGGATATGGCCGATGCCGGCGTCGAGGGCCTCCTTGGCCTTCGCGTGTGTCAGGTCATGGCCGTCGACGACGATCCGGCCGCCCGTCACGGGGCGCAAGCCCGCGATCGCGTCGATCAGCTCGCTCTGCCCGTTCGCATCGACACCTGCGAGGCCGAGGATCTCGCCGCCGCGCACCTCGAAGCTGACACCGCGCACCGACTCGAGGCCACGGTCATCGATCACCGTCAGATCCTCGACTTGCAGCAGCGGCTCGCCCGGGCGTCCCGGCTTCTTCTCGACGCGCAAGAGCACCTCGCGTCCGACCATCATCCGCGCGAGGCTCTCCTCCGTCGCCCCGGCGGCCGGAATCGTGTCGACGACAACACCACGCCGGAGCGTCGTGACGCGGTCCGCGACTTCGAGCACTTCGTTGAGCTTGTGCGAGATGAAGATGATCGACTTCCCCTGCGACTTCAGCGACTCGAGGATCTCGAACAGCTCCTTCGCCTCCTGCGGTGTCAGGACCGCGGTTGGCTCGTCAAGGATCAGGATCTCTGCGCCGCGATAGAGCGACTTCAGGATCTCGACGCGCTGCTGCTGGCCGACACTGATCCGGTCGACGCGTGCGTCCGGGTCGACGAGCAAGCCGTAGCGCTCCGACAGCTCGCGCACGCGCCTGCGCGCCGTGTCGTAGTCGAGCAAGACACCCGATCGCCGCGGCTCCGTGGCGAGCACGATGTTCTCGGCGACGGTCATCACCGGGATCAACATGAAGTGCTGGTGCACCATCCCGATCCCGTGCTCGATCGCGGCCTTCGTCGAGCCGAGCTCGATCGGCTTCCCGCGGAGCAGAATCTCCCCCTCGTCGGGCGTATAGAGCCCGTAGAGGATGTTCATCAGCGTCGACTTGCCGGCTCCGTTCTCGCCCAGCAGCGCGTGAACCTCGCCGCGACGCAGATCGAAGTTCACCTTGTCGTTGGCGAGCACCCCCGGGAACCGCTTCGTGATCCCGCGGAGCTCGAGGAGAGGCGCCTCAGCCATTGCTCGGGCGATCCTATCCAGCGGGGGGCAGACCGCTCGCCAACTGCTGCGCAGCCGCCCGCGCACGCACGGCAATGTCGGGTGAGATGGCCGGATCGAGGTGCCGGATGCCGATCGCTCCGGTCGAGGCACCGAACACAATGTCCTCGCCCCCACGGAAGACCCCGGCGACTGCGTCGCCGATCAGAACGCCTGCCGGCACGGAGGGCAGCTCGAAGTCCGAGAGCTGCAATCCGACGTGGTTCTGCTGGTGCGCGCCGGCGGTTGCGGCCTCGGCGCACAAGCCGCCGTGCGCCATCACGACGACCGCGCCGCGCACGATCGAACCGAGTGCGGCTTCCTTGCACGACGACGGTGGAGCCCCCGACCACGCACGGAGGACTGTCATGCCCGGCTGCACCTCCTGGGCTCCACGCGCGAATGCTGCGGCGAGCGCGCGTTCCTGAGGCCCGACCCAGGCAACGCGCGCATTCATGCCGCCCTGGTCCGCCGCCACGAGGCCGGCGACGACGCCGCCGAGCTGCGCGGCCTGCTCGTCATTCAGCACGAGGCCGACAAGGTTCGGACGGTGGTGCCCCTTCGTCGAGCCGCCGACGTAGGCGTAGTGCGAGGTGGGATACCTGGCCGCCGCCGCGTCGACCGCAGCGAGGTCGGCGGCCTGCGCGGACACGAGGACAAGCGGATAGCCGGGCATGGTCGCGAGCGGGCCGCGAACGGGCTCGATCGATGCTCCCGGCACCGGGCGTACCTTGAGATCTCCGACGACGCCGACGCGCAGGCCGGGCGGCGGCGGTGGCGCCAGCGTCCGTTTCGCCGAGACTGTCGTTGTCGTCTTCTGCGCGCCGCCGCATCCCGCCGCCGCGAGGCCGCAGAGCATTGCCAGCGCGACGAGAGCCGCCCTCATCCGCATCCCTTCAAAATAGACGGGGCGGGCCTCGACGGCCCGCCCCGTGTGAATCCGACTGCCGTTCCGTCTACTTGACGGCGGCGGGGATCCCCTTGATCTTGCCGGCCTTCAGCAGCGTGAACTGCGCTGCGACTGCCGTCTTGATGGAGGCCGGCACCTTCGGGCTCCACTTGCCGTAGCCCACGCCATTCACCTTCGCGCCGAACTCGACGTCCTTGCCGCCCTGGAGCTTGCCGCCCTTCGCTGCGGTGATCGCAGAGTTCACGGCGACGTCGACCTTCTTGAGGGCGCTCGTCATGACCCACGACCCGAGGTAGCCCTGGTCTGCATCGACGCCGATGCCGAACATGTTCTTCGAGTGTGCTGCGTCGAGCACACCGAGGCCGCACTGGCCGGCCACCTGGAACTCGACGACCGAGCCCTGGGCGATCTGGTTCAGTGCCTTCTCCTTGCACTTCGCCTGAGCGACGAAGTCCTGGGAGTAGTCGTTCAGCGTCTTCAGGCCAGGATCGGCCTTCTTGGCGCCGAACTGGTAGCCCGCGATGTAGCGGTCGACCGGCGGGATCTTCAGGCCGCCGACCGAGCCGACTGCCTTCCCGTTGTGCGACTTCGCCCACAGCCCGGCGGCGTAGCCGACGAGGTAGCCGGCCTCCTGCTCCTTGAACA
>DATBDB010000238.1:0-15047 GCA_036270155.1 Gaiellaceae bacterium
TCCGCTTGCCGTCGATCACGATAGGCGATCGGCGCTCTTGCGGCGTCATCGAGAGCACGATCGCCTCGACGCGGCCCATCTGCTGCTCGTCCACCTCGACGTCCCCGAGCTGGTCTTTCATGCCCGGGATCATCTTCAGGATCCCCTGTAGCGGCCCCATCCGGCGCAGCATCTTGTAGGCCTTGAGGAAGTCGTCGAACGTGAACTGGCCCTTGAGCATTTGCTGCTCGAGGTCGGCGGATTCCTCCTCGTCGGCGGCCGCCTCGGCCCTCTCGATCAGGGTCAGGACGTCGCCCATCCCGAGGATGCGAGAGGCCATCCGGTCGGGGTGGAACACCTCGATTGCGTCGAGCTTCTCGCCCGTCGACGCGAACTTGATCGGCTTGCCGGTGACCGCCTTGACGCTCAGGGCGGCGCCGCCGCGGGTGTCGCCGTCAAGCTTCGTGAGAATCACGCCGTCGAAGGCGATGCGCTCGTCGAACGCCTGCGCGACGTTCACGGCCTCCTGGCCGGTCATCGCGTCGAGCACGAGCAGGATGTTCGTCGGCTTCGCCTCGTCGCGAACGCGCGCGAGCTCGGCCATCAACTCCTCGTCGATCTGCAGACGACCCGCGGTGTCGACGATCACCGTGTCGAGCCCTTCGGAGCGCGCGCGCTCGAGCCCGCTGCGCGTCGCTTCGACCGCGTTCTTGGTCTCGGTCCGGTAGACGGGCACCTGGATCTGCTTGCCGAGCTGCTCGAGCTGGTCGATCGCGGCAGGACGCTGGAGGTCGGCTGCGATCAGTCCGGGCTTGCGGCCCTGGTTGCGCAGCTGCAGCGCGAGCTTGGCGGCGGTCGTCGTCTTGCCCGAGCCCTGGAGGCCTGCGAGCAGGATGACCGTGAACTTCGTGAACACGAGCCCCGACTCGCCCTCACCCATCAGCGCCGTGAGCTCGTCGTGGACGACCTTCACGACCTGCTGGCCGGGCGTCAGGCTCTTGAGGACGTCTTCGCCTAGTGCCTTTTCCCGAACGGCAGCGACGAAGTCGCGCACGACGGTGAAGTTGACGTCCGCCTCGAGCAGTGCGAGGCGGATCTCACGCATGGCGCGCGAGATTGACTCTTCATCGAGCTTGCCCTTCTTCCGGAGGTCGCCGAGGGCGCCCTGGAGCTTGTCTGCGAGGCTGTCGAACACGGCCGACCATCGTAGCGGCGCGTAGACGATCGTTTCCCCATTTGAGTGCCCTCGGGGAGGGTCTGCACCAAGCAGCGTGGCTGACTCGAGGAGTGTCAAGGCAGGTTTGCCTTGGCACTGCTCGAGGCGGGCGCGATGCGCCGCGTGCAGGCCCCCATCCGGGGGCGCTCCCAATGGGGAAATGATCGTCCAGTCTTAGACTCGAAGAAATGCCGCTCTCAGGCGGAAACGAGCGCGCGCGCGAAATCGTCCGGGTCGAACGGACGGAGGTCCTCGAGCCCCTCGCCCACGCCGACGAGCTTCACCGGCAGCCCGAGCTCGTACGCGATCGCAACCGCGATCCCACCCTTCGCCGAGCCGTCGAGCTTGGTCAGCGCGACGCCTGTCACACCGACCGCCTCGCTGAAGATGCGCGCCTGCTGCAGCCCGTTCTGCCCAGTCGTCGCATCGACGACGAGCAGCACCTCGTGCGGCGCGCCCTCGAGGCGGCCGGCGATCACACGGCGAACCTTCGACAGCTCGTCCATCAGGTTGGACTGCGTGTGCAGACGGCCGGCGGTGTCGACGATCACCACGTCGGTGGCGGAGCCGACTGCGTCGTAGGCGACCGCTGCCGGATCGCCGCCGCGTTCGCCGCCGACGAACGTCGCGTTGGCGCGCTGCGCCCAGATCTCGAGCTGCTCTTCCGCCGCGGCGCGGAACGTGTCGGCAGCGCCGAGCGTCACCGAGCGTCCATGCTCCCGCAGCTTGTTCGCCAGCTTCCCGATCGTCGTCGTCTTGCCCGTGCCGTTGACGCCGACGACGAGGATCACCGCGGGCGCGTGCTGCACGTCAAGCGTCGGCGCCTCGCCGAACAGCGCGGCGATCTCCTCAGCGAGCGCGCCGTTCAGCTCGGCCAGATCCTGGCGGGCCTCGAGCCGGCGAATCAGCTCCGCCGTCGCCCGCACGCCGACATCGGCGTAGATCAGTGCTTCTTCGAGCCGCTCCCACGATGCGTCGTCGGCCGGATCGAACGCGGCGACCTGCAGCTGCTCGGTGAGCGCACGGCTCGACTTGCCGAGCGAGTCGCGCAGCCGTGCGAAGAACCCGCGCTGCTGCTCCTCGCTCTCAGCGGGCGCGTCCGAATCCCCGAGCAGTTGTCCCCAGCTTCTCGCCATCAGCGCGCCACGTTAGCGGCTGGTGTCTGACACCCTCGTCGCGGGTGCGATACCTAGCCGCGGTTCGAAAGGGTGTCAGACACCTTTTCGTAGCGCGACACGCCGGCGCGGCTCAACCATGGTGTCAGACACCCGTCCAGCCCGGAGCTAGGCCGCGTCTGCGGCGTCGACGCGGTAGGAGTGCCGGTAGCCCGCGAGCGCCGCGGTGCTCGCGACGGGCACGCGGCCCGTGCCGGAGAAGACGTTCGCCGGCCAGTTGTGACGGCGCCGCTCGAGCTGCGTGAACCAGCCGCGCGCGTCGTACTGGACGAGGAAGAGCTCGACGGTGGTCTGCTCGAGCTTGAACGCGCGCTTCCAGTCGAAGCGCTTCGACTCCACCCAGTCGAGGTACAGGTTGTCGACGATGCTCCAGTCCTCGGCGGGATAGAGCAGGTCGAGATCGACGTGCTCGCGCGGCTTGATCAGCCCACGCAGCTCCTCGCCCCACCCACCGAACACCCACGCGTCGACGCCTTTCGACGCCAGGAGAGAGACCGCCCGTTCGACGAAGGCGATGTCGTTCATGCGGTGGCGGCGACCTCTTCATCGCGTGGCAGGCGACGCGAGACGATCTGCGAGACGCCGTCGTTGCCCATCGTCACGCCGTAGAGGACGTCGGCCGCCTCCATCGTGCGCTTCTGGTGCGTGATCACGATGAACTGCGCGCGATCTGCATAGGTGCGCAGCAGCTCGGTGAAGCGCCCGATGTTCGTGTCGTCGAGCGCCGCCTCGACCTCGTCGAGGAGGTAGAACGGGCTCGGGCGCGCGAGGAACAACGAGAACAGGAACGCGATCGCGCCGAGGGCCTTCTCGCCACCCGAGAGAAGCGACAACCGCGTCACGCGCTTGCCGGCCGGGCGCAACTCGACTTCGATGCCCGGCTCGTCACCGTCCTCCTCGGCCTCGGTCATCCGAAGCCGGCCTTCGCCGCCGGGGAAGAGCGTCGCCGCAACTTCGTGGAAGTGCTTCTCGACCGCCTCGAACGTCTCTGCGAAGCGCGTCTCGACCGTCTTCGTCAGGTCGTCGCGGAGCTTCTCCAGCTCGGCGAGGCTCTTCTCGAGATCGGCGCGCTGGACCGACAGCTCCTCGAGGCGAACCTTCTCGGCATCGTACTCCTCTTTCGCGAGTGGGTTGACCTGGCCGAGCTGCTCCCGGCGCTTCTCGTAGCGCGCAAGCTTCTCGGCGAGCTCGTCGCGATTGTCACCCTCAACTGGCTCGGAGTCGGATGCATCGAGTCGCCGTTGCGCTTCCTCACGGTCGGCATCCGTACGGGCGAGCTCGACGTCGATCGCGGAAAGCTTCTCGCCCGCGGTGCTTGCCTTCTGCCGCAGCTCCACCTCCGCCGCGCCCAGCGTGCGGAGTGACGTGCCGAGCTCCGTCGTGCGCGCGGCCTGCGCCTCTGCGCGCTCGCGCACCGGTGCTTCGAAGCGATCGACGTCGACCGCGAGCGCGGCCTCGAGGCGGGTCGAGCCTGCGAGGAGGTTCTCGAGCACGAGCTCGCTCGGACGGCGCGTGCGGCCGGGATCCGCATCCGCAAGCGCGCGGGCCGCGGTGCGCGCGCGTTCGGCAGCGTCGTCGGCGGCCTTTGCAGCCTCGGCGGCGCGCGCCGACAGATCCTCCGCCTCCATCCGCAGCTCGGCGACCTCACCCGTCGCCTCCGCCGTGCGTCCATTCGCGCGGCGCTCCGCCGCGAGTGCGCGTGCGTCCGCGTCGGAGACCGAGCGCCGCAACTCGGCCTCGCGCGTCGCGATCCCGCGCAGCTCTTCCGCGAGGCGCCCCGTCCGCTCGGCGAGCGGTGCCTCGAGGCGGCCGGCCGCGGCGGCTGCAACCCTCAAGGTCTCGTCGAGGCTTTCGGCTCCGGCCACGAGACGCTCGAGGCGCGCCGGGTCGGCGCGGCGCACGTTGCGCAGGTGCGCGACCGGAGCGAACGCTTCCGCGGCGGCGCGCGCGCGTTCAGCAGCTTCTTCGACCGCCCGTGCCGCCTGGCCGGCGCGCTCGGCGAGCTGCGCGACCTCCTCGACGAGCTCGCGGCGGCGTGCGTCGAGCTCGAGCAGCACCGCCTCCGCAGTCTCGCCGGCGAACCACAGCTCACCGCGTTGCGGATCCCAGCCGATCCCTTCCTTGGTGACGGCAGGCACGCTCGACGAGAGCAGTGCGTTGCGCTCGACGACCGGCAGCTTCACGAGCTCGCGCGGGTCGCGGCCCACGAGCACGAGCACCGAGCCGAGCCCCGAGGCCTGCGCCTGCTCGACGAGCTCGAGCCCGCGCTCCGGGCTCGCTGCGAGCACCGCGGCCGCGAGGTGACCGAGCGCTGCAGCCGTCGAACGCTCGGCGCCCGCCTCGACCTGAAGCATCTGCAGCACGAGCTGCTCGCCGCCTTCAGCCAGCGCGCGCGCCGCCGGCGGCAGCCCTTCACGCTCGGCCAGCGACTGCTCGAGCGTCGTCAGCCGCTCGCGCGCGAGGCTGACACGCGCTTCGAGATCCTCCCGCTCGCGCGCCGCCGTGCGCGCGGCGGCGTCTGCCTCGTCGGCCGCGCGGCCGAGCTCGGCGGGAGACGGGCCTGCGGGTGCCTGCCGCGCTTCGACCAGCTCGACCCGGAGCTCGGCGAGCAGCCGCTGAGCCGACTCGTGGCGCACCCCGAGGCGCTGTGTTGCCCCGCGCAGGGCAAGCAATGCGTCACGGCTACCGCCCGTGAGGTGCGACTCGGTCTCCGACCGGCGCTCGAGCACGGCATCGAGCTCGGCAGCGAGCGAGGACTGTGCCCCGCGCTCGATCGCAGCAACGCGCGCCCAGCGCTCCTCGGCTTCGACCTGCAGCCGTGCGCGCTCGGCGGCGGCCGCCTGTGCGGCCGTCGACGCGTCACGAGCGGCGGATTCCATCTCGATGGACGCAGAGGGGTCGTATGCGCGCGCGGCCTCGAGCTCGGAACGGATCGATGCGGTGAGCGACGCCGCGGACTCGCGCCGCAGCACGATGCGCTCGCCGCCGCTGCGCAGCCGGTAGAGCGCAGCGGTCGCCTGTTCGCGCGCGCCCGCGGAATCGGTCAGTTCTTCTTCGGCGCGCTCGCGCTCGGCAACGAGTGCGTTGATCCGCTCTTCGAGCACGCGCCGTTCTTCGGCCGTCGTCGCGCGGCGCGCGTCCGCCTCGACACGGCGCTCTGCAAGACGCGCGAGGTCGAGCGTCGCGATCGCGGCCTGGAGCCGTCCGATCTCGACGCCGAGCTTCTCGGCACGCTCCGCGGCGGTTGCCTGGAGCGCGAGCGGACGCAGGCGCTTCTTCACCTCTTCCTCGAGATCGCGCGCGCGCTCGACTTGAATGCCGACGCGCGCGAGCTTCAACTCCGCGCGGTGGCGGCGGCGCTTGAAGCGGCCGAGACCGGCCGCCTCCTCGATCAACTCGCGGCGCTCCGACGGTTTCGAGTTGAGCACCGTCTCAACGCGGCCCTGCGAGATCACGGAACGCAGGCCGCCGCCGAGACCGACGTCCGAGAGCAACTCGACGACGTCGATGCGGCGCACAGGCGTCTTGTTGACGAGGTACTGGCCCTCGCCGCCGCGCGTCAGACGCCGTGAGATGGAGACCTCGCTGTAGGGCAGGTCGGGCCACGCGCTGTCGGAGTTGTCGAACAGCAGGTCGACCTCACAGAAGTCGATCGGCTTGCGCCCGGCCGACCCCGCAAAGAGCACGTCGTCGGGTTTCTCAGCCCGCAGCTCGCCCGGGCTCATCGAGCCGGTCGCCCAGAGGATCGAGTCGGAGACGTTCGACTTCCCCGAACCGTTCGGGCCGACGACGACCGCCACCCCGGACTCGAGCTGGATCTCGACCGGGTCGACAAACGACTTGAACCCGCGCAGCTTGATGGCTTTGAGGTGCACGCAAACAGGAGGCTACCGAGCGGTGAGGACGCCGCTCGACGCGGGCGGATCGTCCCTGCACGGTGCAGGAATTGATCGTCTAGGGAGTCGTCGTCTCAAGCGCTTCTTGCGCGGCGGCCTGCTCGGCGTCCTTCTTCGAGCGGCCGGAGCCGGTGCCCGCCACCTCGCCGTCGATCATCGCCGCGGCGGTGAACGAGCGGTCGTGCGGCGGCCCTTGCACGTCGAGCACGGTGTAGGAGACCGAGCGGCCGAGGCGGGCCAGCCGCTCCTGGAGCTCCGTCTTGTGGTCGACGTGCGTGGTCAGCGCGTACTCGATCCGTGACTCGAACGCGTCGACGATCGCCGGCTCGACGAGCTCGAAGCCGTGCTCGAGATACACCGCGGCGATTGCGGCCTCGAGCAGCGCGGCGAGCACGTTGCGGTTCAGCGAGAGCCGCGCGGCCTCCTCGACCTGATGCGAGCTCGCTTCATCGCGCATCCGCTCGCCGAGTCCCAGCTCCCGCGAGAGCACCGCGCAACTGGCGCGCGAGACGACGTGCGAGCGCACCTTCGCCATCCGGCCCTCGCTGAACTCCGGGAAGCGGTCGAACAGGGTGCGCGCGATCGCCAGCTCGAGCACCGAGTCCCCGAGGAACTCGAGGCGTTCGTAGGACAGAGTGCGGTCGGCGGCCCACGAGGAATGCGTGAAGACCGCCGCCGCGCGCTCGGCCGGGAGCCCGTCGATCAGCTCCCGCAGCGTTCGGGCTTTATTGATGCGAGGTGACGTAGTCGACGGCCTGCCCGACGGTCGTGATCTTCTGGGCATCCTCGTCGGAGATCTTGATCCCGAATTGATCTTCGAGCTCCATGATCAATTCGACGAGGTCGAGCGAGTCGGCGTCCAGGTCATCCTGGAACGACGCCTCTTCGGTGATCTGATCCTCTTCAACCCCGAGCTGTTCCGTCAAGACTTCCTTGACGCGCTCGAAGACCTCTTCACGCGACGCTGCCATGTCACCTCAATCGTTTTAGGGGGTTCGGAAACGGTTGCCGTAAAGCTGTTGCTCTAAAACCGCGCGATCATACACGGACGCGCTCGGGCAACCGCTCGGAAAGCCGCTCCACGACACGGTGGTCCGCCCCGCGCGCGGCGAGCCGGATCGCATTCGCGATCGCCCTGCGTCCCGAGTTGCCGTGCGCGATCACAGCCAGGCCGCGTAGGCCGAGGAGGTAGGCGCCTCCGTAGGTGTCCGGGTCGAGCCTCTTGCGCAGGCGGCGCGCAGCCGGACGGATCAGGAGGCCGCCGAGCTTCCCGTACGCCGTGGCGGTCATCTCATCGCGCAGCGCGTCGAACAACTCACGGATCGTTCCTTCGAGGAGCTTGAGGGCGACGTTGCCGGTGAACCCGTCCGTGACGACGACGTCGGCGGCGCCGCGGAGCAGGTCGCGCGACTCGACGTTCCCGCCGAAGTTCAGCCGGCGGTCGTCACGGAGCAGCCTGTGCACCTCGATCGTGAGGTGATTCCCCTTCTCCTCCTCTTCGCCGATCGAGAGGAGCCGCACCTCAGGGTTCGCCACGTCGAGCAGCTCTTCGCCGAAGATGGCGCCCATGTGGGCGAACTGGTGGAGGTGCTCCGGGCGGTTGTCGGCATTTGCGCCTGCATCGATCAGGACCGACGGCCCGCGCCGCGTCGGAATCGGGACGGCGATCGCCGGGCGCATCACGCCGGGCAGGCGACGCAGGTGCAGCAAACCGGCGGCCAGCATCGCGCCCGTGTTGCCGGCGGAGACGACCGCATCGGCGGTGCCGTCGGCGACCCCGCGCACGGCGGCGACGAGGCTCGAGTCCGGCTTGGCGCGCACAGATTCGGCGGGCTTGTCTGCCATTTCGATCACTTCGGTCGTCTCGACCAGCCGCAGGCCGTGTGTCTCCAGCCCGGCCGGCCCGTACAGGACGACCTCAATCCCGTCCGCGGCCGCGTCGAGCGCGCCGAGGATGACCTCGCCGGGTGCGTTGTCCCCACCGAGTGCGTCGACTGCGACGCGCGTCACTTAGGGAGCGTCGAAGCGGAGCGGCTCGACTTCGCGGCCCTTATAGGTGCCGCACGTCGGGCAGATACGGTGCGCGCGCTTCGGCGACCCACACTGGGGGCACGTGTTGACACGCGGCGCCTCGAGCTTGTGCGTGGCGCGGCGCTGATCGCGGCGCGCTTTGGAGGTTTTCCTCTTGGGGACAGCCATGAGCGGCCGCCAGTCTAGCCGAAGCGGGCCAGAGGCTTGATGTGGAATGGCGTGCTTGCGGGGATGGCTCAGACCAAGCAGGTCGTTCGGGTCGGGCGCAGGGCATAGCGGTGTCTACGTTCAAGCCCGACCACGTCTTTAAAGGGCGCGGCGAGATGCGCCGCGTCTGAGCCACCATCCGCGAGTGCACGTATTTCACGTCAAGCCTCTACGAGCATTGCCGACGGCAAAATGTCAAATGTTCCCTGCAAATCAGGGCCATTCGGCCCATTGACACGGTAACAAGGTCAGTTTTACGATCCCCTTGGCTGCGACTACGTGACAAACATGTCAAATGCCGGGGGACTTGCGGAAGGGGGCGTCCCGAAACATGGGCGAAGTGACCGGGGAGCAAGAGGCGGGCATCCTCGTCATTGAGGATGAACCGAAGATCGCGACGCTGGTTTCACGCACACTTGAGGCCGCCGGCTTCAAGGTGACGAGCGCTGCCACTGCACGACGGGGGTTGAAACAGCTCGAGAACGGGACGTTCTCGATGGTGATCCTGGATTTGATCCTCCCGGACATCGACGGGTTCTCGGTCCTCGATCGCACGCTCGAACTGGAGCCCGAGCAGCGGGTGCTCGTGCTGTCGGCGCTGTCCGACATGCGTTCGAAGGTCCGCTGCCTCGAGCTCGGAGCCTGCGACTACGTGACCAAGCCGTTCGACCTTCCGGAGCTCGTGGCACGCGTCCGACTGCGGTTGCTGGAGAGCCGGCGCGCCGAGAAGGACGAGAGGTACATCCACGTCTCCTCCTTCACGCTCGACACGCAACGGCGTGTCGCTGTGGTCGGAGAAGCGCAGATCGCGCTCGCGACGCGCGAGTTCCTGCTGCTCGAGCACCTCGCACGTCATCACGGGGACGTCTGTTCCCGCGAAGAGCTGCTCGAAGGAGTTTGGGGCTACACCTTCGACCCGGGAACGAACGTGGTCGAGGTGTGCATCGGTCGCTTGCGCCACAAGCTCGGCGGCGAGGTCATCGAAACGATCAGGAACGTCGGATACTGCATTGCTGCGTAAATACAGCGTCGAGATCGCCTGGGGGATCTTCGCGCTGGCCAACTGGGTCGCGATGGTGGTCTGGCCGGACTGGGAGACGATCCCGTTCCACTTCGTCTTCATCAGCCTGACGCTCGTCTACGGCTTCCGGGTCTGGAACGCAACGGCAACCACGGTGGTGCTGTCGCTCGTGATCCTGGTCACGGGCGGAGCAATCTTCCAAGACGCGCTCAATGGGTCGCAGTTGTGGGGCGAACTGTTCGAGGTGCCCCTGATGTCGGCGATGTTCCTCTCAATGGTGTGGCATGCGACGCGCCGCGAAGCAGCGCTGCAGCAGGTCGCGCTGGTCGCCGATCGCCAACGCGAGTTCGTGCGTGACGCGTCCCACCAGCTCAAGACGCCGATCGCAGTCTGCCGCGCGCTGGCCGGTGTGATCAAGACAGAGGAGGACGGGCGCCAGCGTGAGATCGACCTGGCGGACCTGGCCGACGAGCTCGAAGGCCTGGGCGAGATCGCCGAGCGGTTGCTGATGCTCGCGGGGTCGCACCCCGACGACCTCGTCCTCGCACCCGTGGAGGTCGAAGATCTCGTGGTTGCCGCAATCGCCCGCTGGAGCAGGCGCATCGACCGGAACTGGGGCGTGCACGTACTCGACGACGGGCTGATCGACGGCGACCGGACGAGACTCGACGGAGCGCTCGACGCGATCCTCGAGAACGCCGCCGCTGCCACGACCGACGGCGATTCGATCCTCGTCGTCGCGCGTGCGACGGGCGGTGGCCGAGTCGCGATCGAGATCGTCGACACGGGACAGGGCATCGCCAGGGAGGCCGCCGAACGCGTCTTCGATCGTTTCTGGAGCGCGCCGTACCAACCGGGCGGCAAGCGCGGAACGGGGCTTGGGCTCGCGATCGTGAAGGCCGTCGCCGAGGCGCACGGAGGCACGGCGGAGTTCTCGAGCGTGCTCGGGAGGGAGACAACGGTACGGGTCGTCCTCCCCGGCTTCCGACGCAGCACCGCGACGGACGGGGTGCCGATGACGATCGCGGTGCCGGAGTAGCTCGGCGTTCCTAGCGCACCACGAGGGTTGCCGTCGCCGGATGACTGAGCGTGCCGCTCGAGCCCGTCACCCTGATCGTGAACGTCCCTTTCGCCGTCGTTCGTGTCGTCCGCACGGTAAGCGTCGACGATCCCGGCGCCGCGACGGGGCTCGTCGAGAACGTCGCCGTTGCGCCCGACGGGAGCCCCGTGGCTGCGAGAGAGACGTTGCCGGAGAACCCACCGGTCGCGCCGATGGACACGGTGTACGTGGCATTACTGCCCGCCGTCACGGTGACCGATGCGGGACCGAGGGCGATCGAAAAATCAGGCGGCACGGCGACGACGAGCGTCACCGACGCCGTGTGCGAGAGCGAGCCGCTGACCCCCTTGATCGCGAGCGCGTAGCTCCCCGGCGCGAGTGACGCGGCGGTCGTCACCTTCAGCGCGGTCGTTCCGCTCTTCGTCACGGTCGGCGGCGCGAAGCTCCACGTCGCCTGGCCCGTCGTCAGCCCGGACAGGGTGAACGAGACCGCCGAGGCGAACCCGTTCTTCGCACCAATCGAGACGGTGAAGGTGGCCAGTCCGCCGGCCTGCGTGCTTGCCGTTGCCGGCGTCGCGGTGAGCGTGAAGTCGGGAGGCGCCTTGACGACGAGCGACAGCGAAGCGGTGTGCGAAAGGGAGCCGCTCGTACCGGTGACGGTCAACGCGTACGTCGCAGGTGCGAGCCCTGCAGCCGCGGTGACGCTCAGCTGCGCGGTTCCGCTGCCGCCGGCGACCGTTGCCGGCGCGAACGTCCAACTCGCCTGCGCGCCCGAGAGGCCGCCGAGCGAGAGCGACACGTCGCCCGCGAATCCCGACGCCGAGCCCACCGCGAGGCTGTACGTGACGGTCCCTCCGGGGAACGTGCTCACCGAGGCGGGTGACCCGGCGAGCGTGAAGTCAGGCGGCGCCGGAACGACCAGGGTCACCGCGGCGGAGTGGCTCGTGTTGCCGCTCGTGCCCGTGATCGTCAGCGGATAGGCCCCGGGCGCCAGGCCCGCGGGGGTGATCACCGTCAGCCCTGACGAGCCCGACGCGCCCGGGATGATCGCCGGTTCGAACGACCAGCTCCCTTGCGCGGCGGTGAGCCCGGACAACGAGAGCGTGACGTCGCCCGCGAATCCGTTGCGCGACGCGACGGCGACGTCGAACGCCGCCGTCGTGCCTGCGGCGGCGGTCACCGACGAGGGCGATGCGCTGACCGCGAAGTCCGGTTGGACGTTCAGCCAGTTGTACGACCCGAGCACGTCGAGACGGCCCGCCCCGAAGTCGTTGTCCGGGCCTGGCACGCCGAGATCGACCGCCCCGGCGGCGAGCGCCGAGGTTTGCAGGTCGGCGCTCACGTCCGGGAACGCGCTCAGGAGCAAGGCGAGTGCGCCTGCGACATGCGGCGCCGCGAGCGACGTCCCCGACTGAACGGTGTAGCCCCCGTAGAGATCAGTTGTCGTGATGTCGACGCCGGGCGCAACGAGCTGCGGCCACGTCGATCCGTCGCAGGTGGACGGCCCGCGGCTGCTGCCGGGGTCGAGGGTGTCGGTCAGGTCGGTGCTGCCGACGGCGACCGCGCCCGGATTGTTGGCCGGGCTCGCGTCGGTTCCGGATCCCGGACCGAAGTTCCCGCCCGCGAAGACGGGCACGATGCCCGCTGTTCGCAGCGCCTGGATGTCGGGCTCGAACTCGAGATTGCAGCCGGGGTTGCCGAGCGTCCAGGAGTTGAGCACGACGTCGGGCGCATCCGGCGTCGCCGGGTTGCCGTCCGGGTCGAGCAGCCACTGGAAGGCCTGATGCGCGATGGGAGTCGTGGTCGTCCCCTGGTCGTTGAACAGCTTGACCGCGATCCACTTCGCCCCGGGTGCCATCCCGACCGCCGTGCCGCTCGCGGAGCCGCCGGCCATCACGCCCATCGTCCAGGTGCCGTGGCCGCTGACGTCGGTCGGCGTGCTCGTGTGCTGGCCGTTCGGGTCGTACCAGCTGTCGGCGCCGCCGCGGTAGGACGCCGCCAGGTCGGGCTGTGTCACGTCGACACCCGTGTCCATGTTCGCGACGACGACGCCCGCGCCCGTGTCACCGAGAGCCCAGACTGAGGGCGCGTTGACGAGCGAGAGGTTCGACTGGGCGGGCCCGGTCGGAGCGGCGCTCGTGGTCGGAGCGACGGGCGCCTGAATGCTCGCCGCCGGCCGGATCTCGGCCACTTCCGGACGGCGGGCGAGCTCGTTGATCAAGGCAGGCGTCGCTTGGACGTCGATGCCGTTGACGATCCAAAGCGGCACGATCTTGCCCGCGCTGCCTACGCCCTTACGAAGCTTCAGCAGTTGCAGCAGCCCCTTCTGCCGCGCGTCCGCAAAGGTGTGGAGCGCCCGAACGACATGCTCGAGGCGCGCATGCCGTCCCCCGCTGTGCTTGAGGCCGCTGAGGTCCGCCTGCTGGTCGAGGATCACCTCGACCTCGATCAGCTGATCGGCGCGCGCGGTCGCGATCTGCTGCGCAACGGCAGGCGCGATTCCGGGTTGGCCCCCCGCCCCGTGCGCCTCGCCGCCACCGATCACGGCGATTGCGAGGGCGGCCGCAGCTGCACCGGCGGCGAGCGTCTTCATCTGCGCACCTCGTGAGCGACCCCGGTCGGCCAGCTCGCGGCCCGCCGTCGCGCGATCGCCGCCAGCGCGAGGGCGGCGAAGAACGCCACCGAGCCCAGGACGACGAGACCGGCGGCGGGGTTCGCGATCGTGGAAACGCTCAGGCGCGAGAACACGGTCGCGCGAGCCGGATCGGGCGTCTCGACGCGCCAACGCAGCCTGGCGGGCAGATCGCGGCCGGCTCGCCGCGCCACGACGTCGAGAACGCCCGCGCCGGAACCGGGCAGGTCGATCGAACCGAGATACCGGTCCGACGCGTACTGCGGTAGCGGGGTTAAACCACCGCCGGGTTTACGCACGCGTACCTGCGTCACGGTCGCCGGCGCGGGACGACGGGAGCTCGTGACGACCACGCCGATGAGGTTGCGGCCCGGCCGGTTCGGCCGGATCGTCGCGGCCACGAGCAGGTCCTGCTCTTGCGCCCAGATCGTCACCGGCCGGACCGGGCGCGGCGCGGCCCACTGCGGACCGCGCGCAGGCAAGGACGCCGCGAGGGTGCCCGCCGCGAGGAGCACGAGGGCGCCCACGCTCAACTCGGCGACCGCAACGCGCGCGGAGAGCCGGCCGCGCCGACGCAGCAGCACGAAGTTCAGCGCACCGAGCCCGGCGACGAGCACGGCAAGCGCGGTCTTCACGAGCAGTGCGCGCCCGTAGAAGCTGACGAGCAGCCCGTCGAGCGACATCACCTCGAGGCCCGCCTGGTAGAGGCCTGTCGCTGCGACGAGGGCCGCCGCGCCGCCCGCGAGGATCGCAAACCGGGCGCGAGCGGCGACGGCGATCGATCGTGCGCCGCCGCGCGCGCAGGCCAACCCAACTGCGAGCGCGGCGACTCCTCCAAGCCAGACGGAAGCACTGAGCAGGTGCAGCGCGGCGGCCGCCACGGGCACGGCGCCGCCGCTGATCGCGGCAGCGTGACTGCGCAGCCCGTCCAGCGCCGCGACCGCCACCACGGAGGCCGAAAGGGCAACGAGCAGCGGCGGCGCGAGTGCGCGCGCCGGCCGTGTACGCAGCGCGGCCGCCGCGAGACCGAGGGCGATCAGCAAGGCGATCTCGACGAGACCGCGCTCACCCCAGCGCGTCGACGCGACGAGCCGCGTCGCGGCAGGAAGGCCCACGCCGTGCAATCCGGCGGCCGCGCGCTCGATCAAGGCGAACTGGCAGAGCGACGCCCCGAGCGCCCCGACGACGGCGAGCGCCAACACGCCGCGGTCTGCCGCATGCACCGCCTGTCCCGCCCGTACCGCAAGCGGACGCAGGATCACGGCGCTCATTGCAAGTCCCCCGAACAACAACGCAGTGAACGTGAACGCCAGCCAATGCAGCAGCGCATCGGCCGGCGGCGTCCGCGGAGCTGCCGCCGTCGCAGCCGCGACCGCAGGGCGCCCCACTCCGAACACGAGCGTGCCGCTCGTCAGGTGACCGTCGTCCTGGGACATCACCTGCCACGTGGCGGCGTAGACGCCCTTACGCAGTCGCGGCAGCGACCCGATGAGCACGGCGCTGCCACCCAGGCGCGTCGCGACTCCGCGGACGGCGTGGCCACGGCCGTCGACGACGCGAATCGACGCAACCTTCGGCGAGAGCGCCTCGCCGAACGACAGCTCGATGCGCGGCGGAGCGACGCGCACCATGGCGCCGTCTGCGGGGTTGGACCGGACGAGCAGCGCGTGCGCGCGCGCCTCGCCGGCTAGGACCCCGGCGGCGGTAACGGCGAGGGCGACCGCCAGGACCGACTTCGCGGCTGCGACACAGCCGGTCACTGGACGGTGACGCCCGCGACGCGCCCGCCGCCGAGCTGGATCGAGACGCGGCTGCCGCGTCTGATCACGT
>DATBDB010000239.1:0-9663 GCA_036270155.1 Gaiellaceae bacterium
CCCAAATGGTCCTTGCGCCGCTCGTACGGGATCGACGTGGATCCACTGGTGGTCGCCCGTCGCCTCCGCAAACGCGTTGATCCGCTCCTGGGGCACGTCGACCCAGGATGAGGGCCCGAACTCCGCACCGGGCTTCAGCACGACGCGACGCCCCAGCGGACAACGGTTGCGGCCCACGTGTAGCCGGTTCCCGCGGCGAGCAGCAGCACGGCGTCCCCGTCGCGGACGCGCCCGTCGCGCACGGCCCGGTCGAGCCCGAGCAGCGAGTCGACGCCGCTCATGTGTCCGGTGTCGTCGAGGTACACGGCCTGATCTTCGCGCATTCCGAGCTCCGAGAGCAAAGCAAGGAACATCGAGCGCTTCGTGTGGAGCTGGCAGACGAACGCAATCTCGTCCATCGTCAGCCCAGAGCGCTCCACCGCACCGCACGCGGCGGCGACGAAATTCGGGAGCGAGACCTGATCGAGCCCGCCCTTCATCGACTGGGGATCGGCGACGTCGAGGTAGCGGTAACCCTCAGGATCGACGGAGCCGCCGCCGGGGACCTTCACCTGCAGCGAGTAGGCCCCGTTGGTGATCGCGTGAGCGCCGAGCACCTCGTTGCGGTCGGCGTCGCCGGCGAGCAGCCCCGCGACCGCGCCGTCCCCGAAGCTGAACATGAAGCGTGAGCGCTCGTTCGCGTAGTCGAGCAGATACGACTCGCGACACGCAGCGACGACGAGCACGTTCTTCAGTTCTTCCTCCGCCCGGAGGAGGTTGCGCGCAACGCGCAATGCCATCGGCGAGCCGTACGAGACGTTGTCGTACTCGATCGCGAACGCGTTCGTCGCACCGATGCGATGCGCGATGTGCGGCGCTGCCTGCCAGACCGCGTAGTCGCGCCACATCGAGCCGTAGTACATGACGACGTCGATCTCCTTCGGATCGAAACCGGTCTCGTTGAGGAGGTTCTCCGCCGCGCGCACCGAGAGGTCGGAGACGTGCTCGTCCTCCGCGGCGATGTGCTTCCCGCGCACGCCGAACTTCTCGACGACCACCTGCTCCGGTATGCCCGAGCACTCGCCGACTTCGGCAGCGGTCATCCACCGCTCCGGGAGATACGAAGCGGTCGCCACAAGGCCGACCTTTCTCATTCGTCTGCCTCGAGGATGCGGCCGATCAGCCGCTCGAGCTCGACCGTGACACGCTCCGGCATCGGACCGTCGCCCCAGAGGATCCAGCGCATGCCGATCATCTCGCCGAGCCCCATCAGCGCGTAGGCCGCGACCTCCGCGTCGAGCTTGCCGATCTCACCCGAGCCGGAGGCCTCCTCGAGCGCCTCGATGTAGCCCGCCGAGAGCCGGTCGTAGTGGTAGCGGAGCATCTCCGGCGAGACGAACTCCGCCTGCCGAATGATCCGGTAGAGCGTCGGGTGCTCGGCGGTGAAACGGAAGTACGCCTCGAAGCCGCGCAGCTCGGCCTGCAGGCGCGTCTCACCCTCAGACGATGCCTCCTTCATCGCGTGCCGGACGCGCCGGTTCAGGTCGCGTACGAGCTCGTCGAAGATCGCCTTCTTCGAGTCGAAGTAGAGGTAAAACGTCCCGGCTGCGACGCCGGCAGCGTCGGCGACCTTCACGATCGATGCGTCGTGGTAGCCGAGCTCGCCGAAGATACGCTCGGCTGCGTCGAGCAGCCGGCGGCGCGTGTCGAGGCCGCGCTTCGAGAGCGGCCGGCCGTCGACGTTGGTCAGCACGTCCGTCACGCGGTGACCTTCAACTCGGACTTCTGGATCTTTCCCATCGAGTTGCGCGGCAGCTCGTCGACGACGTGAAACGACTTCGGCACCTTGAACCGCGCGAGGCGGTCGACGCAGTGCCGGTGCAGCTCTTCGGCGGGGACGGACGTGTCGAGGACGACGAACGCGATGCAGACCTCGCCCCAGCGCTCGTCGGGAACGCCGGTGACGGCCGCGTCGGCGACGGCGGGATGCTCGTACAGCACCGCCTCGACCTCCGCGGGGTAGATGTTCTCACCGCCGGAGACGACCATGTCCTTCAGCCGGCCGCGAATCCGGTAGTTCCCCTCGTCGTCGCGCTCGGCGACGTCACCGGTCATCAGCCAGCCGTCGTGGAAGGCGTTCGCGGTCGCTTCCTCGTTCCGCCAGTAGCCGGGGAAGACGTTGGGGCCGCGCACGAGCAGCTCGCTCTCGTCGGAGAGGTCGCACGTCACGTACGGATACGGCTTGCCCGCGTACCCCGCCTTGCGTCTCGCATCTTCCGGCGCAAGACAGAGGACGTTCGGCGCCGCCTCGGTCAGCCCGTAGCCCTGGACGATCGCGACGCCGCGGTCCGCCCACACCTCGAGCAGCGCCTCGGGCATCGGCGCGCCGCCGACGACCGCGAGGCGCAACGTCGACAGGTCGGCGGACGCGAACCGCGGCTCGTGCGACATGAAGAGGTAGTTCGCAGGCACGCCCATCATCGTGGTCACCCGCTCGCGCTCGATCAGGTCGAGGGCATGAGCCGGGTCGAACACCGGCTCGATCACCACCGTCGCACCCCTCCACCAGCCCAGAATCGATTGCACGTTCCAGCCGCCGCAGTGGAACTGAGGCAGCACCTGCAGAATCACGTCGTCCTGCCGCATGCCCGTCGCGAGATCGAAGGAGAGGTTCGTCCAGAAGCAGTTCGCGTGCGTGAGCAGCGCGCCCTTCGGCTTGCCGGTCGTCCCCGACGTGTAGATCAGGAACAGGGGATCGTCGGCGTCCGGCGTCGCCGGGCTCCCGCGTCGCGCGAGCTCGCGCGCCGGCCGCACGTGCGCGAGCTCGAGTGCCGCTTCCCCCAGCTCGCGGTGCTCATCGACGACCACGAAGACCTCCGGATCGGCGTCATCGAGCTGATAGGCGACCTCCGCCGGAGCGAGGCGCCATGAAATCGGGTGCAAGATCGCGCCCGCCTTCGCGCAGGCGAACATGAGGGCGGCGTGCTCGCCCGAGTTCCCGGTCAGCGTCGAGATCCGCGTGCCGTGCGTCAGCCCGGAGGCGAGCTCGTCGGAGCGCGCATCGAGCTCGGCGTACGTCCAGCGGCGGTCGCGCTCGACGATCGCAACCCGCTGCGGCGTGATGCGCGCGCGGTCGCGGATCATCCGATCGATTGTCAGCTGGTTCATTGCAGGAACTCCGAGATGATCCTGACGAATGCGTCGGGCTGCTCCCAGAAGAAGAGGTGACCGGCGTTCTCGATGCGCTGCACCTCCGCCCCCGGGATCCGCTCCGCGAGCACGTCCGCATTGTCCGGGTCGACGACATTGTCCTCAGTGCCGGTGACGATCAGGGTCGGGGCGGCGATCGCGCCGTTGACGCCCTCGAAGCCGCGACCGGCTGCCGCCTGCGCGTGCCAGCCCTGGGGATCCGGCGGATTGGCGACGCGCCGGTCGTAGAGCTCCTGGATCAGCTCCGCGGACGCGTCGGCCGCCAATGCGTTTTCGACGAACCGGCGCAGTGCAACCTCGGGTGAGAGGTTCGGTGCCTCGTCGAAGAGTTGCACCGTCACCGCCGGCATCGGCACCGACGCCTCGCCGCCCGGCGTCGTGCAGCAGAGGATCAGCTTGTCGACCCTTCCGGGAGCTCCGGCGGCGATTTCCTGCGCGATCATCCCGCCCAGGCTCGCACCGAGCACGTGCGCCCGGTCGACGCCTGCCTCGTCGAGCACCTGCAATGCGTCGGTCGCCATGAGCTTCGCCGTGTACGGCCCTTCCGGCTTGTCGGAGTCGCCGATGCCCCGGTTGTCGAACCAGAGCACGCGGTAACGCTCGGCGAGCGCCGGCACCACGGGATCCCAGCTCCAGCGGCCGTACCCGAGTCCTTGGATCAGCAGCAGCGGAGCTCCGTCGCCCCGCTCTTCCCACGCGATCCTCACTTCTGCATCGCCTCCTGCAACCGCTGCAGCGTGCGCGGGCGGCGCACATTCCCAATCCGCACGAGTCCCCCGGGCACGAAGAACACGACGAGTATGAAGAGCACGCCGAGCACGAAGAGCGGTTGTTGCAGCGGTGTCCGGATGACTGACGGCAAAGACGAGATCGCGTGCGACGAGGACGCATCGCCGAGCCGCTCGTTCGCCCACGTGTAGATGACGCCGCCGAGCAGCGCGCCCCAGCGCGTTCCGGTTCCGCCGATCACGACCATCACGAGCAGCGTCAAGGTGAAGTTCGCGGACGTCACTTCCGGCGTCGCCCCGCCGAGCAGCAGCAGGTAGACGACGCCGCCGGCCGTCGCGATGAACGACGCGAGCACGAACACCATGAGCTTGTACACGTACGGGCGCAGGCCGAGCACCTCGACGCGCAGCTCGTTCTCGCGGATCGCCTGCCAGATGTGTCCCGGCGAGGAGCTCACGG
Organism: Gaiellaceae bacterium; assembly: GCA_036270155.1. Classification (GTDB taxonomy): domain Bacteria; phylum Actinomycetota; class Thermoleophilia; order Gaiellales; family Gaiellaceae; genus PALSA-600. The sequence goes on from DATBDB010000239.1 coordinate 4,378, forward strand.
CCCACTGCACGATCACGAACGCGACGGTGGCGAAGCCCAGCGCGACCCAGTAGAGGTGCTTCGTGTTGAAGATCCCGACGAGGCCGGCAGGCAGCTTGGTGTAGTCGGCGCCGATCCCCTCCTCGCCGCCGGTCCAGCCGTACGGGTTCTTGAGGGCGAGGATCGACCCGGCCTGCGCGAACGCGAGCGTCACCATCGCGAATGCGATTCCACCGACGCGCAGCGACACCGCTCCCAGAAAGAGCGGTAGGAGGATCCCGATCAGCGCAGTGAACGCGATCGCCGCATAGAAGCTCCAGTGCCACTTCGTAATTGCGATTGCCGTGATGTAGACGCCGACTGCGAAGTAGAGCGCGTGCCCGAACGAAAGAAGTCCGGTGTAGCCGAAGAGCAAGTCATATGACATCGCGACCCCGCCGAAGACCAGACAGAGCGCGAGCAGCTGCAGCGTCCCGGGCGTGTTGATCGGCCCGTTGAACACGTAGGGGATGTCGAGCGAGAACTGCGGCACGACCGCCAGCACGATGAGCAGCGCAACGGCGACGGCCCATTGTTTGGAAGAACGCAGGTTCATGCGAAGCTCCGTGACAAGCCGCCGGGCCGTGCCAAGAGGACGAGACCGAGCAGCAACACGACGCTCAGGTCGCCGAGGCCGGACGACGCGTAGTAGTTCGCGTACTGCTGCACGAGACCAACGACGACCGCCGCACCCGCAGTGCCGCGCAGCGAGCCGAGCCCGCCGATCACGACGACGATGAACGCGAAGATCAACAGCGACGTGCCGCGCGCGGGATCGACGGTGCCGAAGTACACGTTGCTGAGCACACCTGCAAGCGCGGCCGCCACCCCGCCGATCGCGAAGACGAGGGTGAACGCGCGGCGAACGTCGATGCCGAGGGCGGTGACCATCGCGCGGTTCTCGACGCCGGCGCGGATGATCAGGCCGTAGCGCGTCCGCTTCAGGAACGCGTTCAGAGCGATCAGAACCACTGCGGCGGCCATGATCAGGATCCAGCGGTCGTTCGGGATGCGCGCACCAAGCACCGTCGTGGTCTTGCCGAGCCAGGCCGGTGCGTCGACCGGCCGCGCATCGTTACCCCAGATCGCGACCACGAGGGCGGTCGTCGCAAGGCCTAGGCCGACCGTCACGAGCACTTGCTCGATGTGACGCTTGTACAGCGGCCGGATCAGCACGAGCTCGACGAGGGCAGCGAACACGCCGCCCACGACGAGCCCGGCGAGCGCCCCGAGGAGGAAGCGCGGCAGCACGGAGATTCCCGTCAGCTTCGACTCGGTGAACCACATCGCGTATGCGCCGACCGTGAGGAACGCGCCGTGCGCAAAGTTGAGGACGCCCATCAGCCCGTAGATCAGCGAGAGGCCGGAGGCGATCAGGAAGTACAGCGCGCCGAGACCGAGGCCGGTGATCGTGAGGAGAACGAAGGTGCTCATGTGTGACCTACTCCGTGGCGACACCGTGCTTGCGGCGAGCGAAAGGCAAGTGATGCAAGGACGCAGGGAGCGTCGATAGAGGTTTTTATCGACACGACCGAGGACGCGGCAGCGCGCAGCTTTGCAGCCGCCGCGAGTGCGGAGGTTGCCCCGGAGTGGGTCACAAGACCCCGACCCCGAGCATCCGGTGGACCATCGGCCGGTCCGCGAGCAACTCGGCAGCAGGCCCGGCGTGCACGACACGACCGGTGTCGAGCACGACCGCGTCGCGCGCGACGCGCTGCACGACGCCCAGGTTCTGCTCCACGAGCAAAACGGTCGCGAGCTCGGCGACGCGCTCGAGCACCCGGGCCACTTCCGCGACGAGCAGCGGCGCCAGCCCCTTCGTCGGCTCGTCGACGAGTAGGAGGCGGTTGTCGTTGAGAAGCGCGCGCGCGATCGCGACCATCTGCTGCTGGCCACCCGACAAGGTGCCGGCGAGCTGCTTCCCGCGCTGCTTCAGTTCCGGGAAGAGGTCGTAGACCAGCTCGTACCGCGGCTCGGGATCGCGCTCGGCAAGCCGCAGGTTCTCGTCCACCGTGAGGCCGGCGAAGACATCGCGGTCTTCGGGGACGTAGCCGACGCCATGACGGACAATCTTGTGGGTCGGCGTCGCGGTGATGTCCTCACCCGCGATGGCGATCCGGCCGCGCCTGTCGACGAGCCCCATCAGGGCGCGAAGCGTGGTCGTCTTGCCGACGCCGTTGCGACCGAGCAGCGCGGTGACGCCGCCCTCGGCGACGTCGAAATCGATGCCTTGCAGGATGTGCGACTCGCCGAGGTACACATGCAGGTCGCCGACCGACAGGAGCGCACTCACAGCGCTTCTCCGAGATAGGCCTGCTGGACGGTCTCGTTGCGCATGATCGCGTCCGGCGCGTCGACGGCGAGCAGGCTCCCGTGATGGAGGACCGCGATGCGCTGCGCGAGGCCGGTGACGACCTCCATGTGGTGCTCGACCATCAGCACCGTCTTGCCTTCGTCAATGTGCACCGAGCGGATCAGCGCGACGAGCTCGGGCACGTCCTCCATCGAAACGCCGGCGAAGGGCTCGTCGAGGAGGATCACGCGCGGCCGCCCGGCGAGCAGCATCGCCAGCTCGAGCTTCCGCTTGTCGCCGTGCGAGAGCAGGCCCGCAGGCGTTGCACCACGCGCACCGAGGCCGACACGGTCGAGCGCCCACCTCGCGCGTTCGACCGCCTCGCGCACATGCGTCGCGCGGCGCCAGATCCGGATCGTCCCGCCAAGCGCTGCCTCCGCGGCCAGACGCACGTTCTCGTGCGCGTCGAGCAGCGGGAAGACGTTCGACACCTGGAACGTGCGACCGATCCCGGCGCGGGTGCGACGGAACGGCGGTTGGCCGGTGATATCCGTCCCGTCGAGCTCAACAGAGCCGGACGTCGGACGGAGCAGGCCCGAGATGAGGTTGAACAGCGTCGTCTTGCCGGCCCCATTGGGGCCGATCACGGCGAGCAGTTCACCCTCGCGGACCTCGAGCCGGACATCGGCGACGATCGTTGCGCCGCCGATGACGAGCCCGAGATCCCTGGTTGCGAGGATCGGGGATGCGCTCACGCGCGCGGTGTTTTCCTTAGCCCTTCATCGCCGCGATGGGTGGTGCGGTCGCGTAGGACGACGCGGTGCCCAGCGACTTCGCGACGAGCTTGTTGCCCTTCTGCACGAGCTGCACGCGGAACATCGGCTGCAGCGTCGCGTGGTCCTGCGGGCGGATCGCCTCGATGCCCTTCGGGCCGAGGAACTTGTAGCCCTCGAGCGCGCTGACCATCTTGTCAGGGTCGTCCTTCCCGACCTGAAGGGCGTGCACGATCATCAGGCCGGCGTTGAAGCCGTCCGGCGAGAACAGATCCGGTGCCTGGTTGCGCTTCTTCATCTGCGCGACCAGCCAGTCGTTCGCCTTGTTCTTCGGCGCCGTGTAGACGTAGTGGGTGAAGAACTTGATCTTCGTCGCCTGGTCGCCGAACGACGCCCATGTCGCCCGCTCAGGAAGGCCGGTGGCAACGGTCGTGCTGTTGAAGACGTTCTGCTGATCGAGCGCCTTCCACATCGAGCCTGCCGTCGAGCCCGCCCACGCCACGAACACGAGGTCGGGGTTCGCGTTCTTGATCTGCTGGGCGAACGGCGTGAAGTCCGTTGCCGTCAACGGCACGGACACTTCACTCACCGTCTGGCCCTTGCCACCGAGGATTGCCTTGACGGCCGCGTAGTTGCCATGGCCGAACACCGAATCCTGGTCGAAGACGACCACCTTCTTGCCGGAGCCGGTGAGGAACGACGAGGACGCCGCGATGTCCTGCAACGTCTGGCGACCGGAGCGGAACGTGTACTTGTTGATGCCGGTGATCGCATCCGAGGCGGCCGGCCCCGAGATGAAGAGCACCTTGTTCTGGGCCGCGAGTGGAGCGACCTGCAACGCCACGCCGGACGAGGTGCTGCCGGCGATGATCTTGTAGCCCTGGCCGATCAGATCCTTGGCCGCGTTGACCGCCGTAGCCGGATCGGTCTTGTCGTCCTGCAGCGTCAGGTTGATGGTGTTGCCGTTGACCTTGTTGGTGCCCTTGGTCGCGTACTGAATACCGTATTTCAGACCCTGGATGTACTCGGCGCCGTAGGCCGAAAGCAGTCCCGTGCGCGAGTAGACGATGCCAACGTTGTACGAGGCGCTCCCCTTGTGTGACCGCGCCGCGACCGTGGCCGTCCCGGCGAGCATGGTGAACAGCACAAGCCCGAGCAAGACCTTGGTGAAGCGATGGCGCATGACCGCATCCTCCCTGTGAGTTCGTTCCCCAACCTGAGACCCGATTCAGGTGTGAGCTTGTGCCTTTTTGGTGGACGTGTCAAGTCGGAGGTGTGACTCCCGCCGGCCGCCAGCGACCGTCGCACGGAGGCCGGGCGCAGCGAACTCGGCCGCCGGTGTCTGACACCTCGGCTAGGCCTGGAGCGTGTGGCAGCCCGAAAGGTGTCTGACACCTGTTTCGCGCGATGTGAGGCGTGCCTGACGCTTAGGTGTCAGACACCGCCTGAGGAATCGGCTACGCCGATTCCTCAGCGAGCTCGTCGGGCTCGACGAGGTCTGCCCCTGCGCTCGTGACGAGCGTCGGCTTGAGGCCCTTCTCGATCGTCTCCTTCGTGATCACGCACTTGGAGACGTCCTTACGCGAGGGCAGCTCGAACATGACGTCGAGCAGCGCGTTCTCGATGATCGACCGCAGGCCGCGTGCGCCGGTCTCACGATGGAGCGCCTTGTCGGCGATCGACCACAACGCGTCCTCGGTGAAGTGCAGGTCGATGTTGTCGTAGTTGAAGAAGCGCTCGTACTGCTTCGTCAGCGCGTTCTTCGGCTCGGTCAGGATCTGCACGAGGTCGTCGCGCTTCAACTGGTGGACCGCGCTCAGGACCGGGAGGCGGCCGATGAACTCGGGGATCAGGCCGAAGTTCAGCAGGTCTTCCGGCATGACGTCCGCGAGCAGCTCTGCGCTCTCCGCGTCGCGCTTCGACGAGATGTCGCGTCCGAAGCCGACGGCGTTCTTGCCGATGCGCTTCGCGATGATCTTGTCGATGCCGGCGAACGCACCGCCGCAGATGAAGAGGATGTTCGTCGTGTCGATCGAGAGGAACTCCTGGTGCGGGTGCTTACGCCCGCCCTGCGGCGGCACCGACGCGACCGTTCCCTCGAGGATCTTGAGCAGCGCCTGCTGCACGCCTTCACCCGACACGTCGCGCGTGATCGACGGGTTGTCCGCCTTGCGCGCGATCTTGTCGACCTCGTCGATGTAG
>DATBDB010000240.1:0-6881 GCA_036270155.1 Gaiellaceae bacterium
GCGATCGCGTCGCTGCTCTCCGGCCGCCCGGTGAAGCACACTGTCGGCATGACCGGCGAGGTGACGCTGCAAGGCCGCGTGCTGCCGATCGGCGGTCTGAAGCAGAAGGTGCTCGCGGCACACGCCGCCGGCCTCACCGACGTGATCATCCCCGAGCGGAACCGCGCCGACCTGGACGATGTTCCGGCGGACGTCAAGGCGGAGATGTCGTTCCACCCGGTGATGACGCTCGACGAAGTCCTGGCGCTCGCACTCGAGCCCAAGACCGCAGCGCATGCGTTGCCGTAACTGCAGTCCGATGCCAGAGGATGTCCGCCGCGCGGCGGACATCCTCGAGCGTCGCTGGACCGTCTCGATCATCTGGGCTTCACACGAAGGAGCGGTTCGCTTCAACGAGTTCGTGCAGTCGCTCGGGGCAATCTCGCCGTCGACGCTCGCCGCGCGGCTGAAGGAGCTCGAGGAGGCGGGGATCCTGGAGCGGACGACCGTCGAAGGCCGCCCGCCGCGCAACGAGTACCGGCTGACGCCGCTCGGCCACCGGCTCGAAGGCCTCGTCGGCGCGCTGCGCGCACTCGCGCGCTAGGCGACTCCGTTACCGAACAACGACGGCTCTTGCCGTCGCTCAAGTAACGATGGCGAGCGTTCCTCGGATGATCAGGGCGATGCCGATCAGCGTCGCTGCGACCACCGCTGCGCGTGAGCCGTGAAGGCGGAACCAACTCTTGAGTCGCTCGATTGCCTCAGGTGTCCATGCCGGCGCAACGGCGTAACTGATCAGCGGTATCTCGAGCAGGGCGAGCATGACGACAGTGACTGCGAGCACCGTGAGCACGATCCCTCCGTTGCTCAGATTCTCCCTGGCGATCCCGGTCAGCGCTGCCAGGTACGAAGCGCCAGGGAAGCTGAGCAGGAGACCGACGACGAAGGTGTCCCGTGCGGATCCTTTGCTCAGACTTCGTTGCCAGCGCGGCGTCTTCTTTGGCTCATCAGCACCCTTGCGATCGCGACGTCGCTCCTTTGCTCTCGCCATACGACCCGTTCTGACCACGACGGCCACCAGCAGCGCCAAGGCGCCCAATGTGATGTCGATGGCCGGGCTGACCGTGCGCTTCGTGGTACTCAGTGTCCCTGAGCCGCTGAGCCAATACACGATGGCGAGCCCCACCGCGATGGTCGTCGTGTAAGCACCGAGCAGGTATCCCAGCAGAAGCCGCTTGGGACGAGGCAGGAGCAGCATCACCGTCGTCGCAGCGAGCAGCGTGGGGTTAAGTGCGGCCGTTAGGGAAAACAGAAAGATCTTGCTCAACGAAACCCTTTCACCGGTGCGCGAAGAGCCTGGCAGAAGCTGTGCGATTCCATTGAGTAGTGCTGGACACCGCGACCTCCGCGGTCTGACCGCCGGCCAAGGTGCCACGACCGACTCGACCTTGCAGTTCCGTCAGCGGAGCCGCCTCATCCGATCAGGACGAACCGATGCACGCCTGCTGGCCATCGGGATGTTCACGTGGCGCCTCATCCGGTTGGGAGGACTCGTCGGCGGCGCAACTCCTCTAGCGTCGCGTGCTTCACGATCCAACCCCGGGCGGGAGAGCATGTCGTCGAACGAGGTTCGCGAGCAGAGGCTGCGCGTACTGTTCGTCCAGCCATGCTGATCGTCGCATCGAACCTCGACGCCGCGCGGAGCCAGATGGCCTTCACGCTGGGGTTTCACATCATCCTGGCCTCCCTGGGCGTGGCGCTTCCAGCCATGATGCTGATCGCCAACTACCGGGGCTTGCGGCGTGAAGACCCGGACGCGTTGAAGCTGGCGCAGCGCTGGTCGAAGGCAGTGGCGGTGACGTTCGCGGTGGGCGCTGTGACCGGGACAGTTCTCTCCTTCGAATTCGGCCTCCTCTGGCCGGCGTTCACCGGACGCTTCGGTGGCGTCTTCGGCCTGTTGTTCGCGATCGAGGGGATCTGCTTCTTCCTCGAGGCGATCTTCGTCGCCATCTACATCTTCGGGTGGAAGCGGCTCTCTCCGTGGACGCACTTCTGGACCGGCGTTCCGATCGTGCTCACCGGGCTCGGTGGCGCGTACTCGGTCGTCGCCGTGAACTCCTGGATGAACCAGCCCCAGGGGTTCTCGCCGACAACGGGCACCGTCACATCGGTCAAGCCGCTCAAGGTGATCTTCAACCGCGCGGTGCCCTACGAAGTGCCCCACATGATCCTGGCGGCCTACCTGGTCACCGGGTTTCTGGTGGCGTCCATCTACGCCGTCGGCATGTTGCGCGGTCGGCGGGACCGGATCCATCGGCTCGGACTGCTGATCCCGCTGACGGTCGCCTGCATCGCCACACCGATTCAGTTCGTCGTCGGCGACAGCGCCGCGCGAGCAATTGCCAAGGACCAGCCGATCAAGTTCGCCGGGATGGAGTGCGTGGAGAAGACTTCCACCGACGTCACGGAGTACATCCTCGGCAGGTGCACCTCGGGCGGCGTGAAGGGCGGGATCGGGATCCCAGGTTTCGACTCGTTCCTGGTCGGCTGGAGCACCGGCACGCAGGTCACGGGGCTCGACTCCGTTCCCGCCGGCGATCGCCCTCCGGCCAACACGATGCTGCACTGGGCGTTCGACTCGATGGTCGGGATCTGCACGCTGCTGATCGCGCTTGGCGCCTGGCTGGCCGCCGGCTGGTGGCGGAACCGGGACTTTCCGCAGTCGCGGTGGTTCCTCCGCGCGACAGCTGTATCCGGCGTCGCATCGGTGGTCGCGCTCGAGTGTGGCTGGATCGTGACCGAGGTCGGACGCCAACCCTGGATCGTCAACAACGTGATGCGCACCTCGGATGCGGTCACACACGCAAGCGGCCTCTGGGTGACGTTTGCCGTCGTGCTCGCGCTCTACGTCGCCCTCGGCGCGACGCTCATCATCAGCTTGCGGGCGATGTCGCGCCGCTGGCGCAGCGCCGACGAGGAGGTTGTCGACGTGCCCTATGGTCCGGACTCGAGCCCGCCGCCGGGCACGGTTGCAGAGGCTCCCAGGTGAGCAGCGCCGACGCCGTCGCCGTCGTCCTGTGGATCGGCGTGACGATGTATGCCGTCTTCGCCGGCGCGGATTTCGGGGCGGGTCTCTGGAGCCTGCTCGCAGGCGCCGGCGAGCACGGGCGTCGGCCGCGGGAACTGATCGATTGGGCCATCGGGCCTGTCTGGGAAGCGAACCATGTGTGGCTGATCTTCGCGCTCGTCGTGCTGTGGACGGGCTTCCCGTCCGCGTTCGAGGCAACCTTCTCAACGTTGTTCATACCGCTGAGCCTCGCCGCGCTCGGCATCGTCCTGCGGGGATCGGGGTTCGCGTTCCACGCCGCCGCTCGTCGTGCTCACGGGCGAGCACTGGCCGAAACGCTTTTCGGATTGGCGTCGGTGCTCACGCCCTTCTTCATGGGCACGGTCGTGGGCGCTGTCGCCGGCGGCCGCATACCGGTGGGTAATGCCGCGGGTGACCCTGTCACCAGTTGGCTCAATCCGCTCTCGCTGGTGATCGGGGCGCTCTTCGTGGCGACGTGCGCCTACCTGGCTGCGGTGTTCCTCGTGACCAACGCACAGCAGACCGGGGCACCCGATCTCGAGCACTACTTCAGCACCCGCGCGCTCGTACTGGCGATCGTGACCGGGGCTCTTGCAGCCGTTGGCCTCTTCGCCCTGTACAAAGATGCCCGCTACGTCTTCGACGGCCTCGTGGGGCGCGGATTGCCACTCGTGATCCTCTCGCTCGTCTGCGGGGTTGCGGGGCTCGTGCAGCTTCGGCGTGGTGCGAAGCGCGGCGTGCGCCCGCTCGCGGTGGCCGCGGTCGCCTCGGTCATCTGGGGCTGGGGCGCCGCACAGCATCCGTATCTCTTGCCACAGAAGCTGACCATCGCTGACGCGGCAGCGCCGACCGCGATGCTCAACAGCATTCTGATCGTCTTCGGTGTTGCGGTCGTGGTCGTGCTCCCCTCGCTCGCGCTGCTCTTTACGCTCGTCCAACGGAACTTCGTCGAAGAGACGTCACGACCGACGCCGCACCTGCCCGAGCGACGCCACTAGCCTCGGAGCAAAGATGGTGCCGGGCGTCCGACACGACCGCACACCGTAGGTCTGATCCACTCCGGAACGCTGGCCCAGCCGAGCTCTCGTTTGTGTTGACTCAACACAAAGATGGTTCCGGCGCCGCGAACTGCACTTTGTGTTGAGTCAACACAAAGTGCCGTCCGGGGTTCCTGCGGGCGGTGTGATCAGGTCGAGGCGGCGAGCCGCGAGGTTCACGAAGAGACTGAGCGGCCTTAGGCCGCGCGCGCGGCTTGCTCGACGGCGGCACGCAGGTGCGCCGAGCTCGCGACGACGTCGCCGACGACGACCAGCGACGGAGACTCGAGGCCGCTCGCGACCGCGGCGATCGTGCCGAGCGTTCCGACACGGGTCTGCGAGTCGGGGAGCGACAACTTCGAGATGACGGCGGCCGGCTCGTCGACGTGGCGCCCCGCGAGGATCAAATTGTCGGCGAGGTGCTCGAGGCGCTTCAGGCCCATGAAGATCACGAGCGTGCCGGGCGTCGCCGCGAGATGGTCGTAGTCGAGGTCGCTGCCGTCACCCGACGTCCCGGTGAGAATCGTCAGCTGTGCTGCGACTCCGCGCGTCGTGAGCGGAATGCCGGCGAGCGCGGGCACGGCCGTGAACGTCGACACGCCGGGCACGACCTCGTACTCGATCCCGGCGGCGGCGAGCGCCTCCACCTCTTCGAACCCGCGGCCGAAGATGAACGGGTCGCCTCCCTTCAGGCGCACGACTTTGCGGCCGCGGCGCCCGTGGTGCACGAGCAGCTCGTTGACTTCCTCCTGCGTCAGTCCGTCGCGCGAGATGCGCGCCGCGCCGAGCGCCTTCGACACGAGGCCGGATGTGACGAGCCGGTCGTAGACGAGGATCTCGCAGTTGCGCACGAGCTCGAGCGCCCGGACCGTGACGAGCCCGGGATCGCCGGGGCCTGCGCCAACAATTGCGACGCTCATGCCAATGCCTCCTCGACAAGTTTCTGGAAGTAGTCGCGCCGCGCTTCGTAGGTCGGCAGCTCGCTCTTCGCCCACGGGCGCAGCGACTCGAGCCTGCGCGCGAGCTCCGCGTGCTCCGGCCCGATCAGCTCAGCGACGTCGCTGCGGATCCGCTGCGCCAGCGCCGGTGAGGCGCCACCCGTCGAGACGCCGACGACGATCGGGTCGCGGCGCACGATTGCCGGAAGGATGAAGCTGCAAAGCTCCGGGTCATCGGCGACGTTGCAGAGCGTCGACCGCTCGGCAGCCACGTCGGACACCTCAGCATTGATCGAGCGGATGTTCGTCGCCGCGATCACGAGGAAACGGCCGACCACGTCCGAGCGCCGGAACTCGCGACGCTCGACGCGCACCGGCAGGCGGCGAAGATCGTCGTCGACCTCCGGCGCCACAACCGTCACCTTCGCCTCGCAGTCGAGCAGGCCGTGCACCTTCTCCGTCGCTACACGGCCGCCGCCGACGACGAGGCAATCCTTGCCGCGCAGGTTCAGACACGCCATGTAATAACGCGCTGCGCTCTTTGACGACTCCGTCGAGCCTACGTCGATGCTCACGTCGCGAGACTCGTCAGCCGGGCGCCGTTCGTGTCGAGGCGCACCGACGCCTCCACCCCACCCGCTTCGATCGTGATCGTGAACGCACCGGGAGCAACCGCCGCGATCTTCACCGCATCGATCTGCTGGCCGTTCAGCGCCTGTAGTGCGGCCGTGACCTCGCGCGCGCTCTCGGAGCGATCGCGCCCTTTCGGCAGCCGCCGCAGCGTGGACACCGCCGCCTGTTCGCCGCCCGGCCCGTAGTAGGCGCGGATCCGGCCCGTCTGCAGGCCGAGCTCCAGCACCGACTCGAGCAGCTCGGTGGAACCTTCACCCACGTCTCCGTCTTCGACGTCTGAGACGAGCTCCGCCAGCCGCGCGCGCATCTCGTCGTTCTGGGCCATCGACAGCACCGTCTGCGCCTCGGCGAGCGCGACCTCGCGCGCGTCGCCCTTGAGAGCAAGGGCGCTACTCACTGCCATCCCCGATCAGCGCACGCAACTCGTGCTCGAGCCCGCCCGTCTCGATCGCGCAATGGATGCCGCACTCCTTCGGCGCATTCGTCTCCCACCACCAGCGGCCGGCGCGGAGGTCCTCGCCCTTCTGCGTCGGCCGTGTGCACGGCGCGCAGCCGATCGAGGTGTAGCCCTTGTCGTAGAGCGAGTTGTACGGAAGGTCGTGCTCCTTCACGTAGTCCCACACCTCTTCTTCCGACCATTCGGCGAGCGGGTTGAACTTCACGATCGCGCCGTGGTCGTGGTCGATCTCGACCTTGCGAATGTCGCTGCGCGTCGCCCACTGGTCGCGGCGCAGGCCGGTGATCCACGCGTCGAGCCCCGCGAGGTGCTGCTGCAGCGGCAGCACCTTGCGCACCTGGCAGCAGAGCAGACGGTTCTCGACGCTCTTGTAGAAGTGATTCGGTCCGTGCTTCTTGACCATCGCGTTCACCGGTGCCGCGCTCGGCGAGAGCAGGTCGAGCTGCAGCTTCGGGTAGCGCTCGTACATCTGCTCGATCAGCTCGAACGTCTCGCCCGGCAGGCGTCCGGTGTCGACGCTGAACATCCGGATGTTCGGATCGATCTGGTACGCCATATGTAGGAGCACGGCGCCATCGGTCTGGAAAGCGGTCGAGATCGAGAGCGACGGCGAGAACCGCTCGATCGCCCACTCGATGACGACCTCCGGCTCCTCACCCTCGAACTCGACGGCGAGCTCCCCCGCTTCCAGGTCATCAAGAATGTCAACGCTCATGCCACTTCCTCCTTCTTCGGCCTGGCCGGGGCGG
>DATBDB010000241.1:0-4860 GCA_036270155.1 Gaiellaceae bacterium
AAGCGTGCGCCGCTCGCGCTGAGGACGATCGCGCGTGGGCGATGCCGCTCGAGTGCGTCGCTCACCTCGTCGCACCAGATCGTGTCGCCGGCGATGTACAGGCCGTCGACGACCCCAGCCCGAGACGGCGCCCATCGCCTCGCCGATCTCGCCGGTCCCGTGGCGGCCGCGCGTCATCGGGATCGAGGGATGGTCGACGGCGATGTTCGTGAAGCCGCGCGCCGCAAGTGCCTCCGCGCTCTCCGGCTGCGTCAGGATCGGGAGATCACGCGGGAGGACATCGGCCGCAGCGTCGTCGAAGTGGTCGCCGTGCAGGTGCGTGACAATGCAGAGGTCGACGCCCGCGACGACCTCTTCCGCAGGAAGTGGGAGGTCGACGAGCGGGATCGGCCGCTGGTTCGGCGTGTTCTCGATCGGCGGCGTCGTGCCGGCCGCGCGCAACATCGGGTCGACGAGCACCCGGCCGTGGCTCGTCTCGACAAGGAGGGTCGCGTGGCGAATGAGCGTGACGTTCAACGTCGTCGCTTAAGTCGCGCGACCGAGGAGCACGCAGCCGTTGTGGCCGCCGAGGCCCATCGCGTTCGAGAGCGCGACGTCGACCTGTACCTCGCGTGCCTCGTTCGGGACGTAGTCGAGATCGCAGGCGGGATCCGGGTTCCGGTAGTTGATCGTCGGCGGCAGCTTGCCGTCGTGCAGCGCCAGCACACACATGATCGCCTCGATCGCCCCCGCAGCACCGAATGTATGGCCGGTCATCGACTTCGTCGAGGACACGGCGAGGTCGTGCGCATGCGCGCCGAAGACATCCTTGATCGCCTTCGTCTCCGCGGCGTCGCCGAGCGGAGTGGAGGTGCCGTGCGCATTGATGTAACCGACACGCTTCCGGTCGACGCCGGCGCTGTCGAGTGCGCTCGCCATCATCGCTGCGACGCCTGCCGCTTCCGGCTCCGGTTGAGCCATGTTGTGTGCGTCGTTCGACGCGCCGTAGCCGAGCACCTCCGCGTAGATCCGCGCGCCGCGGTGCTGAGCGATGTCCCAGTCCTCGAGCAGGAGCGCACCGGACCCTTCCGACATCACGAAGCCCGCGCGGGTTGCATCGAACGGCCGCGACGCGAGCGTCGGATCCTCGTCCTCGGCGGCGAGTCCGCGCATTGCAGTGAAGCCGGCGAGGATCAGCGGGACGATGCACGCCTCGGTCCCGCCGGCGAGCACGGCGTCGGCTGCGCCGCGCTTGATCATCTCCGCGGCCTCACCGACGGCATGCGAGCCCGTCGCGCATGCGGAGACGACAGCGTAGTTCGGGCCCTTGATGCCCAGCGAGATCGCAAGCTGGCCCGAGATCGAGTCCACGAGCACGTTCGGGAGGAAGTTCGGCGACACACGGTCGGGGCCGCGCTCACGCATCACGTCGGCTTGCTCGAGGATGCCGGGAACGCCGCCGATCGCCGAACCGAAGACGATGCCGACCCGGGTCGGGTCGAAGCCGTTCAGGCCCGAGTCTGTGAGCGCCTCGCGGCCGGCGGCGACACCGAGCAGCACGTTGCGCTCGAGCTTGCGCGCCTCCTTCGGCGAGACGACCTGCGCCGGGTCGAACCCCTTCACCTCTCCGGCGAGGCGGACCGGGAGCCCGTCGGTATCGAACGTCGAGATCCAGCCGACGCCGCTCTCGCCCGCGAGGGCCGCCCGCCAGGTCGACGGGGCGTCCAGCCCGAGGGGTGTGACGGCCCCGATTCCGGTCACGGCAACGCGCTTCACGCGTTCAACCATAGATGGACGCTCCCCGATCGAGAGCACCTACGGGTCGTTAGGTGACGAGCACCCCGGCCTCGCGCAGCGAGAGCTCGGTGAACTTGTCCCAGTTCGCGGCGATCGTCTCTGCCATCGCGCGCTCCTGCTCGATGATCTGGTCGCAGGCGGAGACGGTTTCCTCGTCGTTTGCGCGCTGGGCAATGCGCTTCAGCAGTTCGTAGCTCGCGATCTCGAGGTGCTCCGTTGCGTACCCGTCGCGCGCATTGCGGCCCGCCTTTTCGCCGCGGACCATGTCGAGCGGAACCTTCGCCAGCGCGGTGAGGATGCCCGCGGCCTGCTTGACGGTCGACGGCTGCGCCCCGTGTGCTTCGAGGCGGGCGCGCATGCGGGTCACATGACCCTCGGTCTCGATCCTGTGGTGCTCCAGTTCCTGCAGGATCTCCGGGTCGTCGGTCGTCGAGATCATCGCGTCGAGCATCCGGAGCACGTTCTGCTCCATCGCATGTGCTTCGTCGATGTGCTTGATCAGTTGCTCCGTGAGGGTGCTCAAGGCTGCTCCTTTGATTGGCGTCAGCTCGAACCGGCCGAAGGTGCGCCCGCGGAAGGTCGAGAGCCCCCTGAACCCGCTCCCGTGCGGCACGAGGATGTCGACGAGGCCGGCGAACGGCGTGCGGTAGCGCAATTCCAGGCCAACGACGTCGAACGGCACGCCGATCACGCCCCTGGGGAGGAGCGTCTTGCCGCGCATTCCGTGGATCTCCTTACGGACGCCGATCAGCGGCGGCAGGAGTCCGCCGGTGCGCCTGACATCCCACAGCCCGTCGAGCTCGGACACGATCTCTAGGCTTCCGCTCAATGCCTGCCGCAAACATTCCCTTCCCGCCGATGGAGGCGGAGCTCGTGCGCGAGCTGCCCGAGGGCGACGGGTGGCAGTACGAGCCCAAGTGGGACGGCTTCCGCGGCGTGCTCGAGAACGCGGGCGAGGAGCTCGCGCTGTGGTCGCGGAACGAGCGGCCACTGCTGCGCTACTTCCCGGAGTTGCGGCCGCTCGGTGAGCTCCTGCCGCCGAACTCGGCGCTCGACGGTGAGATCGTGATCGCCCGCGACGGCGCCCTCGACTTCGATGCGATGCAGATGCGGCTGCACCCGGCCGAGTCGC
This sequence comes from Gaiellaceae bacterium, assembly GCA_036270155.1. Classification (GTDB taxonomy): domain Bacteria; phylum Actinomycetota; class Thermoleophilia; order Gaiellales; family Gaiellaceae; genus PALSA-600. The sequence goes on from DATBDB010000241.1 coordinate 2,909, forward strand.
GTATCCGCCGCCTGTCGGGGGAGATCCCGGCGGAGTTCGTCGTCTTCGACATGCTCGTGTGGGACGGCGAGCCGGTCTGGAAGCTGCCGCTCGAGGAGCGGCGCGCGCGGGTCGAGGCGCTGTCGGGCTTTCGGCTCTCGCCGGCCACGCGTGACATCGCCGAGGCGCGTGGGTGGCTCGAACGGTTCGAGGCGCTCGGCCTCGATGGTGTGATCGCGAAGAAGCTCGGGGTGCCATACCTGCCCGGGTCGCGGGACGGCGTGGTGAAGATCAAGGAGCACAAGTCGGCCGACGTCGTGGTGGTCGGCGTGCGCTGGAAGAAGGGCGACCGGAGCGCGATCGCGACGCTCCTGCTCGGCCTCTACCGCGAGGACGGCGGGCTCGACTACGTGGGCTCGTGCGCAGTCGGCGTGAAGATGCGCAAGGAGGTCGAGGAGCGTGTGCGGCCGCTGCTCGACGAGTCGAACGAGCGCCGTTTCTCGGAGCCGAACCGCTGGGGGACAGGCGACCTCGAAGAGACCGCGGTGCGCCCGGAGGTTGTCGTCGAGGTGCGATACGACAAGGTGCAGGGCGACCGCTTCCGCCACGGCACGAAGTTCATCCGTTGGCGCGACGACAAACAGCCGAGCGACTGCACGTGGCGCGAACTGCGCCCGCCGCGCGACCCGAACGCGCCCACTGTCGACGAGCTGTTCGGCTAACGGAGCTCGTCCGCAGGGAAGAGCTCTTCGACGGTCGCGTGCAACGCGATCGCGAGTGCGAGAGCAAGCCGTACCGAAGGAACGGTGTGGCGGTTCTCGATCGAGCTGATCGTCTGGCGCGAGACACCGAGCTCCGCGGCGAACTCCTCCTGCGTGAGCCCGGTCATCAATCGCTTCTGCTGGAGCACATTGAGCACCCGCGGTGGGCGTCCGAAGAAATCGAGCATTCGGACAGGGTGCAAGCGGAACCCGAGCCGCACAAGACGCTCATTCGAACGCGTCCCTTCCGCCAACCCGCTTCGACCGTCGCCAAACGACGGTCTGAAGCGGTTGGCACGACAGCCACGTCCACCTTGCCAACGCAGTCCGACCGTGGTCAGACGACGGTCGTGGTGACTTGGCGGCGGAGCCATGTCTCGGTGGGCGGTGTCCCGTTCGGCTAGCTGATGGTGAGGATCCGGCTGTACGTGTGCACGGCCGGTGACCAGATCCGGAAGCGCGCACCTGCACCCGCGCGCACCACGCGTGTGTAGTAGCCGCGTGCAGTCGTTGTCGCGCTCCCGCCGACCGAGTACCACTTCCCGTTCCTGAGCTGCTGCAGGCGGTACGACGAGCGCCCGCCCGGCCGCACCTGGCCCCAGAGCACCGTGCGCGTACCGGTGCGCGATTGTTGGGTCAGCGGAAGCTGGAACGCCTGGTACGACGGCTTCGCGAGGTCGCTCACCGTGAGCAGCCCGCTCTGCCAGCGGCTCGTATCGGGTTCGTCCCGGACGAGGTACTGGATGAGCATGTCGACCCGCGGCGCGAGGTAGGTGCGCAGCGCCGCCTCACTCATGTACTGCGCCTGCTTCGCGTACGAGACGCCGAGGAGCTGGTCGGGCGGATTCGTCTGGTAGCCGTATTCCGTCAGCCAGATGCGCGTCTTCGTGCCGAACGCGCGCTGAACGTCGGTGATCAGCCGGGGCAAGGTGGCCATCGTGATCGTCGTGCAGAGGGCGCAGCCGCCGGTCGTCGGCGTCTCGCCCGGGCTCAGCGGGTACGGGTTGTGCGCGTACGCGTCGAGCTTCGCGTGGGCGGCGCCCATTCCCGCGATCCACGCGACCGGCGAGACTCCGCCGGCGGAGCCGCGCGGCGCGGTCACCCCGCCCGCGACCAGCGACGCGGGGCTCGCCTTGTGGATCGCCGTGTACGCCGGATTGAGGAGCCGATGCGTGTAGACCGCCGGCGAAGTCGGGCGCAAGGAGCGCCGCT
>DATBDB010000242.1:0-2685 GCA_036270155.1 Gaiellaceae bacterium
CAGCGTCTCCTGCTCGACCGTGCCGCCTTCCTCGTAGATGCGGATCTGGCGCGCGATCTCGCGCTCGATGCCCTTCGCCGCGAAGTTGAACGAGTTCATGTTCTTCAACTCGGTGCGCGTGCGCAGCTCGTCGGAGCCGGCAGGCCGCACGGAGACGTTGACGTCGAAGCGCATCGAGCCTTTCTCGAGCTCGGCGTCGGAGAGGTCGAGCTCGACGACCGTCTGCCGGAGCAGTTGCAGGAAGCGTTTCGCGGTGTCGGCGTCGTGCAGGTCCGGCTCGGTGACGATCTCGACGAGCGGCGTCCCGCCGCGGTTGAAGTCGACGAGCGTCGCGGTCGCTCCATGCAGGCGGCCGGACGCAGCGACGTGCACGTTCTTCGCCGCATCTTCCTCGAGGTGCGCGCGCGTGATCCCGATCACGATCTCGCCGTCTGCGGTCGGCACGGCGAGCTTGCCGTTCGAGCAGAGGGGCTCGTCGTACTGGCTGATCTGGTACGCCTTCGGCAGGTCGGGGTAGAAGTAGTTCTTGCGGTGGAAGACGGCCCGGTCGGCGATCGTGCACTCGAGCGCGAGGCCGAGCTTGATGCACTCCTCGACCGCGCGCTTGTTCGCGACCGGCAGCGCGCCGGGGAGCGCGAGGCACACGGGGCAGGTCTGCGTGTTCGGCCCGCCGCCGAAGCCATTCGCGCAGCGGCAGAACATCTTCGTGCGCGTCTTCAGCTGCACGTGAATCTCGAGCCCGATGACCGGCTCCCAGTTCATCTCCACCGCTCCGGAACGCCGTCGAAGCCGATCGCCTGCTCGAGCGCATGCCCGGCGCGGAACAGGGTGTTCTCCGAGAACTGCGGCCCGATCAGCTGCAGCCCGACCGGCAACCCCTCCGACAGCCCGGCCGGGATGTTCATCCCGGGCAGGCCCGCCATGCAGGACGGGATCGTGAGCAGGTCGTTGAGATACATCCCGAGTGGATCGCCCGCCTTTTCACCGAGCTTGAACGCAACGGTCGGGCTCGTCGGCGAGACGATCAGGTCGAACTTCTCGAACACCGCCGCATGCTCCTGCCGGATCATCGTGCGCACCCGTTGCGCCTTGCCGTAGTACGCGTCGTAATAGCCGGACGAAAGCGCGTACGTGCCGATCATGATGCGCCGCTTCGGCTCGTCGCCGAACCCGTCGTGCCGCGTGTTCATCAGCATCTCGCGGAAGTCGGCGCCGTCAGAGCGCAACCCGTAGCGAACACCGTCGTACCGACCGAGATTCGAGGACGCCTCCGCCGGAGCCACGAGGTAGTAACAGGCGACGCCGTACTCGACCGAGCGCGGCAGCGAGCACTCCCCCACCTCCGCGCCGAGCGACTCGGCGAGCTCGATCGCCGCGCGCACCGCCGCGGTGACGCCCGGCTCGATGCCTTCCGCTTCGTTCATCTCCTTCGGCACGCCGATCCGCAGCCCCTTCAGGTTCTCCGCGGCCGGGAGCTCGACCGCCGGCACGTCGACGGTCGTCGAGTCGTTCTCGTCACGACCCGCGATGATCGAGTAGAGGTACGCGCAGTCGCGGACGTTCTTCGCGACCGGGCCGACCTGGTCGAGCGACGACGCGAACGCGACGACGCCGTAGCGCGAGACGGTGCCGTAGGTCGGCCGCAGGCCGACGTGACCGCAGAGCGCCGCCGGCTGCTTGATCGAGCCGCCGGTGTCGGAGCCGAGCGCCCACGGAGCAAGCCCGCCGGACACCGCGGCCGCCGAGCCACCGCCGGAGCCGCCCGGCACGCGCGTCGGGTCCCACGGATTGTGCGACGGGCCGTAGGCGGAGTTCTCCGTCGACGAGCCCATCGCAAACTCATCGGTGTTCGTCTTCCCGAGCAGGCGGAGCCCGTGCTCCTTGCAGCGCGCCGCGACGGTCGAGTCGAACACCGGCACGTAGCTTTCGAGGATCTTCGAGCCGGCCGTCGTCGGGACGCCCTTCGTGCCGATCACGTCCTTGATCGCGATCGGGATCCCCTCACCGCCCGTGTCCTCGCAGACGTGCAGGTACGCGTGCAACTCAGGGTCGCGCTCGCCGATCGCAGCGAGGTAGGCGGCGAAGAGCTCACCGCCCGAGATCTCCTTCGCGTCGAGGAGCTTTTTCGCCCCTTCCGCGGTCAGCCGAAGCGTGTCGATCATGCGGGCGGCACCTTGAAGTAGTCGTCCTCACGGTCTGGGGCGTTCGCGAAGACGTCCTCGAGCGGCAGCGACGACCGCGGCTCGTCCTCGGCCCACGTGTTGGCGATCTCGAGCGGGTGCGCGGTCGGCTCGACGTCGCTCAGGTCGAGCTCGGACACCTTCGAGATCGCCTCGATGATGTCGGAGAGCTGTTCCTGGAACCGCCCGACCTCCTCGTCAGTCAATTCCAGCCGCGCGAGCCGCGCGACGTGTAGCACCTCATCTCTCGAAATTCCCGCCATGCCTTTCCTTCCTATCTAACGCGAGAGGCTCCTTCCGGAGCCCCTCACACAATCGGTTCCGAAAAGGTCTAGAGCGCCGAAACGTTCGCCGCCTGCAGGCCCTTGTCGCCCTGCACGACCTCGAACGACACCTTCTGACCTTCGGTCAGCGACTTGTAGCCGTCACCGGCGATCGCGGAGAAGTGGACGAACACGTCCGCCTCGCCGTTCCCGCGCTCGATGAAGCCGTAGCCCTTTTCATT
>DATBDB010000243.1:0-21101 GCA_036270155.1 Gaiellaceae bacterium
CGCCCGTCGCGAATGCGCACGATGCGATCTGCGATGCGTGCCGACTCGGGATCGTGGCTGACGATCACCGTCGTGCACCGGTGCTCGCGCACGAGCTCGTTCAGCATCGCGTAGACCTGGTCGGCGGTCGCCGCATCCAGCTCGCCCGTCGGCTCGTCCGCGAGGAACACCTTCGGCCGGTGCGCGAGCGCGGCACACAGTGCGACCCGCTGTTGCTCACCGCCGGAGAGCTCTGTCGGATGGCGGTCGCGCTTCTCGGCGAGCCCTACGCGTTCGAGCAGCTCGTCCGCACGCCCGAACCGCTCCGTGCGTGACGAGCCGCGCAGCCCGAGCTGCAGCGCGACGAGATCACGCGCTGTCAGCTCGGGCGCGAGCGCACGCGCGTAGTGCTGGTCGGCGTACCCGAGCAGCGTCGAGCGATAGCGCGCGAGGCGGCGCGACGGCAGCTTGCCGACGTCCTCGCCGTAGACGCGCACAACGCCCGCGGACGGACGGTCGAGGCCGGCAAGCAACCGCAACAGCGTCGACTTTCCCGAACCGCTCGGGCCGAGCACCGTCAGCACCTCGCCGTCGGCGACTTGCAATGACAGGCCCTGGAGCGCCGCCGCGTCGCCCTCCGGCGTGGAGTGCACGCGGAACACATCACGCAGCTCGATTGCGGCGCTCACGCTGTCACCTCGGCGGCGCGTGCCGGCGCGGGGCCGCGCAATGCCGTCGCAGCGAAGACGAGCAGTGCCGCGAGCAGGACGTAGGCCGCTGCAGCGGCCACGAGCAGCGGCAGGTCGAGCGACAGCAACAGCGGCGGCTAGGGCTTGGCGGAGCCCGCGGTCACGGAGACGAGCGAGATCACGAGCGCGGAGAGCAGCGCGCCGAGCGCCATGCCGCCGAGAATCCCGAAGACCGCGACGAGCAGCGCACGCAGACGTAGGTGCGCGCGGATCGTCGCCGGCGATGCGCCCTGTGCCTCGAGGTCGAAGAGCTCGCCGCGGTCGTCCCGCACGTCCCCGACGACGGCGAGCAGCAGGCCGACGAGTGCGAGCAGCAGCGCGACGGCGGCGGTTCCGGCGAGCGTGAGCAGTGCGCCCCGCGCGAGCGGATCGGCTTGCAGTTGCGCGAGCGTGTCCGCACGTGACTGCACTGCGAGCTGAGGCACCGAGGGACGCTGCTGCGAGTTCAGCCACAGCTCGTCGGTCGTGCCGAGGCCGGGCGAGCGCGTGTCGAGGGTCGTCGCCGCGGTCACGCGGTCGGCGATCACCGCGTCCCCGACGATCGACGGGAAGCGCTTGACCACCCCGACGATGCGCGCCGCGACCAGCTCACCCTCGATCTGCAGCGGGATGATTCCGTGCGGTCCGGCCGCCGCCGCGACGCGCGGAGTCGCGAGCACGCGGAGCACCGCCCCGTCGGTCGGTTGCCGCGGGCGGAACCGGCTCGTGCGGTCGGGGGTCAGGACGTAGCCGAGCCGTGTCGAGGTGCCGCTGATCCCGCCGGTCCCGGTCCACGCTGTGAACGCCTTCGCGACAGAGCGGCCGTCGACCCGCGGGGTCCCGAACGTGAGCACGCCCTTCGCAGCCGGTTGCAGTCCGGTGCCCGCGTTGGCGGAGTTGCGGCCGCCGTTCAGCAGGTCGAGCTCGACCTGGGCGAGCGATGCGTGCGTGAACGGGATCCGCCCGTGCAGGACGACCGTGCGGCGGCCCTTGGTCTGGCCGAGCGCGATGCTCTCGTAGTCGCCGAGCGACGAGCGGAAGATCGCGCGCACGGCGACGTCGTCACCCTGCGTCCTCACGCTGACGGTGAACCGCCGGCCGCGCGGCAGCGCCGTCGTGCGCAGCGCGGTGTTCGAATGCGGAGCGATAGCCGCGCCGAGCGCCTGCACCGGCTGCGACGCGAAGTCCGAGCGCCAGCCGCCGACGTCGTTGAGGCTGCCGAGCCCGAGGAACGCGAACGTCGTGCCCGACGAGACGTTGCCGGAGAGCCGCAGCACCTGGGCCGACCCCGGAGGCGGCGGCCCGTGCTGCACCGGTACGAGCTGCGAGAGATCCTCGCTGAGCACGTACGACGCCGGGACCGCATACGCCGCCTCGTCGTGCTGCCCACGCTCGAGCGTCGAGCGGTAGGCGACGGCGAAGAGCGCGAGACCGAGGCTCGCGACGAGGAAGGTCGCGGCGACCGCCGCGTGCCCAGGATTGCGCGCGAGGGATGCCGCCGCGAGTCGCACCGCGATCGGCCCGCGCCGGCCTGCGCGACCGACGGCGCGCAACATCGGGGCAAGCAGGCGCGCAGCGAGGACGGCGGCTGCGAACACGATCAGCGCGGGAACGAGCAGCAGGAACGCACTCGTCCCCCCGCTCGCTGCGAGCTGCTGCGCGTCGACGGAGCCGCGTGCCCAGCCGACGAGTACGACCGCGACGGCGCCCAGTGCCGCCGCATCGACGGCGGTGAACTTGAGCCGCCCGACCTGCACCGCCGGAGCGCGCACCGTCGCAAAGAGCAGCAGCCCCGCAACGAGCGCGACACCGAGCGCGCCGAAGATCCCGCCGCGCGAGAGCAGCGCATGCGAGACGACGTCGGCGGCCGGTGAGCCCGCACGCGCGGCAATCAACGCGGCAACGGCGCCGCCGAGCACCCAGCCGACGAGCGTCCCGACCGCGGCGAGCGCCGTCGACTCCGCGAACGTGAACAGCTCGACCTGCCAGCGGGTCGCGCCGAACCAGGTCAGACGACGCCGCGCGTCGGAGGCGTCGCGACGGAGCGCGGCCGCAGCGAGGATCGTGAACGCGAGGAGCAACGCCCCGCCCTCACCGCCGAGCAAGAGGAGCCGGCGCGCCGCCGCGCGGGAAGCACCAGCCGCGTTCGTGAGCGCCTCCGTCGGCGCGGTCACCTGGAAGCCGTCCGAGCTCGCCTCGATCTGGGAGGACAGCCGCTGCACGCGCGACTGGAACGCGTCGATCTCCCAGGGGTGCACATCTCCGCTCGCGATCGGCAGGAACCACGCGTAGGAGCGATAGAACGTCTCGAGCTCCGGCGTCTGCGAGAGACCGGCGACGCCGTTCGCGATCACGACCGGCGACGGTTGCGGCGTGTGGTACCTGACCGCGCGCGCGACCATCTCGGTGGGCGGCGTGGGCAGCACGAACGGCGCGATCGGAGCGCCGGGCTTCAGCACCGCGCGCCCGACCTCGATCAAGTGCAGCACCTTCGTCGACGGGATCGGGCCGCGGCCCTCGAGGCGCAGCACCTCGCAGTGCGACGGCACGCAGACCCTGGGCAGGCGGCCCGAGACGAGGTTCACGAAGCGCCCCAGATCGTCGGCCGCGCGCAGGTTGACGAGGCGGCGCTGGATCGACGCCTCACGGAACAGCATCGCCGCGGCCGGACGGTTACCGGTCAGCGCGCGGACCGTCGGCACGACGAACGCGTTCAGCCGCACGAAGTCGTTGGTCGCGCCGCTCCACGTCACCTGCACCTGTCGGTCCCCGGGGGCGAGCTGCGCGGTCGCCTGCGCGAGCGCGCGGTCCTGCATCACGAGCCGGCCCGCGAGCACCGCCGCGAGCACCGCCGCGCCCGCGATCACGCCGAGGAGAACCAGGCCGACGCGGCTGCCGCCGCCGCGCAGCCGGGATGCGACGAGCCCGAGTGGATAGACGATCCGGCGCAGGAACACCAGTACCCGGACTCTACTGGTGTCTAGACTGTCGAGCAACCGTGAGTCCCCGCTACGACGTTCCGAAGGCCGCACCCGAGCCGCTGCGCGAGGTGCAGCAGTTCGTGAACAGCGTCGATCTCGAGCATAAGCTCGACTGGCTGCCCGACTGGCTCGACGAGCGCGGACTCGGCGAGGAGCTCGAACGCGCCCGCGCCCTGCGCGAGGCCTTGCGCAAGCTCGTGCTTGCGAACAACGGCGCCGCAGTCGATCAGCCTGCGCTCGAGCTGGTGAACAGCGCCGCCGCACGCCTGCCCCTGCAGCTCGGGCGCGACGGGCAGCTGCGTGTCGGCGAAGGGTGCGACGCACTCGACGCCGTGGTTGGGATCGCGCTCGGCGCGATGCTCGACGGCAGCTGGCCGCGCCTAAAGGCGTGTCGCAATTGCTGCTGGTCGTTCTACGACTACTCGCCGAATCGCTCGGCGACGTGGTGCTCGATGCAGCTCTGCGGCAACCGGAAGAAGACGCGCGCGTACCGGAGCCGCCGGCGGGCCTCCATATAGGGTCGGGCGATGCGGATTCGGGCGGCCCTCGGCGCCTTCGCGCTGGCGTTCACGCCCGGGTTCAACGTCGCCAACGTCGGTGCGGTCGCCGATCAGGTCTCGCACGCCTACGGCATCGGTCTCGCCGTTGTCGGTCTCTTCACGACCGGGCTCTTCCTCAGCCACGCCGCGCTCCAGGTGCCGATGGGCCGGCTGTGCGACCGTTTCGGAGCGCGCATCGTCGGCGGGACCGGGCTCGCGATCGTCGCGTGCGCATCGGCTGCGGCGCTTGGCTGGAAGGAAGCGTGGTTCGCGATCGCGATGCGGTTCGTTGCCGGCGTCGGCACCGCGGCATCGTTCGTCGCGGGCGCCGAGTACACGCGCGCGACGATCGGCTCGGCCGTCGCGCAGGGAATGTACGGCGCGGTGACCATGGCTGCGGGCGGCCTCGCACTCGCACTCGTGCCGCTGTGGGGGAGTTGGCGTGCGCCCTTCGCGACCGCTGCGATTGCTGCTGCGGCCGGTGTCGTCGTGCTCACGCTCGCCGAGCGGGAGCCGGAGCGTCAGCCCGTGAGACGCGGGCTGCCGACCGTCGTCGACCGACGCCTGCTGCCACTTGCGGCGATGCACGCGGCGTCGTTCGGCCTCGCCGTGGTGATCGGGAACTGGGTCGTGACGTTGCTGCACCGCGCCGGTGGTGTCTCCGAGCACGTTGCCGGCCTCGCGGGTGCGCTGGTGCTCTTCCTCGGGGTGATCTCGCGGCCGCTCGGCGGCCGGCTGATGAACCGACCGGGCGTGGTGCGCGCGAGCTTCGTGATCTCGGGACTCGGGATCGCGGTGCTCTCGATTGCCGAGCCGTTACCGCTCGCGATCGCCGCGGCCGCGGTCATCGGTATCGCGTCGGGCATCCCCTTCGCGCCCGCGTTTGCCGGTGCTCAGCGTCTGCGGCCCGACGCGCCGGCCGCAGCGGTCGGGTTTGTGAACATGGGGGCGGCCGTGACGATCCTCGTCGGCACGCCGCTGCTCGGCCTCACGTTCTCGCTGCCGGGTGACGGCCGCATAGGCTTCCTGGTCGTGGCAGTCCTGTGCTCCGCAACCGCCGCCGTGGTGCGATCCCGTGTCTGACCGGCACCGGCTGCTGATCGCCGTCGCGCTTGTCCTGACGGCGGTCGATCTCGGTCAGAAGGCGAGTGCCCCGGTGTACGGCCATCCACGTGGGGTCGGCTATGTCGTCGTCGCCGCGGCGCTGACCGTGCTGCTCGTACTCTTCGTCCCGCGTGTGCCCTCGCGTCCGCTGGCGGTCGCGGGTGGAGTTGCGGCCGCCGGTGCCTTCGGCAACTTCGTCTCGGCGCTCGCCTGGCGCGGCGGGATCCCGAATCCGATCGTCGCCGGGGACGTTGCGTTCAACGTTGCGGACCTTTGTGCGGTTTCCGGCGCGGCTGCACTCGTGATCGGCGCCATGCTCTTCGCGCTGCGCAACCCGGCGCTCTTGCGTCAGCCGATCTGAGCGACCGCTTTAGATTCGAACCTGATTCGGTATCAGCCGAACCAGATTCGAGAGTTTCGAGCCTGGCACCCGGGTTCGGAAACTCGTGAACCTGGTTCGCAAACACCGCGAATCAGGTTCTTCTATGTATGAGGCGTATCTGGCGGGCGGGCCCGCACCTAGGCCAACAACCGCCGGTCGCCGGTGATCCGGCGGACTTCCTCGAGCGTGGTCACGCCGGCGAGCGACTGGCGGACGCCGTCCTCGCGGAGCGTGCGCATCCCGGCTGCGACGGCGGCGTCGAAGATCTCGTCGGTCGAGCCGTCGAGGAGAACGCGGCCGAGTCCGTGCACGGGCATCAGCTCATAGAGCGCGACGCGGCCTGAGTAGCCCGTGTTGCCGCACTGCAGGCAACCGGCCGCGCGATAGAGCGTCGGGGTGGACCCCGTTGAGATGAGATTCATCGCCTGCTGCTGCTCCTGCGACGGTTCGTAGGCTTCGCGGCAGTGCATGCAGATGCGGCGCGCAAGGCGCTGCGAGACGATGCAGTTGATCGATCCGGCCAGCAGGTCTGGATCGACGCCGAGCGTGCGCATGCGCGAGATCGCGCTCGCTGCATCATTCGTATGCAGGGTTGTCAGCACGAGGTGGCCCGTCATCGCCGCCTGGATCGCGATCTTCGCGGTTTCTTCGTCGCGGATCTCGCCGACGAGGATCACTTCGGGGTCCGCGCGCAGGATCGTGCGCAGTCCGCGGCCGAAGCTGAGGTTGATCTTGTTGTGCACTTCCATCTGCATCACACCGGGCAACTGGTACTCGACCGGATCCTCGATCGTTGCGATCGAGCGGAAGCCGTCGTTCAGCCGATCGAGGGCGGCGTAGAGCGTCGTCGTCTTGCCGGAGCCAGTGGGGCCGCAGCTGATCACAGCGCCGTGCGGCTGTTCGATTGCGCGCATGAAGATGCCTTCCATCTCGGGGCTCATGCCGAGCTGCGGCAACTCGAGCTTCGTCTCGCGCTGCAGCACGCGGAGCACGACCTGCTCGCCGTGCTTTGTCGGCAGGATTGCGGCGCGCACGTCCACGGCGCTCCCGTCGATGTAGACCACGAACGAGCCGTCCTGGGGCAGGCGCTTCTCGGCGATGTCGAGCTGAGCCATCACCTTCACACGCGCAGCCGTCGCGTTTTGCAGCCGCTTGTCGATCGGCGTTTCGTCACGCAGGACGCCGTCGACGCGGAAGCGGACCATCACGTCGCGCGGCTGCGGGTTGAGGTGGATGTCCGACGCGCCGGCATTCACTGCGCGCCCGATCAAATCGTTGACGAGGTCGAGGGCGCCGTCGGCCACGGTCTCGTCGTCCACCACTTCGATCTCGGGCGCCTTGTCACTGACGGAGATCGTCAGGCGGTAGTTACGTTGGATCGTCGAGGCGAGTGCGTCCGAGGCGGCAACCGCAAGCGTGCAGTTGACGCCGAGCGCGAGACGGAGCTCGTCGGTCGTGTGCAAGTTCGTCGGATCGGAAACCGCGACCTGCACATGGTTGTCGTCGAGGAAGCGGACCGGCACGACCTGATGGCCGATCGCAAAGCCTTCCTGGAGGAGGCGGGCGGCCTTCGCATCGACGGCGACCTGCGAGAGGTCGACGAACTCGAGGCCGTACTGCTCGGCGAGTGCTTCTCCGACTGCCTTCGGGGTCGACCAGCGCTTCTCGACGAGGATCTCGCCGAGGCGCTTGTGGAGCAGCGGCTGTAGCTCCAGCGCCTGGTTGATCTGCTCCTGCGTCGCATTACCTGCGCGCACGAGCAGCTCGCCGAGGCGCATAGCGGTGCTCGCTTGAGGGGCGGATGCGGCTTCCACGGGCCATCTATCGGCTGGAACCACCCCGGGCATGAGGGTCGAGGTAGCGGACGACGGCATCTGCGTCCGCGGCCAGCGCGGCGTTCTCTTGTTTGCGCAGCGGAGCGAACGGCTCGAGCGCCACGGCGCCGCCGGCCAGGCGCCAGGTGGCGACCGCGCGGCCGCCGGCCAGTGCGAACGGTCTGAAGAGCCCGCCGGAAACGACCAGCGCCGCGTTCGAGCCGAGGATCGCCTCGCGTGACGACCAGCCGAGCAGTAACGGGTCGTACTGGCCGAGCAGTCGTGGGGGCGGCAGCTCGGCGGCCGGCGCGCGTCGCGCCAGGTCGACGAGCCCGTCCTCGCGCTGCGCCAGCTCGGATGCGATCGCGTGGAGACCTGCCCGCGCGTCGCGCAATGGCAGCCCGGCCCACCGCGCGAGATCGCGTTCCTCCGCCGGTCCGTGCCCGCCGAGGTAGCGTCGGGCCAGCTCGGCGAGCGCGCGGTCCCGGTCGACGGGCTGCGGCTCGCCCAGCCAGTCGCGCACGAGCACGTAGGCGTGCTGGTTGCCGACGATTGGGCCGCGGACGATGAGACCGCGCACGGCAGCGAGAAAGAGGACGAACACCAGTGCCTGACCTTTCGTCGGCACGCGCGCGGCGGCGACACGGTCCCGCAGCTGATCCCGGGTCAGCGGCCCGTCGCCGGCAAGTGCACGCTCGATCGCCGCAACGCCGCGGTCGGCGGCCGCCGGGGTGACGCCCTCCTGCGCGAGCCGGCGCGCGATCGTCGTGGCGAGCGGCGGCGTCGTCAATGCCTGCAGCCACGGATAGTCGTCGCTCGCGACCAGGTGCAGCGTGCCGCGGTTCAGCCACGTGATCAGAAGCGACCGCTCATCGGTGAGCGCACGGTCGACGTCGGCGACGTTCAGACCCGTGCTCCGCGCGCGCACGGCGAGTCGGGCGCCGCGGAGGTCCTGGCCTTGCACGGCGAGCAGCCGCTGGGCCACCGCAAGTGGAGTGCGCTCCGGCGGTCCCGCGAGCAGTTGCGCCGTCAGGCGCTCAGCGATCACGCGTCGCCTCTACGCACCGAGCAGCAGCGCGAGCAGCGCTTTCTGCACGTGCAGGCGGTTCTCTGCTTCGTCCCAGATCGCCGAGCGGTCTCCGTAGAGCACGTCTGCCGTGATCTCCTCGCCGGGGTGTGCGGGCAGGCAATGCATGACGAAGGCGTCCTTCGACGCATGCCCGAGCAGGGCGTCGTCGAGGCGGTAGGACTCGAGGTCGCGCACGCGCTGGTCGTGCTCGGCCTCCTGGCCCATGCTCACCCACGTGTCGGTGACGATCACGTCCGCAGCGCTCACAGCCTCGCGGGGATCGCGCACGAGGTGCACGTCCACCGCCGGCTCGTAGCCCTCAGGGCACGCCGCGATCACTTCGTAGCCGAGCAGCAGGCCGAGCCGCGCGAGCGACGTGCAGACGTTCGACCCGTCGCCGACCCACGCAACGCGGACGCCGTCGAGCGAGCCGAGCCGGTCACGCATCGTGAGCGCATCGGCGAGCGCCTGGCACGGATGCTCCTCCGCCGTCAGTGCGTTGATCACCGGGATCGACGCCCAGTGCGCCCACTCTTCGAGCTCCTCGTGCGAGTGCACGCGCACCGCAAGCGCGTCGAGATACCCCGAGAGGGCGCGCGCCGTGTCGGGCAGCGACTCGCCGCGTGAGAGCTGCAACTCCTCAGGGGCGAGATGGATCGCGGCGCCGCCGAGCTGCGCCATGCCTGCGGAGAACGAGACGCGTGTCCGGGTCGAGTGCTTCGCAAAGTAGAGGCCGAGCGTCGCACCCGGCAGCAACGGCTGCTTCGGGTTGAGCCGCAGCTCGACCGCCCGGTCCAGGATTGCTTCCGCCTCCGCAGGAACGAGGTCCGAGATGCGCAGGAAGTCGCGCCCGGTCAGAGAGATCTCGAGGGGGGCGGTCACGACTGCGTCCTCACATTCCACCGTTCCTTTGCGGCGGCGACCGCTTTTGAGACATCGCCGAGCCGGTCGCCGGCCGGGGGCGCTTTGAAGGTGCCTGCGCGAACCTGGCTCGCCACCTGCTCGTGCGCGTCGCGGAACGGAACGCCCTCGGCGACAAGCGCCTCCGCCGCGTCGGTCGCGCGCAAGAGCGGGTCCGCCGTCGCCGCGGCCAGGCGCTCATGGTTGAACTCGAGACCCGCGATGAGGACGGTCAGCGCGCCGAGCGCGCCGACGACGTCCTTGCGCGCGGCGAACACCGGCGGCTTGTCCTCCTGCAGGTCGCGGTCGTAGGCAAGTGCGAGCGACTTGACCGTCGCGAGCAGGCCGGTGAGCCGGCCGATCGCCGTGCCGGCCTTGCCGCGCGCGAGCTCGGCGACGTCGGGATTCAGCTTCTGGGGCATGATCGACGAGCCGGTCGCAGCCTCCTCGGGCAAGCGCGCGAAGCCGAACTCCGTCGTCGTCCAGAGCACGAGCTCCTCGCCGATGCGCGAGAGGTGCGTGAAGAGCACGGCGGCGGCGTAGAGGTAATCGAGCGCGAAGTCGCGATCCGCGACCGCGTCGATCGAGTTGCGCATCTGGTTCGGCGGCGGCGGGATCTTCAACGTTGAACCGGCGAGCGCGCCCGAGCCGAGCGGCGACGGAGCGGCCTGCGTGGCGGCGAACGCGAATCGCGCGCGGTCGCGCTCCAGCATCTCGACCCAGGCGAGCAGGTGGTGCCCGACGGTAACGGGCTGCGCGCGCTGCAAGTGTGTGTAGCCGGGCATCGCCGTCGCAGCCTCTTCCTCCGCCCGCTCGAGCACAGCGCCTGCGAACGCGACGAGAGCCGCGTCGGCTTCGGTGCACGCATTCGCCACGTAGAGGCGAAAGGCGGCGGCGACCTGGTCGTTGCGCGAACGGCCGGCGTGGATCTTGCGGCCGACATTGCCGAGCTGGCGCTCGATCGACGAGTGCACGTCCTCGTCGCTCTCGTCGATCTCCTCGATCGCGGCGAGCTTCTCCGTCACTTCGGTGAGCTCTGCGTCGTCGAGAATCCCCGCGGCGTGTAGCCGCTGCGCATGCAGGAGCGTCGCCTGCAGGTCATAGAGCAAGAGCTCGGCGTCGTCCGCGTGCAGGAAGTCCCACACCTCCGGTGCGAGCTCCCCGCCCACGCGCCCAGACCACAACTTCACAGCGTCCACCCGAGCCTTTCGAGCATCCGCCGTGCATCCGTGATGTCGTTCGTCTTCAGTGCGAGCTGCCCGATGCGGTCGGTCGCCGTGAACGCGGTCGCGCTGCGCTCCATGCTCAGCCGCTCCGGGTCGTAGGTCACGCCGCTGCCGCACGTGTCGACGATCGTGTAGTCGTCGCCGCGCCGGAGCTCGATTGTCACCTCGCCGGTGACGGCGGGCGCAACCCACCGCTGCAGGGCCTCGCGCAGCATCAGCGCCTGCACGTCGAACCACCGGCCCTCGTAAAGCAGCCGGCCGAGGCGGCGCCCTTCCTCCGCGTAGCGCTCGAGCGTCGCCTCGTTGTGGATCGCACTGAGCAGGCGCTCGTAGGCGATGTGCAGCAGCGCCATGCCGGGCGCCTCGTAGATGCCGCGGCTCTTCGCCTCGATGATCCGGTTCTCGATCTGATCGCTCATGCCGAGCCCGTGCCGCCCGCCGATGGTGTTCGCGGCCAGGATCAGCGTCACCGCATCCTCGGATTCGACGTCGCCGACCGCGACCGGGAAGCCCCGTTCGAACGCGATCGTGACCGTCTCCGGCTCGATCCCGTCGGCCCACGGCGTGACGCCCATGATCGGTTCGACGATCTTCATCGACGTCCCGAGCAGCTCGAGGTCCTTCGCCTCGTGCGTCGCGCCGAGCATGTTTGCGTCCGTCGAGTACGCCTTCTCCACGGAGGCGCTGTGCGGCAGCCCGCGCTCGACGATCCACTCGCTCATCTCCTTGCGGCCGCCGAGCTCGGCGACGAACGCGGCATCGAGCCAGGGCTTGTAGATCCGCAGGTGCTCGTTGACGAGCAAGCCGTAGCGGTAGAAGCGCTCGATGTCGTTGCCCTTGTAGGTCGAGCCGTCGCCCCAGATGTCGACACCGTGCGCGGCCATCGCCTTCACGAGCATCGTCCCGGTGATCGCGCGCCCGAGCGGCGTCGTGTTGAAGTAGCGCTTGCCGGCGGTCTGGATGTGGAACGCGCCGCACTGCAGCGCGACGATCCCTTCGCGCGCGAGCGCGTCCTTGCAATCGACGAGCACCGCCTCTTCGGCGCCGAACTGCGTCGCCTTCGCGGGCACGGCGTCGATGTCCGGCTCGTCGTACTGGCCGAGGTCCGCAGTGAACGCGTACGGGATCGCGCCGTTCTCGCGCATCCACGCGAGCGCGCAGCTCGTGTCGAGCCCGCCGGAGAACGCGATCCCGACCCGCTCGCCGACCGGCAGCGAGCCGAGGATGACGCCTGTTGATTCTTTGACACTCATGATGCGAGGCTCCTCAGCTCGTTCTCGAGCTCGGTCGGGGTCGTGGTGTCGGCGCAGGCGACGAAGACGGTGTTGTCGCCTGCGATCGTGCCCGCAACCTCCGGCAGCGTTGCGGCGTCGATCGCGTCTGCGAGCGCGGCCGCGAAACCGCGCGGCGTCTGGATCACGAGGATCGTTCCCGACGGTGCCGACTCGCCCATCCAGCGGCGCAGCGCTCCGCTCAGCTCGTCAGTGCGGCGAATGTCCGCTGCTCCCGGCAGCGCGTAAACGAGCTTGCCGTCGCCGTTGCGCACCTTCGTCAGCCCCAGCTGGTGGATGTCGCGCGACACGGTTGCCTGTACGGCCGCGATGCCGTTCGCACGCAGCGCGTGGGCGACTTCCGCCTGGGTGTGGAGCGGTCGTTCCTGGACGAGTCTCATGATTGTTCCCTGCCGCTCGAACTTGGTCGTCACGACAGCAGCTCCAGGAGGACGCTGATCGCGAGGTCGGTCTCCTCGGCCGACAGCGTGAGTGGCGGGGTCAGGCGCAGTGTCGTCGGGCCTGCGGTGCCGACGACAAGACCCTTCTCGAGTGCGGCGTCGACGAGCGGCCCGGTCGGCCCGTCGAGCTCGACCGCGAGCAGGAGCCCGAGGCCGCGCACGTTCGGGAGCGCGTTCGCGAACTTCTCGGAGGTTGCACGTACGTGAGCGAGCAGCTCGTCGTCGACCGTGTCCAGGACGGCGCACGCTGCGGCGCATGCGACGGGGTTCCCGCCGAAGGTGGATGCGTGGTCGCCCGGCGCGAACGCGGTCGGCGCGTCGTGGCTCACGAGGAACGCGCCGACCGGCAGCCCGTTCGCAAGCCCCTTGGCGAGCGTCAGCGCGTCCGGCTTGACGCCGAGCCGCTCCCAGGCGAAGAACGCGCCGCAGCGGCCCACGCCGGTCTGGATCTCGTCGAAGATCAGCATGGCGCCGTGCTCGTCGGCGAGCGCGCGTGCCTGCGTGAGCAACTCGACGGAGAGTGGATGCACGCCGCCCTCGCCCTGTACCGGCTCGAGCAAGATCGCGGCGGTGTTCGGGCCGACGTGGTCGGCGAGCGTCTCGGGCGTCGCGAAGACCGCGCCCGGGAGGAGTGGCTCGAACGCCGCGCGCTTTGCCGGTTGGCCCGTGACGGACAGCGCGCCCATCGTGCGTCCGTGGAACGAGCCTTCGAGCGAGACGAACTCGGAGCGTCCTGTCGCCTTGCGCGCCCACTTGAGCGCCGCCTCGATCGCCTCGGTCCCCGAGTTGCAAAAGAACGTGTCGGCGCCGCCGAAGCGATCGGACAACCTGGCCGCGAGCTGCTCCATCGGCACCGTATAGAAGAGGTTGGACGTGTGCCACAGCCGGTCGAGCTGATCGTGCGCTGCCTTGAGCGGCGCGTGGTGCAGGTGGCCGAGCCCGACGACGGCGATCCCGCCGAGCAGATCGAGGTAGCGCTTGCCGTTCGAATCCGTGAGCCACGACCCGTCGCCCGCGACGAAGGTGACGTCCTGGCGTGCGTAGGTCGGCAACAGATTGTGCTGGGTCGCCACGTGATTCATGCGACCACCACCGTGCTGCCGATTTGCGCGGCGATGCCGTTGCCTGCTGCGAGCGCGGCGGCGCGCAGCTTCGGGACGATGCCGCCGTCGAACGCGCCGTCGTCGAGCATCTGCGTGGCGCGGCCGACACCAATGCTGTCGACGAGGTCGCCCTCGACGTAGAGCCCGAGGACGTCGGTGAGGAAGACGAGGCGCTTCGCACCGAGACCAAGTGCGAGCGCGGCAGCCGCATCGTCGGCATTCACATTCAGCGGGCCGACGGCGAGCGGCGCGACGACCGGCACGAGGCCGGCGTGGAGCGCAGCCACGATCTGCTTCGGTCGGCAGGGCAGCGGGTCGCCGACCCAGCCGAGCGGCGGCACGGGCACGGCGAGGAACCCGGAGCGGTCGCCGAACACCGGTACGGCGATGTCGCCGAGTGCGGCGCACAGCTCCGCATTGACCGTCTCCATCGACTCGCGGACCACGTCGAGCGCGTCGCGCGTGGTCCGCCTGCGGCCGGCCACGAACTCGACCGGGATGCCGCGGCGCTTCATCTCGTCGGTGATCTGCGGGCCGGCGCCGTGCACGACCACGACCTCGTGCCCTTCTTCACGCAGGCCGAGGATGCGGTCCGCGGATTCCGCGGCGACGGCGCCGCCGACTTTCACGACGAGTCTCACGAGCGGTACTCCGCGTTGATGCGCACGTAGTCATAGGAAAGGTCGCTCGTCAGGTAGCCGGCGCGGCCATCTCCGAGCCCGAGGTCGAGGTCGATCGTGCAGACCGCTCCGTCGACGTTCGGCTCGACGTTCTGCGGCGCGCCGGCGACGAGCACCGCGGTGCCGTTGTACGACAGCGAGACAAGCGTGGGGTCGACCTGCGCGTAGCCGCCGTTGAACGGCGCCGAGCCTGCGGCCATCAGCACGCGGCCCCAGTTTGCGTCGTGGCCGAACAGCGCGGTCTTGACGAGCGGCGACGTTGCGATGCGCTGCGCGATTGCCCGCGCCTCGGCCGCGTTGACGGCCCCGCTGACGTTGATCTCGGCGACAAGGGTCGCGCCCTCGCCGTCGACGACGATCTGATGGGAGAGCTCGTTGCAGACGGTGCGCAGCGCGAGCACGAAGGCTTCGTCGGTCGCGGGCGTGCGCTTGATCGCCGCAGCGCGTGAGGAGAGCAGGACGACCGCATCGTTCGTCGAGCACTCGCCGTCGACGGTGATCGAGTTGAAGCTGACGTCGACCGCAGGGCGCAGAAACTCGAGTGCCTCACCGGGCTCGAGCGGATAGTCGGTCGTGACGACGGCGAGCATCGTCGCGAGGTTCGGATGGATCATCCCCGAGCCCTTGGCCATGCCGCCGACCGTGAAGCCGAAGCCCCCGCCCTGGGAGATGGCGGTCTTCGCGTGCGTGTCGGTGGTGAGGATCGCGTCCGCCGCGTCGTCGCCGCCCTGCGGCGAGAGCGCTCCTGCCGCGGCGTCGACGCCGGCAAGGACGCGGTCCATCGGCATCGGCGCGCCGATCACGCCGGTCGAGAGGACAAGCACCTGCTGCGGCTCGAGGCCGAGCAACCCGGCTGCGCGCTCGGCGGTCGCGATTGCGTCGGCCTCGCCCTGCGCACCGGTCGCGGCGTTGGCAATGCCCGAGTTGATGACGACTGCCTGCGGCTCGGAGGTTTCGAGATGGCGCTTCGACACGACGACCGGAGCAGCGAGGACGCGGTTCTGCGTCCACATCGCCGCGCCCGTCGCAAGCGGCACCGAGCGCACGATCGCGAGGTCGCGCTTCTCCTTGCGGATGTGCGCGTGCACGCCCGACGCGACGAAGCCGAGGGCGGCTGTGACGCTCAAACCAGGACCCCCGTCAACCTCAGCCCAGCCGTTTCGTCGAGACCGAGCGCGAGGTTCGCGTTCTGCACCGCCTGGCCGGCGGCGCCCTTGCCGAGGTTGTCAATCGCACAGATCACGATCGCGGTGCCGGTCGCGGCGTCGGCGAAGACGCCGATCTCGGCTGCGTCCGTGCCCTGCACCCGCGCGAGCTCGGGCGTCACGCCCTCCGGCAGCAATCGCACAACCGCGCTCCCGGCGTACGCCGTCTCGAGCAGCGAGCGGACGTCGGCGTCCGTGTGCAGGTAACAGGTTGCAAGGAGGCCGCGGCGCACGGGAATCAGGTGCGGGACGAAGCAGATCGGGAAGCCGAGCTGCTGCGCGATCTCGGGTGCATGCCGGTGCTCGCCGACTGCGTAGGGCGAGACGTTCTCGAGCACCGAGCCCGCGTGCGAGCTCTGCTTGAGCGTCCGGCCGGCGCCGGAGATGCCCGACTTGCCGTCCACGACGACCGGGCCGGTCGCCACGTGCGCGAGCGGGGCGAGCGCAAGCAGCGCGGCGGTCGCGTAGCAACCGGGATTCGCGATCAGCAGGCCGTCGGCGGGAAAGAGCTCCGGCAGCCCGTAGCTCCACGCGCCGGGCGCCGTCCCGTACCAGCCGCGCGCAAGCTCGTCGTCGACGAGCCGGTGCGCGCCCGAGAGGTCGACGACGACGGTGTTCGCCGGCGGCTTGAAGGCCGCGGCCGCCTCGTTGTCGAGGCAGAGAAAGAAGACGTCGGCGCCGCTCGCCGCTGCCTCCTCATTCGAGACGAACGGGGGCACCGACCCGTTCAGCCGGGGGTCGAGCGCCGCGGCGCCCTGGCCGGCCAGCGAGTTCGAGCCCAGCGCGAGCACCTCGAGGCCGGGGTGCGCGAGCACCCGGTCGAGGGTCTCCTGGCCGGAATACCCGGCGCAGCCAAGGATCGCAACGGAGCGTTTCAAGTTGAGAACTATACAGACACGGTGAAATTATGCGGTGCCGATCGTGATCGTCGCTCCCGTCCGCACTGTCACCAAGAGGCTGCGCAACTCGCCCAGCGGCAGCGAGACACAGCCGTTCGTGGCCCGGCCGGTGTCGACGTGGAGGAAGATCGCCGAGCCGCCTCCCGGCACAACGGGCGCGACGTTGTACTGGATCAGCGCGAACAGCCGGTAGGCCGGGGTGATCCGCCAGAGCGCCTCGCTGCCGCCGCCGAACGGCGGGCTCGAGCCGCACGCGACGTGGCGGAAGGTGTTGTAGGTCGGCGAGCGTGAGTCCTCGTCCCACCAGTCGCCACAGACGAGCCGGTGGTAGCGCAGCCGCAGACCGGGATCGGGGTCGATCCCGTAGACGACCGGCCCGATCCCGTACGTGCCGGTCGGGGTCGTCCCGTCGCCCTCCCGGTGGTGGGCGGAGAGCCCGTTGCGGCCGACTCGCGCGCGCCACGGGCCGAACACGCGCTTGCCGCACTCGCGCACGGTCAGCGTCGCGGTCGTCGAGCGTGCGCTCGGCGCCACTACCTGGATTCGCTGCGGGCAACCGCTCAGGGCGAGCGCCAGGGCGAGGGTGAGCATGCGCGTACTCTGCCGGGTGATGGCCGCGCTCCCGCCGTTTCACGTCGCGGTCGCCCCCGTGACGGCCGCCGAGCTCGGCGCCTCGTGGCATCAGGGCTGCCCCGTCGGCCCCGCGCAGCTCCGCACCGTGCACGTCTCCTTCGTCGGCTTCGACGGCCGCGCGCACGCGGGCGCCATCGTCGTGCACCGGGACGTCGCCGGTGAGGTGGCGACCGTCTTCCGGCGACTCTACGCCGCGCGCTTCCCGATCCGGCGGATGGAGCCGATCGCGAAGTACGGCGGAAGCGACCGGCGTTCGATGGCCGCCGACAACACCTCAGGCTTCAACTGCCGCTACGCGGTGGCGGCGGGCACGAAGCACTGGTCGGCGCACGCGTACGGCCAGGCGATCGACGTGAACACGATCGAGAACCCGTACGTGCAGGGCCAAGACGTCAGTCCCGCGGCGGGCCGCGCGTTCCTCGACCGCTCGCGGTATCGGCGGGGAATGGCGGTCGCGGGCGGCACGCTGGTGCGCGCGTTCGCATCAGTCGGCTGGCTGTGGGGCGGCCGGTGGGCCGGCACCCCCGACTACCAGCACTTCTCCCGCACCGGTGGTTAGTAGGTCGGGCTTCAAGTCCTCGAGCCGGTCGATGCGCGACAGGTCGGGGAAGATCTTCGGCCAGACGAGCGCGAGCAGGATCGTCAATGCGCCTCCCGCGACAACCGCGGGCACCGCGCCGACCAGCGCTGCGGCGGCACCCGACTCGAACGCGCCGAGCTCGTTCGACGCTCCGATGAACACCCCCTCGACCGCGTTGACGCGTCCGAGCAGTTCGTTCGGCGTCGCGAGCGGGACCGCCGTTGCGCGGATGTTCATCGAGATCATGTCGGCGAACCCACTGACCGCCAGCGCGAGCGCGGAGAGCCAGAACCACCGCGAGAGGCCGAAGACGATCATGCTCGCACCGAACGTGGCGACGACAAACAGCAGTGTGCGGCCGGCGTGAGAACCTTGCGGCTTGCGCGCGAGCCGGAGGCCCGCGATCAACGCGCCGACTGCGACGGCGCTGCGGAGCACGCCGAGCCCGAACGGTCCCGTGTGAAGGATCGACTGCGCGAAGAGCGGCAGCAGCGCGACCGCGCCGCCGAAGAGCACCGCGAACAGGTCGAGCGTGATCGCACCGAGGATCACCGGGCTCGAGCGGATGAAGCGGATACCGCCGAGCAGGCTCTCGAGCTTCGGCGGGGGTGGCTCGAGGCGCTCGACGATCTCAGGACGCGAGATGGGGAAGAGCAGCACCGACGACCCGATGAGCAACACGATCGCGACGCTGTAGACCGCTTCCGGCCGGAGTGCAAACAGCAGCCCGCCCACAGCCGGACCGCCGATCGTCGTGATCTGCCCGGCGATCGAGCGCATCGCGATCGCGCCGGTGAGCAGTTCCGCCGGTACGAGCTCCGGTACCAGCGACCGGCCCGCCGGGTTGCCGATGGCGACGAGAACGCCGGTCAGCGCGGCGAGGGCGACAAACTGCCACAGGGCGTGCGCGCCGCTGATCGTCACGTACAGGAGCAACGCCATCACCGTCGCGTCGGCGAAGCCCCACACGGTGACGACGGTGATCCGCGGAAGGCGGTCCGCCAGCTGGCCCGCAGGCAGTGCGAGCAGGGGCACCGGCGCGAACTCGGCGAGGCCGATCAGGCCCAGGTCGAAGGCGCTGTGGTGAATCGAGTAGACCTGCCAGCCGATCGCGACCGCGGCCATTTGCATCGCCAGGCCCGAGCTGAGCATGGAAACCCACAGCCGGCGAAAGTCGCGGTGCAGCATTGCCGGGGGCAGGGTGAACACGGCCGACACTGTGCCTTCTCAGGCACTTCTTAGGTTCCACTCAGCATCAGCACAGTGGGCCCTGGTCTGCTGTTTGAACGACAACCAGGAGGACGAAACGCATGGCCAGGAACAGAAACCGTCTCGCCGCCGTGGTCACGGTGGCTGCGCTTGCAGGAGGAGGCGCCGGCGCGGGCGCGGTGGCGCTCACGCACAGTTCGCCCCACAACACCCCGACCGTGGTGGCGTCGCCCAGCGTCTCCAGCGTCTCGACCGCCGCGCTCTCCGTCGGGCAGATCGCAAAGAACTCGATCCCGAGCGTGGTGGAAGTCGATGCGGCGCAGGCTGCAAGCCAGTCGCCGTTCCCCGGCGGCTCGCAGAGCGGCGGCACCGCGCAGGGCACCGGCTTCATCTACGACACGAAGGGCGACATCGTCACGAACGACCACGTGATCAGCGGTTCGACGTCCGTCAGCGTCAAGCTGTCCGACGGGTCGGTCTACAAGGCGACCATCGTCGGCAGCGACCCGAGCACCGACATCGCCGTCCTGCACATCGACGCGCCGTCGTCCAAGCTCGTCCCGCTCTCGCTTGCCGACTCGAGCAAGGTCTCGATCGGTGACGGGGTCGTGGCGGTCGGCAACCCGTTCGGGCTCGACGGCACGGTCACGAGCGGCATCGTCAGCGCGCTCAACCGCGAGATCATCGCACCCGACAACACTCCGATCGAAGGTGCGATCCAGACCGACGCGGCAATCAATCACGGCAACTCGGGCGGGCCGCTGCTCAACATGCAGGGGAACGTGATCGGCATCACCTCCCAGATCCAGAGCGACTCAGGCGGCAACGACGGTGTGGGCTTCGCCGTGCCCTCGAACACCGTGAGCTCGATCGTCACGCAGTTGATCTCGACGGGCAAGGCACAGCATGCGTTGCTCGGTGTCAGCGTTCAAACGGCTGCCTCCGGCAGCGGCGTGACCGTCGGTCAGGTGAGCGCCGGTAGCGCCGCCGCGTCGGCCGGCGTGAAGGCCGGGGACGTCATCACCGCGGTCGACGGAACGAACGTCACAACCGCGGAGAAGCTCCGGGCAATCATCGCCGGCCACAAGCCCGGCGACTCGGTCACTCTGACAATTCAGCGGGGCGGCTCCGCGAAGACGCTTACCGCAACTCTTGGCTCAAAGGCCTGATGAAACCTCATGCAAGTTTGACGCGAGATTCAGAGTCGGTTCAGGAAATGGCTCCTACTCTGCGTCCGACATGACTGAGGTAGCCCTGGATCAGTTCCACGCGCGGGCGCACACCCGCGCGTGGGACGTCGTGCGCCGGAATGCTGCAGCCACCGTGGTCGGTCTGGTGATCGTCGGGAACGCGGCTTTCATCACCTGGCTGTGGGTGCACGGCGGCAACGTCACGAAGGTGCATACGACCGGCGAGATCCTGACGAGCATCGCGCGGTTGACCGGCCTCTGGAGCGCCTACCTCGCGCTGATCCAGGTCGTCCTCCTGGCGCGCCTGCCCGCACTCGAGCGGGCGATCGGCTTCGACCGCCTCAGCCGCTGGCACCGCTGGAACGGGCACGTGTGCATCGACCTGGTGATCGCGCACGTCGTGTTCAGCGTCTGGGGCTACGCGCTCATGGACAAGCTGCCCATCCCGAAGGAGATCTCCACGATGATCTGGGGCGGGATCTATCCCGGGATGATCACCGCGACCGTCGGGACCGCGCTGCTCCTCGCTGTCGTCGCCACCTCGCTCGTGATCGTGCGGCGCCGGCTCAGCTACGAGTGGTGGTACGTCGTGCATTTGCTGGCGTACGGCGGGATCGCCCTCGCATGGTTCCACCAGATCCCGACCGGTAACGAGCTCGTGCTCGACCACACGGCGGCGAACTACTGGCGCGCGCTCTACGTCGCGACGATCGTCGTGCTCGTCGTCTTCCGCGTGCTCGCTCCGCTGTACGGGGCACTGCGCTACCGGCTGCGGGTTGCGGAGGTGACTCCAGAGGCTCCGGGCGTCGTCTCGTTGCACATCACTGGTCGCAATCTCCATCGGCTGCGGGCGCACGCCGGACAGTTCTTCGTGTGGCGATTCCTCGACGGCAAGCGCTGGCGCTCCGCACATCCGTTCTCCCTCTCGGCGGCGCCCGACGGCCGGTCGCTGCGGATCACCGTCAAGGCGCTCGGCGACCACACGGCGCTGCTCGCCGAGCTGCGGCCCGGGACGCGCGTGCTCGCGGAGGGGCCGTTCGGCGTGTTCACCGACCGGGTCCGCCGGCGCGAGAAAGCCTTGCTGATCGCCGGCGGCATCGGGATCACGCCGGTGCGCGCGCTGCTCGAGACCATGCGCGGAGACATCG
>DATBDB010000244.1:0-6783 GCA_036270155.1 Gaiellaceae bacterium
GCGCGGCGTCGAAGAGCGCAACCGCCTCCGCGGTCAGCGCCTGCCGCGCGACGACCTCGTCGGGGTCGGTCGCGGGCAGGAGCGCTCGCGCACGCTCGGCGCCGAGCTCGGTCGAAGCCGCCGTCGCGAGCCGCCCCGTGATCGCGGGCAGTTCGAGGGCCGCGAGCGCCTCTCCGTTCATGGTGAGATCGGTCCGGGGCTACTCGGGGCGCTCGTCACCCGGGCGAAGCCGGTAGACGATGCGGCCGCGATCGAGGTCGTACGCCGACAGCTCGATGCGAACCCGGTCGCCGGGATTCATGCGAATGCGGAAACGGCGCATCTTGCCGGCCGTGTACCCGAGGGTCTCATGACCATTGTCGAGCTGGATCCGGAACATGCCGTTCCGCAGCGCTTCGACGATCTCACCGGTCATCTCGACCTTGTCTTCCTTCTGTGCGATGAGTGCCTCCTTTCGTTCGATCTGGGATTTGAAGGCGGCGGGCGCGAAGCCCGCCGCCGAGTGACCTGCCTACGCGAGGAGGTTCACGTTTGCGGCCTGGGGGCCCTTGTCGCCCTGCTGGGCCTCGTACTCCACCTTTGCACCCTCTGCGAGCGACCTGTAGCCGCTGCCCTGGATCGCGCTGAAGTGGACGAACAGGTCCTTGCCGCCCTCATCGGGGGTGATGAACCCGTAACCCTTGTCCGCGTTGAACCACTTGACAGTTCCGGTTGCCATATTTGTCTTTCACCTCCTTGCCACACTTCACTGAACGGGCAAGAAAGGGCCGCACCGGCGCCATCCACTACTCGCTCAAATTGCAGGCCGAATTGTAGCGTCGTTTGGCACAAAAAGGGCGTCCTGCCCGGCCCCTGGACTAGCCGCGCGGGAGGACGTAGAAGGCGACCACGACGTAGAACGAGCCCGCCGCGACGAGCGTCAGCAGGTGGAACACCTCGTGGTAGCCGAGCACGTGCGGGATCGGGTCCGGCTTCTTGCGCGCGTAGACGACGGCGCCGAGCGAGTACGCAGCCCCGCCGATCGCGATCAGGACGAGGGCCGGAACGGGCAGCTTCAGGAACTGGGTGAAGGCGATCACCGCGATCCAGCCGAGCGCGAGGCCGATCGCGGCCGAGAGCTTCTTCGGCGTTCCCGGCCAGAAGAGCTTCAACAGGATCGCCGCGAGCGACCCGGTCCACACGACCGAGAGCACCGCGACAGCCCAGTTGTGCGACAGGACGAGCAGCCCAAAAGGCGTGTAGGTGCCTGCGATCAGGAGGTAGATCCCGGCGTGGTCGAGCCGTGCGAACCACGAGCGGGCACGCGGCTGCCACGTCGGCCGATGGTAGAGCGCGCTGAAGCCGAAGCACGCCGCGACGCCAAAGGCAAAGACGACCGCTGAGAGACGCGCACGACCCGGCTCGGCGGTCACGACGAGGGTGATCCCGACCACAACCGCGACGTAGAACGCCACCTCATGGAAGACGCCGCGAAGCCTCGGCTTCACGCGCGGCGGGGTCAAGGCCATGACCGAGGTTAACCGGACAGCCGTGCGCCCGTCGCCGGGTCGAACAAATGCGCCTCGCCGGCTCGCGGACGCAGGGTGATGCGAGCGCCGCGCTCGGGCGCCAACTTCGTCTCGACGCGCGCGACGAGCTTGCCGACCCCTGCCGCCGCGAACACATACGAGTCCGCGCCGATCTCCTCGACCATCTCGACCTCGGCGGGGATGCCCTCGGCGGCGAGCTCGAGGGACTCGGGCCGCAGTCCGACGACGATGTCGCCATGCGCGCCGTCCGGTGTGGAAAAGGAGACACCACCGAGGCTCACGCAGCCATTCGCACAAGTGACATGGCAGAGGTTCATCGCAGGCGAACCGATAAAGCCGGCCACGAACACGTTCGCCGGCTTCGCATAGAGCCCGCGCGGCGTGTCGCACTGCTGCAGCTTTCCGTCGCCGAGGACGGCGACCCGATCGCCGAGCGTCATCGCCTCGGACTGGTCGTGCGTGACGTAGACGGTCGTCGTACCGAGTCGCGACTGCAGTGCGGCGATCTCGGCGCGCATCTGCACGCGGAGCTTCGCATCGAGGTTCGAAAGCGGCTCGTCCATCAGGAAGACGCTCGGCTGCCGAATGATCGCGCGGCCCATCGCGACGCGCTGGCGCTGCCCACCCGAGAGCTGCCCGGGCTTGCGCTCGAGGTACTCCTCGAGACCGAGCAGGTGCGCAACCTCGCGTGTCTTGCGGTCGCGCTCCTCCTTCGGCACGCGCGCGACCCGCAGCGGGAATGCAATGTTCGCGGCAACGGTCAGATACGGATAGAGCGCGTAGTTCTGGAAGACCATCGCGACGTCGCGTCGCTTGGGCGGCAGGTCGGTGACGTCACGCTCGCCGATATAGATCGTTCCCGCGTCGACCTCCTCGAGGCCGGCCAGCATGCGCAGTGCGGTCGTCTTGCCGGAACCCGACGGGCCGACCAGGACTAGGAACTCGCCGTCCTCGATCTCCAGGTTCAGCGCGTCGACGGCTGGTGCTTCGGTACCGGCGTAGATCCTCGTCGCCTGGTCGTAGCGCACGCTTGCCATCAACCCACCTCCTGCTTCTCGAGTCGTTCGACCGCGGCACTCAACTGCGAGCGAAGTCGTGCGTGCGCCTCGGGCCCCGCTCCGACGGTGTCGAGCCCGAGCAGCGCGGCGCCGACAATCGGCGGCGCGCTCGTTCGACGGAGGACGAGCTCCGGCCCGACACGGCGCAGGCCCGCCTCGATTTGCCCCAGCAGCTCCGAGTCGGCGCCGCGCATCAGGCCGCCGCCGACCACGACGTCGACCCGCTCGTCTGCGAGCCCGAGCCGCGTCACGCTCGCACGCGCCAG
The DNA here is from genome assembly GCA_036270155.1 of Gaiellaceae bacterium. Lineage (GTDB taxonomy): Bacteria > Actinomycetota > Thermoleophilia > Gaiellales > Gaiellaceae > PALSA-600. The sequence continues at coordinate 2,854 of DATBDB010000244.1, forward strand.
CGCCACGATCTCGTCGACCAGCTTGTCGCGGATCGACGCGGCGACCGCGTCGCCGGCCGCCGCACGCAACACGACAGGGGCGAGCTCGAGGACGCGGCGATCCGGGATGCGCCCGAGATGGATCGCGCGCGCGACCGCGAGCGGAGTCTCCTCGTCGAAATGTGCAGGGACAAGGCGCTCGAGCCGCGTCCTCGGCCCTCGGCCGTCTTCGCTGCGCGCCGCGGCCGACAGTCCCGCCATGCCCACGTCGTAACCGCCGCCCCAGTCACCCGTGATGGGACCGAGCGCCGGGAACCGCACCTGGCGTCCGTCGGCCGCGACTCCGACGCAGTTGATCCCGGCGCCGCAGGTGATCGCCACGCCCCACCCGCGCTCGGTGCCCGCGCGCAACACGGCGAACGTGTCGTTGCCGACGTGCGTCGCCGTCGCCCAGCCGCGCGCGTCGAGCGCCGCGTGCAGCTCTGCCTCCTCCTCCGGAAAATCCACACCGGCGAGCAGCACCTGTGCGACGTCCGCCTGGCGCCGATCGAGCCAGAGCTCGTCGACGAGCTGCTGCAGCACGTCGAGACAGCCGCTCAGGCCGAGATGGTGCGGAGAGCTGAGCGGGCCGCGCGCGTGCGCGAGCACCGTGCCGTCCCCGTCGACGAGAGCGACGTCGGTCTTCGAATTGCCGCCGTCGACCGCGAGGATCACGCGAGCACCTCGGCGACCATGCTCTCGAGCAGCTGCTCGGCAATTGCGTACTGACCGATCAGGGGATGTGCGAGGAGCGCCTTCTTCACGTCGAGTGGTTCGCGGCTGACTGCTGCCTGCAGCGCGAGGCGCTCGTACGCCGCCACGTGCTGTGTCAGCCCGAGCAGCTCGGGGGCGAGCGGCGGTTGCTCGAGCGCCTCGGCGCCCCTGCTCGTCACGCGCGCCGGTACCTCGACCACGTCGTCGTCCGCGAGCCCCGCGAGCGTCCCGTTGTTTCGAATGTCCACCTCATGCACCGCGCCGTCATCCGAGACGAGCGACGCGACGAGCCCGAGCGCAGCCTCGCTGTAGAACGCACCGCCGCGTTGCTCCAGCAGCGCAGGCTTCTCGACGAGCTCGGGGTCGCGATACATCTGCAGCAGCTCGCGCTCGATCTCGGCCACAGTCTGCGCGCGCGGCACGCCGCCGAGTTGCTCGTGCAGCACCTCATCGTGGGCGTAGAAGTACCGGAGGTAGTAGGACGGGACCACACCAAGCTCGTCGAGGAGGCGGCGTGGCAGGTCAAGCCCCGCTGCGAGCTCATCCCCGTGCTCGGCGAGGATCTCCGGCAGCACGTCGCGGCCGTCGAAGAGCACGCGCCGGACCCACGTCAGGTGGTTGAGCCCGACCTGGTCGACGACGACGCGCGACGGCTCGACGCCGAGGCCTGCCGCCCAACGCCGCTGGAATCCGATCGCGACGTTGCAGAGGCCGATCGCACGGTGCCCGTGATCGAGCAACGCGCGCGTGACGATGCCGACCGGGTTTGTGAAGTCGACGATCCACGCATCCGAGGTCTGACGCACCCGCTCGGCGATCTCCAGGATGACGGGCACGGTGCGCAGCGCCTTCGCGAGGCCGCCGGCGCCGGTCGTCTCCTGCCCGATGCACCCGCACGGCAGCGGGAACGTCTCGTCGGCAAGTCGCGCTGCTTGCCCGCCGACGCGAATCTGGATGAGCACGAAGTCCGCGCCCTCGACGGCGCGGTCGAGTTCGTCCGTCACCACGAGCGAGCCCGCATACCCCTGCTTGTCGAGCATGCGCCGCGCGAGCCCGCCCACCACCTCGCGGCGCTCCGGGTCGATGTCGTGCAACACGAACTCGGAGACGTCGAGCCGCGACAGGCCCGATACGAGCTCGGGCGTGTACGTCGAGCCGCCGCCGATCACCGCGACCTTCATCCCTTCAACCTCATCCCTTCACACCAGTCAGGGTGACGCCTTCGACGAAGGCGCGCTGTGCGAGGAAGAACAGGATGATCACCGGCGCCATCACGAGCAGCGTTGCCGCCATCGTCAGGTTCCACTGCACCTGATGCAAAGAGCGGAACTGCGCAAGCCCGATCGAGAGCACCCAGTTCTGCGGGTTCTCGCCGACGTAGAGGAGCGGCAGAAAGAAGTCGTTGAACGTATAGAGGAACGAGAACAGCGCGACCGCTGCGATCGCCGGCTTCGCCAGGCGCGTCACAACGGTGAAGAGGATGCGCAGCTCACCGCAGCCGTCGACGCGTGCGGCGTCGAGGTAGTCCTCGGGGATCGTGAGGAAGAACTGGCGCAGGAGAAAGATCGTGAACGCGTCTCCGAGCCAGTTCGGGATGATCAACGGCCAGAGCGTGCCGACGAGGTGGAGTTTTGCCCACATCACGTAGAGCGGCACGACCGACACCTGCGGCGGGAGCATCAGCGCGATCAGCACGACGAGGAATGCTGCGTCGCGCCCCTTCCAGCGCAGGCGCGCGAGCGCATAGGCAACCGGCACCGACGAGACGACGACGCCGATCGTCGACAGGCACGAGTACAACATCGTGTTCAGCGTCCAGCGCCAGAGCGGTGCCTTCGTGAACACATCGACGAAGTTCTGTAGTCGGAACGGATGAGGCCACAGGTTCGCCGAGAGCGCCTGGTTGGTGGACATCAGCGACGTCAGGACAATGAACCCGAATGGGGCGAGGAATGCGATCGCGCCGGCGATCAGCAGGCTGTTGTTCGCGACCGCGATCAGGAAGCGCTTCCGGCGCACGGCTACCGGCGGGCGGCGGCGGGGCAGCGACGCAGAGACGGGCGCGGCAGTCGCGGTCAACGCGGCACCGCCTGGTGCACCCATTTGCGCGAGTTGATCACGATCACGAGCGTGACCGCGAACGAGACGACGAGCAGGAGCATCGCCATCGCGGACGCGTAGCCCATCTGAAAGTCGTTGAAGCCGTGCTGGTAGAGCAGCACCGGATAGAAGAGTGTCGAGTCGTTGGGGTACCCGAGCCCGCTGAACGTGTCGCCCGCCTGCGACGCCTGCCCGGACGCGATGCTCGCGGCGACGTAGGCCTGCGTGAAGTACTGCAGGCCTTGGATCACACCGAGGACGACGGCGAAGAGGATCACCGGGCTGACCGTCGGCAGCGTCACAAAGAGCAAGCGCTGCAGCGGGCCCGCACCGTCGAGCTCGGCCGACTCGTAGAGGTGTTGCGGCACGTCCAGGACCGCGGCGAGGAAGATCACCATCGTGTTGCCGATCCCCCAGAGGCTGAGCGCGACGAGCGCCGGCTTCGACCACTGCGGCGACTGGAACCACAGAGGCCCCTGGATGCCAAGTTTGCCGAGGATCGTGTTTACCGGTCCGGTCGCCGGGTTGAGGATGTAGACGAACCCGAGCGTTGCGGCGACCGGCGGCGCGAGCGCAGGGAGATAGAAGACCGTGCGGAAGAAACCGGCCCCGCTCTTCGCGCGTGCGAGCAGCACTGCGATCCCGAACGCGAACAGCACCTGCAGCGGCACGGCGACGAGGATCATCCAGACCGTGTTGCGCACCGCGGTCCACGTCTGCGGGTCGACGCGCAGCAGGTAGTGGTAGTTCGCCCACCCGACCCACCGGGGCGACGACAACAGGTCGTAGTGATTGAACGAGAGGTACGCGCTCATCACGAGCGGATACCCGAAGAAGATCGAGAAGCCCGCGATCCACGGGCTCATCAGGAAGAGCACGAGGCGGCGGCGGCGCCAGTCGGCTTTCCGCCGCGCGGCCGTGCGCAGCACCGGGGCGGCGGCGGGTGCCACCACCCCGGCGTCTGCGGACGAGCTGTAGCTCACGGCACCCCGCCGCCGCCCTTGGCCTGAGCGACCTGGGCGTCGAGTTGGGACGCCAGCTTCTTCAGTCCCGCGGTCAGGTTCTTCACGCTTCCGGCTTGATATTGCTGGAAGAAGT
>DATBDB010000245.1:0-19157 GCA_036270155.1 Gaiellaceae bacterium
CGGGATCGCGATCGCCGACGGGCCGAGGAGCGGGACATGACCGGACCCTCGACCGACAACCCGACCGGCCGCGCCGGCTACGTGATCTCGGTGGCGGTCGCCGTCGCGGTGATCGGTATCGGCTGTGCCCTCTACCTCGCCTTGTTCCGTACGGGCGGCGCCGGCGCAAACAGCGCGGCGACGTCGAGCAACGGACTTGCGACGGCCGCCGTCGTGCGAACGACCGTCGCGACGCACGACCTCGTTGCGGGGACGCTGGGGTATTCGAACAGCACCGCTTCGGTCACGGCTGCCGTCGGCGGGGTGGTCGAAACAGTTCCGCAGGCCGGCGCAACGATCCGCCGCGGCGGGGTTCTCTACCGCCTCGGCGGCCAACCCGCCTTGTTGCTCTACGGGCCGAAGGCCGCGTGGCGAACGCTGGTCGCCGGCATGTCGGGCGCAGACGTACGGGCGCTGAACGCCAATCTGCAGGCGCTCGGCTACCCCGCCGCCGCAGCGGCCGGAAACGACTTCGGCCCGCAGACCGAGACGGCCCTGCGCCGCCTGCAGCAAGCACGCGGCGCGGAGGTCACCGGCATCGTCGCGCTCGGCGATGTCGTGTTCGCCTCCGGCGCTGTGCGCGTCGCCGCGGTCACCGTGACCGCCGGCCAGATCGTCGAAGCAGGGGCGCCACTGATGCAGATCGCATCGGCACAGCAGGTCGTGTCGATTGCACTCGACACCGCCAACCAGACCGATGTGCACATCGGCAACCCGGTCCAGATCGAACTGCCGGACGGCAGCTCGACGGCCGGCGTCGTCAGCGACATTGCGCGCGTCGCGACGAGCCCGGCCGCAGACTCGCCGAACCCAAGTCCGACCATTACCGTCACCGTGCGGTTGCGCGGCGGGCACACGACAGGGCTCGACCAGGCGCCCGTCCAGGTGTCGATCACGACGGCGTCCGACTCCAATGTGCTCGCGGTGCCGGTCGGAGCGCTGCTCGCTCGTCCCGGCGGGAGTTATGCCGTTCAAGTCGTCCGGGGCGGTACTGCGGTCACGACACCCGTGACCCCGGGCCGGTTCAGCGACACCAGCAACCTCGTCGCGATCGGCCCTGGATCGGACCTGCACGTCGGCGATCAGGTGGTCGTACCGGGATGAGCCTCCCTGCGCTGCAACTCGCGGCCGTCTCGAAGAGCTACGCGGGCACACCGCCGGTCGAAGCGCTCCGCGGGCTCAACCTCCACATCGCCCACGGCGAGCTGCTCGGGATCTTCGGCCCGTCCGGCTCGGGCAAGTCGACGCTGCTGCACTTGATGGGCACGCTCGACCGGCCTTCGTCCGGGCGCGTCTGGATCGACGGGATCGACACCGCCGAAATGTCCGACAGCGAGCTTTCGGCACTGCGCGCGCGCCGCATCGGCTTCGTCTTCCAGCAGTTCTTCCTGCTCGAGGGGCTGAGCGCGCTTGAGAACGTCGCCCAGGGTCTGCTGTACCACGGCGTCCCGAAACGCGTGCGTCGTGAGCGCGCCGAAGCGGCGCTGGCGCGCGTCGGCCTCGGCCACCGGTTGTCTCACCGTCCGACCGAGCTGTCCGGAGGGGAGCAACGGGTCGCGATCGCCCGCGCCCTGGTGAGTGAACCGGCGATCGTGCTGGCCGACGAACCGACCGGCAACCTCGACTCGGTCAACGGCGCGGCGATCCTCGAGCTGTTGCACACCCTGAACGCGGAAGGGGCAACGATCGCCGTCATCACGCACGACCGTGAGCTCGGCGCGCAACTCGACCGCCGTGTCGAGATCCGCGACGGTCGCCTCGTCGACGACAGCGCTGCCGTCCGATGAGCACCGTCCTCGCTCCCCTGCCGAGCCGGTTGCTCCCGAGCGACCTCCTCCGCGTCGGCACGCTCGGCCTGCGCAGTCGCCGCGTCCGGACCACCCTCTCTTGCCTCGGCATCGCGATCGGCATCGCAGCGCTCGTCGCGGTTGTCGGCATCTCAAGCTCCTCGAAGACGAACTTGCTCGCCCAGCTCGATCGGCTCGGCACCGGCCTGCTCACGGTGCAGCCCGGGCAGGACGCGGGCGGCACCCAGGCGATCCTGCCCACGACCGCCCCCGGCATGACGCGGCGCATCACCGGCGTCGAAAGCGTCACCGCCACCGGGAACATCGACGCACAGGTCTTCCGCACCGATCTCATCCCCGCGACCCAGAGCGGCGGCCTCGGCGTCAAGGCAGTGCATCCCGACCTGCTCACGGCGCTCAACGGCGACGTTGCAGACGGCGTCTTCCTCAACGCGGCGACCGTTCGCTATCCCGCCGTCGTCCTCGGCGCCGCGACCGCCAGGCAGCTCGGGATCGCCTCCGTGCTGCCTCGCGAAAAGCTCCGGATCGGCAATCACTGGTTCGCGCTCGTGGGCATTCTCGAGCCGCTGCCCCTCGCCCCCGAGATCGACGGGGCCGCGTTGATCGGCTACCCGATCGCACATCAGCTCTTCTATCTGCCGCGGCTCGCGATCGGAACGATGTACGTCGTCGCCCGGCCTGCGTCGATTCCCCAGGTACGAGAGCTGCTGCCCCCGACCGTCGACCCGGCTGAACCGCAGAACGTTGCGATCAGCCGCCCTTCCGACGTTCTCGCTGCCCGTGGTGCAACCGACAATGCGTTCACAGGCCTCCTGCTCGGACTCGGTGCCGTTGCTCTGATCGTCGGCGGGATTGGCATCGCCAACGTGATGGTGATTGCCGTCCTCGAACGACGCACCGAGATCGGACTTCGCCGCGCGCTCGGCGCGACCCGAAGACACATCGCGATCCAGTTCGTCGCCGAAGCGTTCGCGCTCTCCGCACTCGGCGGCCTCGCCGGCGTGCTCCTCGGCGCGTTGGCGACGATCGCCTACGCGCTCTCGAGCGGTTGGGGGATCTCGGTCCCTCTTTACGCGCTCGCCGGTGGATTCGCCGCGGCCGTCCTGACCGGTGTGACTGCCGGCACGTATCCGGCTCTCCGCGCCGCGCGGCTCGCGCCCACCGATGCCCTGCGAACCGCCTGACCGCATGAGAAAGGAACGAACGATGAGAAGCCCGATCCTCGCCACGGCTGTCTTTCTGCTCGCAGCGCCGCTCGTCGTCGCCGCCTCCACCGCGAGCGGCGGCAGCCCGACCTCCACCCAGCTGAGCCTCAACTTCCAGACGCAGGGAGTGCTCGCGAGCGTGCTCGTCCACCCCGGTGATCACGTCCGGAAAGGACAGCTGCTCGCGCGGATCGATCCCGCGCAGGCACAGATCGGTGTCGACACGGCCGAAGCGGCGGTCCTGACCGCGCGCGCACAGCTGCTGCAGGTGACCGAGGGGCTCTCTCCGGCGGAGAGGGCGAAGAACGAGACGCTCCTCGCACAAGCGCTCGCCGCCGTGCGGGGAGCCAAGCAGGCCGGCAGCGACGCGAAGACTGAAACCGCGCAGGCAGCTGCCGCGAAACAGCACGCACTCGCGCAGGCCCGGCAGCTGCTCGCCGTCGTGCGGGCCGCCGGCACCGAGAACGCGGCGACGGCGCAAGCCGCCGTTGACCAGGCCAAGGCGCAGCTTCAGGCGAGCAACGCGAAGCTGACGCGCGATCAGGCGCAGCTGGTCGCCGATCAACAGGCGGTGAGGAATGCGCAAGACGTGGTCAGCTCAGCCCAAGCTCAGGTGGTCTCCGCGCGGGCGCAGGTCGTGAGCGCGAACACACAACTCCAAGCAGCGAGGACGGCCCAGTACAACGACGGCTGCACCACCCAGGGGACGGCCACCCCGGCAGCGACGTGCGCGGCCGATCAGAAAGCGATCGACGACGCCGACACCGTCCTCGCAAGCGCGCAATCCGACGTCGGCGACCGCCAGGCCGCACTCGACGCCGCACAGACGATCCTCAACCAGGCTCAGGGCGCAGTGACCGCCGACAGCGCCGCAATCGGCGACGACAACGACGCGATCCGCCACGACCAGAACGCCGTCGACAATGCGGTGAGCTCCCAGCGGACAGGCGCGATCGCCGATCGCCAGGCGATCACCCAAGCAGCCGCAGCTGTCACGAACGCGGAAGACGAGCTGGCCGCAAGCACGACCTCGGCGAAGGTCACGAGGCACACCGACAACGCGGCACTTCAGGCCGCCCGCCTCAGCGCGCAACTGACTCGCGTCACAAACGCCGAAGCCGCGCAACCGGCTCGGGCCGCCGCTCTCCTCCAGGCACGAGCCGGGCTCCAAAGCGCCGAGGCGTCGCTCGCCGGCGCGCGCCTGACCCTGGCACAGACCAACCTCCGCGCAGCGGCCGCCGGGATCGTCGTCACGGTGAACGGCCACGTCGGCGAAACGCCGGGTCAGAGCGGGGGCGCCGCAGCCTCAGCCGGCGGCAGTGGCGGCGGCGCGTTCATCACGATGATCACGTTCGATCGGGTGTAGAAGTGCGCAGCCCATCGGGCCTGGTCGCCGCGATCACGGCGGCCGCAATCCCGAACGCGGCCGCCACCGCGAAGGCGCCGCGCGCGCTCGCCAGCTGTACGAGCAGCCCACCCGAGAGCGCCGCGACGCTGAACGCCGCGTGGGCGGCGCCATCCTGGGCGGCGAACACGCGACTGCGCACCGCGTTGTGCGTCTGCTCCTGGATCAGCGTCGTCGCGGCGACGTCGCCAAGGCCGCGCCCGGCGCCCGCCAGTGCCATTCCGCCGAGCCCGATGGCGAGCACCGGTGCGACGCCGGCCAATGCAAGCCCCGCTGCGCCTATGGTGAACGACCAGACGAGAATGCGCGACGATCCGGCCCGCAGCACGCGTCCGGCGAGCACCGTCCCAAGCAGGCCGCCGCCGCCGAGCAGCGCCGTCATCGCTCCGTAACCGCGAGCTCCGCCGTGTAGGTCGAGCGACAACGGGTACGAGGCGACTTCGACGATCCCGACGCCGACCAGCGAAACCATCCCGGCGAACACTGGCACGCGCAGGCGGGGTTCGCGAACGATTACACCGAATCCCGCAAGCATGCCGGGATGCTCGTCGGTCGCGCCGCGGCCGAACGGTCGACGGATTGTCGCAACGAGGAGTGCGGAAACGACGAACGTCGCGGCGTCGACTGCGAACAGCGTCGACGGCGATGCACCTGCGCCGAGGATGAGCCCGCCGAGGAGCGGGCCTGCGAGATACGCGGCGGACGAGGTCGCCGCGACGAGTGCATTGGCACGCGGGACGTCCTTCGGCTCGACAAGGTTCGGCAGCGCGGCGGTAGATGCGGGCTCGAACGGGCTCTGCGCGACCGACGAGAGCCCGAGCAGCACCACGAGCGCCCAGGGCTCCCCGGTCAGCGCCATCGCGAGCGACACCGCAGCTGCCGCAAGATCGGCTCCGATCAGGACGCGGCGCCGGTCGAACCGGTCGCCGATCCAGCCGGCGAGCGGGGCGGAGGCGACTGACGCAACGACGCTTGCAAAGATCGCCGCCGAGATCCAGACGGCCGAGTGTGTCCGCGCGTAGATCGCCGCGACGAGTGCGATGTACGCAGCGGACCCGCCGGAGAGGGAGATCAGCCTGCCGAGTGCGAGGCGACGGGCGACCCCCATCGCCTTATCGTGTCAGGCGGGCTGGCTGACCCAGCGCATCGGGTCGCCGGCGCCGAGGTCGGTGACGCCGCGTCGATCGCGGCGTCCACATCGCCAGCTGCTCGACGAGGCGCGACAGCTGCGAACCTAGCGTGGGCTTGTCGTCCAAATCCTCGACCGACACCTCGATGCGTTCGTCGAGCACGTCGTCGGAGAGGTTGCTGGCGCGTTCGATCATCTCGCCGGCGGGCCAGATGTTGTGCTCGACCATGCGGGTGAGCAGTTCCATGGCGGTGACCTTTCTGAGCGGGCAGTCGCAGGCCGCCCGGTGGATTGAAATGCACCTTGCTCGGCCCCTCGATACGGAGTTGCGTCGGCCGCCTCCGCCACCGTGACGGCGCCTGTCCGTACGCACGACGGAACGCGCGGGTGACCCCTCGTGCGACGAGTAACCCGCATCGAGCGCGATCGGCAGGAGCTCGTCGCCGGTCGTGATCAGGCGATACGCCGCGCGCTCGAGCAGGATGCGGCGGCGTCACTTGATCGCGCTTGCTGTTTGAAACAATCGGCGCGGTTCGAGCAAAACGTTGCGGGCGAGGCCGGGTGGCCCCGCCCACAACGGAAACACTTAACCCTCGAGGACCTTCTTGGCCTTCGCGAGCGACGGCAGCGCCGCCTTCGCCTTCGCGAGCGCGCGTGCACGCACGTCGACCGAAGCCGGCTTCGCCGCAATCGTGATCTCTTCGCCCGTGGCGGGGTTGCGACCCTGCCGCGCCTTGGTGGCCGGCTTGAGGCGGACCGTCAGCTGGACGAGGTTGCCGATCTTCACCTTCTGCGCATTGCCGATTTCGCTCAGGATGACTTCCTCGAGCGCGGTCAGGACGTTCTTTGCTTCGGTGCGGGTGATCCCCGCCTGCTCGGCGACGGCGTCGGCGAGCTGAGTCTGGGTGAGTGCCATCATTTCTCCTAAATTGGGTTGCAGCGCGGCATTCAAGCGGTTCTGGCGGACAGCGGCTCAGGAACGGCGCTGTGAGCGGCGTAGCGCGTCAAGCCGCCGCCGGTCTTGCTTGGTCGGCCGCTCGCCCAATTCTGCGCCAAGCGGGCGGGCCAGCCGGCGCTGAAGGGCCTGCTCCTCGCGGGCTTTCGTTGATTCCGGTGTCTCGGCGTAGAGAGTCCGCGCGACGGTCGCCGAGCCGCGTTTGTCGCTCAGGCCGGTCACCTCGACCGACCAGGTCACCGTCCCGATTCGAAGCTCGACATCGTCGCCGACCCGCACATCCTTCGACGGCTTGACCCGAGCCCCGTTTAGCTGCACATGTCCAGCCAGCACCGCGTCCGTCGCCAGGCTGCGCGTCTTGAAGAAGCGCGCAGCCCACAACCACTTGTCGATGCGTACGGTTTCCATCCGCTGATATCTCTCTTACCCGTGCAGCTCCGGCGCGTCCAGGTGCTCTTTACCCTCGTCGGCGTTGCAGAAGCCGCCATCCTGCCGTTCTTGCCGATCGTGCTCCAGGATCGAGGGCTCTCCGCGGCCGAGATCGGGGTCGTGCTTGCCGTCGCGGCGCTCGCGGGGTTCGTCGCTTCCCCTCTCTGGGGACACGCGGCGGACGGGCGGCTCGGTGCAGAGCGCGCGCTGGTCGTCGCGTCGGTGGCGGCCGCGGTGGCAGTGGTGCCGCTCGTGCTCGCGCACAGCCTCCTCGCCTTGACGGTCATCGTCGTCCTCGTGACCGCGGCACGCTCCGCGATGGCTTCACTCAGCGACGCGATCGCGCTCGAGCACCTCGGCGACGATCGTGCGCAGTACGGCCGCGTCCGGCTTTGGTTGAGCGTCGGCTGGGCGATCTCCGCCTGCGTCTGGGGGATCGTGCTGCAGACGGGCAGCCTTGCGTGGATGCCCTGGATCTACGCAGCGTGCGTCATCGTCGTCGCGGTGGCGGCGCGGGCCGTCGACGGTGCGCGCACCGTGCACGAGCCGTCGCTTGCCGGCGCACGCCGCGCGATGGTCGCGGCGCTCGCGCCGTTCCTGCTCTCGCTGCTGCTCCTCTTCGCCGCGTTCAACGCGACGTTCTCGTTCGTCTCGCTCAGGATCCGCGACCTCGGCGGCGGGTTGTTCGTCGTCGGCGCCGCAACAGCGCTGCAGGCGATCGCCGAGGCGCCGGTGATGCGGATCACCCCGCGGCTGAACCGCCTGCTGGGTCACCGTGCGCTCTACGTCGTCGGCTCGCTGTTCTTCATCGTGTCTTTCGCCGCGTGGGCGTTCCTGGACGACCCGCTGGCGATTGCGCTCGTGAAGCTCGTCGCGGGCATTGGGTTCGCGCTCGTCTACGTCGGGTCGGTCTTGCTCGTCGACGATCTCGTTCCGCCAGGGTTGCGCGGAACGGGGCAAGGACTCGCCAAGGCGGTGTCGTTCGGGCTCTCGCCGATCCTCGGCTCGCTGGCCGGTGGGGCGGTCTACGACTACGCGGGGCCGCGCGCGCTGTTCCTCAGCTGCGCGGCGGCAGCGCTCGTCGCGGCGACGTCCGTGTTCGTGATCGCAGCGCGCGCTCGAGCTATGCGCGTCGCGCCCACGTGAAGTTCGTCCTCATCGCTCCAAGGTAGGCGCGGCCCGGTCGCGGCGCCTCGGCCGTCTGGACGATTCCGCGTCCGCCTTGGGGACGCCCCCAAAAGGGGGTTCGATCGTTCGTGCACGGGCGGGGCGACGGTCACCGGTCCCCGGTTCAGTCATATGATCGAGCCATGGATCCCGAAGAGCTGACTGCCGTGGGCGCGCCCGCACACGGAGAGTTGCCGCCGGACACGCGCATGGGGGCGGTGCATCTGACCGTGGCCGATCTCGACCGCTCGCTCGGGTACTACGAGACCCAGATCGGCCTCCGTGTGCACGCGCGCGACGATGGGCAGGCACGGCTCGGCACGGGTGGCGAAGACCTGCTGGTGCTGACCGAGGAAGCGGGCGCACGTCCCGCCGACGGCTACTCCGGTCTCTTCCATTTCGCGCTCCTCGTCCCCGAGCGCGTCGACCTCGCACGCTGGCTCGCGCATGCTGCGCGCAACCGCGTGCAGCTCAGCGGGATGTCGGACCACTTCGTCAGCGAGGCGATTTACTTGCGCGACCCCGACCACCATGGGATCGAGATCTACGCCGACCGGCCGCGCGAACTCTGGGAAGGCCAGGTCGAGCGGCTGACAACACTGCCGCTCGACACGAACGATCTGCTCGCGACGCTCGAGGATCCGCTGGCAGAGCCGTTCGACGGGCTCGCCGCCGGCACCGTAATGGGGCACGTGCACCTCTGCGTTGCGGACGTCGCCGAATCCGTGGACTACTACCGCGACGTGATGGGCTTCGGGCTGATGGTGCAGCTTGGCGACCAGGCAGCGTTTCTCAGCGCAGGTGGGTACCACCATCACCTCGGCGGCAACACGTGGCAGAGCGCGGGCCGGCCGTACGCGCCGGAGGGGCACGCGCGGCTCACACAGATGACAATCGTGCTGCCGGACGAAGCCTCACGCGCCGCGGTTGCGAGGCGAGTGGGCGGGACCGAGGTGCGCGACCCCTCCGGGATCCCAATCGTCCTTTCGTTTAGTTACGCCGCCTAGGGCGGTAGGCTTCCGCGCGATGGAAGTCGAGGAACGCGCCGAGGAGGCGCCCGAGGGTGCGCATCAGCGCAACCTGTCCGGGGTCTTCCGCTACTACGAGCTTGCGAAGCGCGCCGAGTGGCAGGTCAAGGACCTGCCGTGGGGCGAGATCGCGCCGATCCCGGAATACAAAGGATCGCCGCAGAAGCTCGCGCGCCGCCAGGATCTGTGGCGCTCGGTGATCACGCAGCAGCTGCAGGCCGACGAGCTGGCTGTCGAGATGGCGACGCAGCTCTTCGCGATCGCGCCCGACCACGAGGCAAAGCTGTACTACACGACGATGGTGCAGGACGAATCGCGCCACACCGAGGCGTGGCTCAAGCTGATCGAGCAGACCGGCGGGATGGCGGAGCGCGACCCCTACCTCGACCAGCTCGCCGCGCACGTTTTGCAGGCGGACACACTCGAGGAGAAGGTCTTCCTGATGCAGGTCTTCTACGAGCGGCTGATCATCCCGCGCTTCCGGATGATCGCGCGCTCGACGCGCGGCACGATCCTCGAGGACCTCTGCAATCGCCTCACGATCGACGACGGCATCCACCACGGGGCCGGTATGGCCTACGAGCGGGTTCTGCTGGAGAGCGCGGGGAAGAAGGTCAAGGCGAGCCTCGTCGACGCGGCGAACAGCCTGCTCCCGGTCTTTGCGAAGCACGCGCTCTGGCGGCCGAAGGCCCGCGAGTTCATCGGCGCGTTGATGCGCGACACGGACATTCGGATGCTTCGCGAGGACCTCGAGCAGGGCATCAAGCTCGCGCAATCGCTCGGGATCGACGCTAGCGGCATCGTGCTGCCGCCGCAGCTCGCCTGAGTAGTTACCGGGCTTCGAGGATCAAGCGTGGCGTGCGCCCGAGGCGCAGGACATCCGCGACCTGGACACGCTGCATTCCGAGCGACAACGTGTCGCCCGGCGACGGTGGATCGTCGAGCTGAATCCGCCCGGTCGCTATGACGGCGTCGTCGCGCCGCAACTCATATTTGTAGTCGCTCACCGCAGTGCACCCCCGAGTGCCAAGCTTGTTCCGCCCGCCGCCAGTACATTCTCACCCTACATGCCGACAAAACTTCCGCTCACGGGTGGCTGTCTCTGTGGTGGCGTTCGTTACGAGATCGATCAACCGCTCGTCTCGGCGTCGTACTGCCACTGCACACGCTGCCAACGCCGCACCGGCGGCGGCGCGTCCGCCCAGGGGCGGATCGCTCCCGGCTCGCTCCGCGTGATCGCCGGCGAGGGGCTCGTCGCCGAGTGGGTTCCGGACGAAGGCTTCGCCAAGTGCTTCTGCTCAGCCTGCGGCAGCGCGCTCTGGAGCCGCCACCCGACGAGCGGCGCGATGAGTGTCCGGCTCGGCACGTTCGACGGCGACCCCGGCATCCGGCCGCAGTGGCACCAGTTCGTCGCGTACGCCGCCGAATGGGAGCCGGTCGCCGACGACGGCCTGCCGCGGTATCCCGAGGGAAAGCCCGCCTAGCCCTACCAGGAAGGGGTACATCGCCCCTAGTACGGACGCACTGTCCCCGCTAGCTTTGGCGCGTGGCGAAAGCGCGCACAAGATCGCGCCGTTCGGCGAAATCGCCGTCGGTAATGAAGGAAAAGGTGGCCGAGCTCGAGCGCGAGCGCGAGTTGCTCAACTCGATCGCCAACAACGCGCCGAGCTTGCTGTGCCTGATCGACGGCGACGGCCGGGTTCGCCCGTTCGCGACGAACAAGGCCTTTGAGCGCACGCTCGGCTACGAGCCGCACGAGACCGGCGGCGCCTATTTCTGGGATCGCTACGTGCCCGACGGCGAGCGCGCGGCGGCACGCGACTGCATTCTCTCGGCGGTTCGCACCCGGTCGCCCATCGAGTGCGAAGGCCGATGGATGCAGCGCGATGGGACGCCGATCGAGGTGGCGTGGACCTGCACCCCGCTGCCGAAGATCGCGAGTGGCCCGGTCTTCCTCGTCACCGGGACGGACATCACCGAGCGCAAGCGGCACGAGGAAGAGGTGCGCCGCTCGCGCGCGCGTATCGTCGCCGCCGCGGACGACGCCCGAAGGCGTCTGGAGCGGAACCTGCACGACGGCGCGCAGCAGCGCTTGATCGCGTTGCTCCTGCAGCTTCGCGGCGCGCAGCGCGGAACGCTGGACACCATGGCGGTCGTCGATGCCGCCGTCGAGGAGCTGGCGGCTGCCGTGCGCGAGCTGCGCGAGCTGGCGCAGGGCATTCACCCGTCGGCGCTTACCGAGCGCGGGCTTGCCGCCGCGCTGCGCATCGTGGCCGCGCGCGCGCCGCTGGACGTCGAGCTGGACGTCACCGACGCGCCGATCGACACCAACGTCGCGGTCGCCGCGTACTACATCGTCTCGGAGTCGCTGAACAACGTCGCGAAGTACGCCGGCGCGTCGCGTGCCGCCGTCCGCGTGCGTGAGACCGGAGAGCGTCTCGTGGTCGTCGTCGAGGACGACGGCCAGGGCGGCGCCACCATTGACGGCGGCACGGGCCTCCGCGGCCTCCTCGACCGCGTGGCGGCCCTGGACGGGAAGCTCGACGTGGACAGTCCCTCAGGCGGCGGCACACGCCTGCGCGCGGAGCTGCCGCTCAACTAGGTGTCTGACACCAGTTGCGGCCCCGGGTCGCGGCCGCGGCTCGATTAGGGTGTCAGACACTATGTGCTTCGACCTCGACTCAGCGCCGCCGATCCCTGTGATCGCCGGCGCCGCGATCTCGCACGACGACCTCGTGCTCACGGCGGCGGACGGGAACGAGTTCGCTGCGTTTCTCGCGACGCCGGACGCGCCGGCGACCGCCGGGGTCGTCATCTATCCCGATGTGCGCGGTCTCTATCGCTTCTACGAGGAGCTCGCGCTGCGGTTCGCGGAGCGCGGCTACGCAGCCATCGCGTTCGACTACTTCGGGCGCACCGCCGGAGCGGAGAAGCGGGACGACGAGTTCGAGTACACATCGCACGTCGAGCAGACGACGGACGAGGGTGTGCAGGCGGACGCGCACGCGGCAATCGAGCGTCTACGGAGCCTCGGCGTGCGCTCGGTGTTCAGCGTCGGTTTCTGCTTCGGCGGCCGCGCATCCTGGGTCGCGGCGGCGTCGGGTCACGGGCTCGCGGGCGCGATCGGTTTCTACGGATCGCCGACGCGCCAACGCGGTGGCGCAAGCGCTGTCGAACGGGCCGGGCAGATCGAGGCCCCGATCCTCGCGCTGCAGGCGGGCGACGACGGCAATATCACGGCCGAGGACAACGCGGCTTTCGAGCGGGCGCTGACGGATGAGGGCGTCGAGCACGAGGTCGTCACGTACGACGGCGCGCCGCACAGCTTCTTCGACCGCAAGCAGGAGGCGTTCGCCGAGGCGTCGGACGACGCGTGGCGTCGGACGCTGGCGTTCATCGACACCCATTCGTGATCCTTGCGATCGACCAGGGGACGACCGGCACCACATGCCTTGTTGTCGACGACGAGTTGAACGTGGTCCGGCGCGGCCACGCGGAGCTGCCGCAGCACTTCCCGCGGCCGGGCTGGGTCGAGCACGACCCGGAGGAGATCTGGCAAAGCGTGCTGGCCGCGGCGAGTGCTGCGGGACTCGACGATGTCGACACGGTCGCGATCACGAACCAGCGCGAAACGACGCTGCTCTGGGACAGGGCGACGGGCGAGCCTGTCGCCCCGGCGATCGTCTGGCAGGACCGCCGAACCGCCGAACGGTGCCGCGAGCTCGACACGGCGCTGATCCGCGAGCGCACCGGCCTCGTTCCCGACCCGTACTTCTCCGCGACGAAGCTCGAATGGCTGCTGCGCGAGCGCGCGCGCGAGGGACTTGCGTTCGGAACCGTCGACAGCTGGCTCGTCTGGAAGCTCACCGGCGGCGAGGTGCACGCGACCGATGTAACGAACGCTTCGCGCACGCTGCTCGTTTCGCTCGAGACTCTGGACTGGGATGACGAGCTGCTCGCGCTCTTCGGTGTCGACCGCTCGCTGCTGCCGCGCATTGCGCGTTCGGAGGACGTCTTCGGCGAAGGGACGATCCTAGGCCGGCGCGTGCAGATCCGCGGCATTGCCGGCGATCAGCAAGCCGCGCTCTACGGACAGGGCTGCCACGTGGCAGGGGAGGGGAAGGCGACGTACGGCACCGGCACGTTCGTGCTCGTACACATGGGTGACGACGCGTCGCCGCCGCCGTACGGGCTGCTGAAGACCGCCGCGGCGGACGGGTACGCGCTGGAGGGCTCGGTCCTCGTCAGCGGCGCAGCGGTGCAGTGGCTGCGCGACGGGCTCGGCGTGCTCGCGGACGCGGCGGAGAGCGAAGCGCTGGCGCGCAGCGTCGATTCGTCGGATGGGGTCGTCTTCGTCCCAGCGCTGACTGGTCTCGGCTCGCCGTGGTGGGATCCCGATGCGCGCGGCCTGATCTCGGGGATCACCCGAGGGACGACGCGAGCGCACCTCGTGCGGGCCGCGCTCGAGGCAATCGCGCACCAGGTGGTGGATGTGGTGGACGCGCTCCCGGCTCGTCCTGCCGTCCTGCGGGCCGACGGCGGGGCCACCGCCAACGGCTTCCTGATGCAGCTACAGGCCGACCTGCTCGGCGTGCCCATCGAGGTCGCGGCCGAACGAGAGACGACTGCGCTCGGCGCGGCGGCCCTAGCCAACGGTCGAGGTGCCCGTGCGGCAGTCGGGGCGACGTACGAGCCCGCGCTCGGCCCCGACGAACAGGTATCGCTCCGGGATGCCTGGCGGAGCGCTCTGAACCGTTCTCGAACTTAACGAGAAGTTCTTAGTTTGCGGATGCATTCTTAGGCCAACAGACGAGCTAGGAGGAACAAGCGTGGAGAAGCTCGAGCAGGCCCTGTTCGAGATCCGTCGTGTGATCGCGGGTCAGGAGGAGATGTTGGAGCGGGTGCTCGTGTGCCTGCTCGCGGGTGGGCACGTGTTGATCGAGGGCGTGCCGGGTCTGGCGAAGACGCTGACGATCAAGACGACGGCTGCCGTTCTCGGTGGGTCGTTCCAGCGCGTCCAGTTCACACCCGACCTCGTGCCGTCGGATCTCGTCGGCACGCGTGTCTACCGGCCTGACAAGGCGGAGTTCGACACCGAGCTCGGCCCCGTCTTCTGCAACTTCCTGCTCGCGGACGAGATCAACCGCGCGCCGGCGAAGGTGCAATCGGCGCTCCTCGAGGTGATGCAGGAGCAGCAGGTGACGATCGGCCACAACACGTTCGATGTGCCGAGGCCGTTCCTCGTGCTCGCGACCCAGAACCCGATCGAGTCGGAGGGGACATACCCGCTGCCCGAAGCGCAGGTCGACCGCTTCATGCTCAAGGTGCTGGTCGACTATCCGACGCACGACGAGGAGCTCACCGTCGTCTCGCGCTCGCTCGAATCGGCGCCCGGCCTCGAGCAGATCCTGTCGCTCGAGGATCTGCAGAAGCTGCAGGAAGACGTTGCTGCGGTTTACGTCGATCCAGCACTGATCAGCTGGACGGTCGATGTCGCCACGGCGACGCGGCGTCCACGGGAGCACGGCCTCGACGACGTCGCAGACTACGTCGCATACGGCGCCAGCCCGCGCGGTCCGATCAGCCTCGTGTCGGCGGGACGCGCACTTGCGGTGATCCGCGGCCGCGACTATGTCGTGCCCGGCGATCTCGAGGCGCTGGTCCGCGACGCGTTCCGACATCGCCTCGTGCTCTCCTACCGTGCGCTCGCCGAGGAGGTCGCACCCGACACGATCCTCGATCAGGTGCTCGCGAAGGTGCCGGTGCCGCAGATCGATCTCGGGCGCGCGCGCGTCGCGTAGAAGTGTCCACCGCGTCCGATCCGCTCGCTCCCGTCCGCACGCCGGACCGTCCCGGGCCGGGGCCGCTCTCGTCGTCGTCGCTGCGCGCGCTCGAGCTGTCCGTCGGTCGCCGCGTCGACGGCCTGCTCGCCGGCGACTACAAGTCTGCGTTCGCAGGCGTCGGCAGCGAGCTTTGGCAGGTTCGCCCGTACGAAGCAGGTGACGACGTACGCCGGATCGAGTGGAACGTCACGGCCCGCACCGGTAGCCCGCACGTGCGCGTCGAGCTCGCCGAGCGCGTGCTCGTCACGTGGCTCGTGCTCGATGCGTCGGCGTCCATGGCCTTCGGCACCGTCGAGCGCCGGAAGGCCGACGTCGCTGAAGGCGTTGCGGTCGCGATCGGCTATGCGGCGACGCGACGCGGCAACCGGCTCGGCACGATCTCGTTCGGGGCGGAGGCGAAGGTAGAGCCTCCGCGGCAGGGCCGCCGCGCGCTGCTCGACACGCTGCACCTGCTCCGCGACCTGCCGCCGTCAGGCGCCGGTTCGTTGTCCGATGCCCTGGAGCTGGCGGACAAGGTCGCGCGCCAGCGCGCGCTCGTCGTTGTCGTCTCCGACTTTCGCGGTCAGCCCGACTGGCGCTCCCCGTTGCTACGCCTCGCCGGCCGCCACGCCGTGTTGGCCGTCGAAGTGCGCGACCCGCGCGAGCAGGAGCTCGCCGATGTCGGTGAGCTTCGCCTCGTCGACCCCGAGACGGGACGTCAACTGCGCGTGGACACCGGTGACCGGCGCCTGCGTGAGCGCTTCTCGGCGGCGGCGGCGGACGAACGGCGCGCGCTCGTGACGAGCCTCGCCTCGGCCGGCGTGCGCCACGTCGCCGTGTCGACCGAGGGTGACTGGTTACGCCCGCTGGCCGCGTTCCTGCGCCGGGGGAGGCATGGACGGTGAGCTTCGCCGCACCGCTGCTCCTTGTCTTCTTGCTCGCCGTTCCGGCGGCGGTCGCCGGCTACCTGTGGCTCGAGCGGCGTCGTGAGTCGCGGGCTGCGGGCTGGGCTGCTCCGGCGTTGCTCCCGAATCTCGTCGGGCGGCCGCCGAGCTGGCGGCGTCACCTGCCGACCGCGCTGCTGCTCGCCGGCGTTGCGCTGCTGCTCGTTGGCTTCGCGCGGCCGCGCGCGTCGATCAGCGTCAAGCGGCAAGAGGCGACGGTCGTGCTCGTGCTCGACGTCTCCGGTTCCATGGCAGCGAAGGATGCGCAACCGTCACGGCTCGGCGCCGCGCGCGCCGCGGCGCTGCGCTTCGTCGACAAGCTTCCGAAGGGCTACCGCATGGCCCTCGTCACGTTCTCCGATCATGCGGCGGTTTCGGTGCCGGCGACGCACGATCTCATCGCCATCCGCTCAGGGATCGCGCGCGCGAAGTCGGGCCCGCAGGGAACGGCGCTCGCGGACGCGGTCACCCGTGCCGTCGATGTCGGTCTTTCCGTGAAGGGACAGGCACAGGGCGCGCGGCGTCCGCCGGCAATCGTCGTTCTCTTCTCGGACGGTGGGCAGACCGCGGGGCGCGTGACGCCGGACCAGGCGGCGGCGAAGGCGAAGAAGGCGGGCATACCCGTCTCGACCGTCGCCGTTGGGACACCGGACGGTGTTGTTCTTCAGCCACTCAAGGGCGGCTTTACAGAGCGGATCCAGGTCCCCGAGCAAGCGGCGGTCTTGCAGGCGATTGCGCGGGGGAGTGCAGGTCGCTTCTATCCGAACATCGCGTCGGTCAACGTGAACACGATCTATCGCGATCTTGGCTCACGAGTCGGCCGCCAGAACAAAACGGTCGAGGTGACCGCGGCCGCGGCCGGAGGCGGGCTCGTGTTGATGCTCGCCGGCGCCGCGCTCTCCGGTCTGTGGTTCCGGAGGTTCCCGTGAGGGTCGCGCTCATTTCTCTGGTTGCGGCGCTCGCCTCGGCGGCGGCCTTCGTGCCGGCCGCGGGCGCCACCAATGAGTGCCACGGCATTCAGGCGTGCATTCGCGTCGTCGGCCCGTGGGTCGTCGTGCCCGCGCGGGGGAGCGCCGTGTACCTCCTCAGCTGTCCCGGAGGCCGCAGTATCGTCGGCGGCCTGGACGCGCAAGTCACGTCGCGCGACGTGCGGATCGGGTTCGACGGCCGCCTCGGCGCGCCGGTGCAGCCCGGTTCGACGACGACGCGCTACGCGCTCTTCCGCGCGGTCTCGTTCTCGAACCGCGTACAGGCGTTCCAGCCGCTGCTCGGCTGCGTGCCGCTCCAGGGCGGCGGTGGGCGCTCCACGGTGTCGGCGTACGTCTCGCCGCCGGGGCCGTCGCTCGAGTACCGCTCGCGCATCGCCGTGCTCTCACCCGGTTCGGTCGGCTTCGCGAAGGTCTCGTGCACCGGAAACGAGCGGATCGTGGGCTCGTGGCAGGCGCTCGCCTTCCGGACGAAGAACCCGCCGTCGCTCGACAACGCGGGCCGCGTGCATGCGACCAAAGTGGTCGTTGGCAAGAAGGTCGTAGTCAGTGCCTCGGCGAGCGACGGGCTGTCAATCGACGCGCATGCGATCGTCCAGGCCGGCGCGGAGTGCGCACCGTGAGCTTTGCGTCACCGTGGTTTCTGCTCGCGCTGCTGATCGTGCCAGCGGCACTCGCGCTCGCGTTGTGGCTGGACCGCCGCCGCGCACCCTATGCCGTTGCGTTCACGAACCTCGATCTCCTTGCCTCCGTCGCGGCGGGGCGGCGCAGGTCCTGGCGGCGCTGGGCGCCGCTCGCGTTGTTCTTGCTGGCGCTCGCCGCCGCATCGACTGCGCTCGCGCGGCCGAAGGCGTCGGTGTCGGTCCCGGCGAGCCGCGCGACGGTCGTGCTGCTCGTCGACGTGTCGGGCTCGATGCGCGCGGCCGACGTCAAGCCGACGCGCCTCGGCGCGGCGCAGGCCGCGATGGCTGCGTTCGCAGATCGCGTTCCGAAAGGCGTGAAGGTCGGGCTCGTCTCATTCAGCACCGGGCCGAACCTGCTCGTGATCCCGACGACCGACCGCGCGATCCTGCACGAGGGGATCGACCTGCTCTCACCGGAGGCGGGGACGGCGATCGGCGACGGGCTCCAACTCGCTGTGCAAACGGTCAAGACATCGGTGGGCGATGCGCCGCGGAGCAAGGACGGCAAGATTCCCGGCGCGATCGTGCTGCTCTCGGACGGCGCGCAGACGCGTGGCACGCTGACGCCGCTTGAGGGGGCCACCCTCGCGCGCAACGCCGGCATTCGCGTGTTCACCGTTGCCCTCGGGACCGATCACGGCACGCTCGACCCGGGGTCGTTCGGCTTCGGCTTCGGCTCGGGCCAGGGCGGTTTCCTCGGTCCGAACCGCCGCTTCCCCGTCCGGCCCGACCCGGTCACGCTCGCGGCGATCGCCCGCGAGACCGACGGCAAGACCTACCGCGCCCAGTCCGCATCGAAGGTGCAAGAGGTCTACAAGCAGCTCGGCGCGAGCATCGCGCACAAGGCGGCGAAGCGGGAGGTCTCCTCGTGGTTCGCGGGCGGCGCTGCGCTGCTGCTCCTGCTCTCGTTCGGCACCGCGCGCCTCACCGGCGAACGCTTGCCCTAAGTGCGGGCTGCGCGCAGGCCGCAGCCCATACATAGATGAACCTGGTTCGCTTTTTAACCTAATGCACGAGTTTCCGAACTCGGGGATTCAGTTCGGTGGGCGCACGACCGAGTACCGCGCGGCGGCGAAGTCACCGTTCTGTCCGAGCTCGTCGAGTCGCAACTCGATCCGGCGCGGCAGCAGCGGCGCGCCCGCGCCGAGCGTCACAGGCGCGATCGACACGATCACTTCGTCCAGCAGTCCCGCGTCGGCGAACTGGCCGGCCAGGTCTCCGCCACCGACGATCCAAACGTTGCGGTCGCCCGCGGCTAAAACCATCGCTTCGTGGACGGTTGCAACGCCGCCGCTCGTGAATTCGATTGCCGCGTCAGGGACGACAGGCAGCTGCCGATGCGTGAACACCCAGCACGGGATGTCGTACGGCCACCTCCACTCGGCCCGATCCTTGCCGGCGAACTCGTGGTCGATGAGCCATTCGTACGTCGTCGAGCCCATCGCGAGCGCCCCGACGCCGGCGATGAACCCGCCGTAGGTGAGCGGCCCCTCGTCGTCGCGCTTGCGGGTGAACAACCAGTCGAGCGAATTGTCGGGGTCGGCGATGAAGCCGTCT
>DATBDB010000246.1:0-1681 GCA_036270155.1 Gaiellaceae bacterium
AGGCGACGGGCGTGCAGCGTGCCCGTGCGCGCCTTGGTGACGAGCTTCTCGACGAACGGCCGCAGCTCCTTGGCCTTCGCTTCGGTCGTCTCGATCGACCCGCTCTCGATGAGCGAGGTCGCGAGGTTGCGCAGCAGCGCGAGGCGCTGCTCGCTGGTGCGGCGGAGCTGCCGTCCTGCCTTCCGGTGACGCATGGGTGTTACTCCTCTTCGTCGTCGGGTGCCGCAGCCGCGGCCTGGCTGGGCGGCGTGCCCCAATCGAGCACGCGAACGCCGTCGCCGTTCTCCTCGAACCGCATCCCGAAGTTCAATCCCTCACGCTCGAGGAGATCGGCGATCTCCTGGAGCGACTTCTTGCCGAAATTCTTGACCTGGAGAATCTGGCTCTCCGTCTGTCGTACGAGATCGCCCAGGCTCCGGATGTTGGAGTTCTTGAGCGAGTTGACCGACCGGACCGAGAGCTCGAGGTCGTCGATCGGCGTCTTGAGCAGCCCCTGCATGCGGGCGCCGTCGGTACCGGCACCGTCGGACATTCCGCCGGCGACCGGCGCCGAGGAGTGCGAGCCGAACTCGACGAAATACTGGAAGTGCGTCTGCGCGAGCGCGGCCGCGTAGCTCACCGCCTCCTCGGGGGAGATGGTGCCGTTGGTCTCGACGGTCAGTGTCAGCCGGTCGTAGTCGGTACGCTGTCCGACGCGGGTCTCGGCGACCGAGAAGTTGGCGCGGCGCACGGGGTTGTAGATCGAGTCGATGCGCACCAGGTCGACGGGCAGCCCGCGATCGAGCGGATGCTGGTCGGCCTCGACGTAGCCGCGGCCCTTGTTGACGTACAGCTCGACGTTGAGGTCGCGATCGTCCTGCAGGGTGAGGATGTGGTGCGACGGATCGACGATGCGGACGCCCGAGACCGGCGCGACGTCGCCGGCGGTCACCGCGCCCGGGCCGGCCTTCTGGATGTGCAGGACCGCGCTCTCGACGTCGTCGGCGAGCGTGAGGGTGAGCGTCTTGAGGTTGCCGATGATCTGGTGCACGTCCTCGACGACGCCGGGGATGGTCTGGTGCTCGTGGACGACGCCGTCGATGCGAACGCCCCAGACGGCCGCGCCGCGGAGCGACGAGAGCAGCATGCGTCGCATGGCGTTGCCGAGGGTGTGGCCGAAGCCGCGTTCGAGCGGCTGGAGCCGGAATTCGGCGACGTTGGGGTTGTCCTCGCGCTTGGTCGCTTCGACCAGCTGCGGACGGACGAGCCCGCGAAGATCGATCGTGGAAGCCATGGTTACTGTCCTGAGAGTTACGGGGTCATTCCGGCGTGATGCGGCCGAAAACGCTCTGCCTCGCCCCCAACGCGCGGCAGACTCGTAGAGGGGTTGGGGCCCCGACCACTGAAAACTGCGAACTGCGAACTGCGGTCAACTGATTGAACTGCGGTCAACTGATGGAACTGCCGTCGGCTGGTCGTAGAAGCGACCGAACGTCCTCGGACGTTCGGTCGCCACAGGAAGCGTTCGACCGCAGTCTGATCAGTCGACCGCGGTCAGATCAGTCGACCGCCGTTACTTCGAATAGAGCTCGACGACCAGTTGCTCCTGGGCCGCGATCGGGATGCTCGTGCGGGCGGGCTTCTCGAGCACGCGGCCGCTGAACGTCTCCTTGTCGACCGCGATCCACGAGAGCGGCGCGCC
>DATBDB010000247.1:0-16821 GCA_036270155.1 Gaiellaceae bacterium
GTTTCCTCGCCCGGAGATCGCCGTGCCGACGTCCTCCGTCGATCAGGGAGAGCCCGGCCGCGGGGCGCTACCTAGCCAAAGGTAGGGGTGATTTCCCCCCTTGAATCGGAGTACGGTGAGCGTGGGCGAGACGAAATTGCCCAGGACGGAGAGGGGCGGGCGGATGCCGCTGTACGAAATTGTCCTACGCCGCGAGGGGTTCGCGGATGAGGTCAGGTTGACCGACCACGTCGGGTTCAGCGTGGGGGACTCGATCCAGGTTGGCCGCCACGACTGCCTGGTCACCTCGACCGACGAGAGCTCGCAGAACCTTCTCGTCTCTCAGCGCGTGATCTGCACGCTCGCAATGGGGACGCACCCGCGGGGGCAGAAGCTGCTCGGCGAGGCCCTCGACCGCTTGCAGGTGGCCGCGTTCGTCTTCGACGCGGAGGGTGTCGTGGCTGCGGCGAACGAGGCCGCCACGACGATGACCGGGTACTCGCGGGCCGAGCTGGCCGAGCTCGATTCGGCCTCGTTGCTGGCGGAGCCGGCCGTCGCACCGGCGCAACTCGCCTCCGTGTCCGCCGGCTCGTTCCGATCTGGCGACGGAGCGATTCGCCAGAAGAACGGCACGGTGCTTCCCGTCAGATTCCACGTTGATACGGCGACGCTCGCCTCGGGGGAGACCTACTACCTCTCCTTCTGCTGGCCGCTCGCCTGACTGGCACCTGAACGGTGAACGCCGGAACGCCGCAGCAGGAGTAGGGTTCGCGAGGCGAGCGTGGCGACACTTCTCTTTCTCGGGGCGAGCGTCTCGCAGGTGCCGGCGATGCGGCATGCGCAAAGCGCCGGGCACCGCATTGTGGCGGTGGACGGGGATCAGGACGCCGTCGGCTTCGAGATCGCGGACATCCGCGTCAACGTCGACTTCACTGACGTCGATCACGTGATTGCCGCCGGGAAGGAGCACCACGTTGAAGGAGTGCTCGCGGTGTCGAGCGACCGCGCCGTCCTGCCGGCCGCCCAGATTGCCCAAGCGCTTGGGTTGCCCGGTATCGGTGCCGACGTCGCGCGCGCGATGACCGACAAGACGGTGATGCGGGAGCGCCTCGAAGGTGCGGGCGTGCCGCAGCCGCGGCACGCAGTCCTGACGCGTGACGCCGACATGCAAACCGTTGCCGAAGCGATTCCGCTGCCGGCGGTGTTGAAGCCGGCCGACTCGGGCGGGCAGCGCGGGCTCTTCATGATCGAGGAGACGGCCGATGTCGAGCGCCATCTCGAGGAAGCTTTGTCGTTCTCGCCGAGCGGTCACGCGATGCTCGAGGAGTACGTCGACGGCGTCGAGTTGAACGGGATCATGGTCGTGCGCGACGGCGAGCCGACGCTCTTGACGCTCTCCGACCGGTTGCGTCCGTCCGGCGTTGGGTTCGGGGTGGGGTGGATCCACATGTATCCGTCGTCGCTCAACCAGGCAGTGCTCGACCGTGTTCGAGACGTCGCATTCGACGCCGTTCGCGCGCTCGGGCTCCGGGACGGGATCGCCTTTCCGCAGCTGATCGCGTCCGATGGAGACGTGCGTCTTGTCGAGATCGCCGCGCGGATCGCAGCGGGACAGATGGCCGACCTCGTCCGGTTCGGGACAGGGATCGAGCTGTTCGACATCGCGATCACGCAGGCGCTCGGGCATCCAGTCTCCGACGAGCTCGTGACGCCGACCATGAGACGCCCAATTGCGATCCGCTTCCTCACCGCGAGCCCAGGAGTGCTCCCGCTCGGCATCGTCTCCGACGTTGAGGGGCTCGATCAGGTGCGCTCGTCACGCGGGGTGCTCGGTGCCGGTCTGTATTTCGGCGCCGGCGCCACGATCACCCCCGTGCAGGCCGACGCAGACCGCCGCGGGTACATCGTCGCCACGGGGGAGACGCGCGAGGCTGCGCTCGCGCTCGCCGACGCCGCCGCGGAGAAGCTCGTCGTGCGCACGGTGCACGCCACGCGCGTCGCGGGCAACGTTCGCCTGCTCGTGCCTGTCGCCGGAGTCGTGCTGGCGGCCGCCGCCGCGGCAATTGCAGTATTCGCCTTCCACGGCGGGCTCGGCCCGCGCCTCGTCTCCGAGACGATGCGCGTGCGCGGCGCCGTTTTGCGGGTGCGCTATGCGTTCAACGAGCCGGTGCGCGCGCGGCTGCTCGTCAACGGAAAGCCGGCAACTTCCCCGTCGCCCCTGCGGAGAAGCGGCGCGCTCATCTGGTACCGCCACCCGCACGCGGGGCGCTACCGGATGGCGATCGAAGGGACCGATCGCTCCGGCCGGAGTACGGTCATCACGATCTAGCCGCGCGACCGGCGCAGTGTTCGCACGTCGCCGCGCCGTAGCGTGAGCCCGTCCGCGTCGTAGCGCTCGAGCAGGAGCTGGGCGGTTCGCCGGCCGACGCCGAGTGCGTCCCGGAAGCCCGCGAGCGTGATCTGGTCGAGCCGCGGCAGCAGTTCGAGCCCGCGGTCGTAGAGCGCGGTCGACACCGCGAACCCGTCGCCGACGCGCCGCAGGCGGCCCGCCTCTTCCAGGAACGCGGCGAGTTGCTTGTCGTCCACCTTCGCGATCTCCTCCTGCGTGAGCAGCGTCTCGAGCTCGGACGCGGCCTGCGCGCGCTCGCCCAGCGCTGCGGCTGTTCCCGGCAGGTACGCCTTGGCGCCGCGACGCTCGACTTCGAGCAGGTTGAGCACGTGCGGCGCCCATGGCTCCGACGGCAGGAGCTCCGCCAGCGGAACGCCGGGATCGAGCGGATCCGACTCGGCGCGTGCAGCGAGCCGCGCGCGCACGTTCGCGCGCAGCTCTGCGAGCCATACATCCGAGAACACGTGCTCGCCCGCGGCGCGCACAGCCGTCAGCCCACGCGCAAGCTCGCCCGGCGCGAGCACGCCGCGCGCCTGCAGCTCGCGACCGGCGACAGGGGCATGCACCAATGCGCGCACGATCTCCTCGGGGTCGCCGCGCTCGAGCACCGCCAGCCGCTCTGGTTCGAGCCTGCGCGGCGGAGCTGGATCGAGCACGGTGCCGCCGCCGACGGTGGTCTGCGTGCGCAGCACGATGCGGTCCCCGCGCGCCGCGACCACCGGCTCGGCGAGCCGAAGCTGCGCATAGGCGCCGTCGCGGGCGATCCGCGCGGGAACCGCCTTCGTCCCGACGTGCACGGTCACGGCGGCGGGCACCTCGGCGATCTCCTCGAGGCGCGCGTCGAGGCGATACGAGAGGGGGTAGTGGCCCGGTTCGACGAGCACATCGCCGCGCGCGAGGTCGCGGCGCTCAACGGTCGGCAGGTTGACCGCGACGCGCTGGCCGGCCTCCGCCTCGTCGACCGGCGCGTCGTGCACTTGCACGCTGCGCACGCGCACCGTCTTGCCGCGCGGTTCGACCCGCAGCATGTCGCCTGCAGCGACCGTTCCCGACCAGAGCGTGCCGGTCACCACCGTGCCGACGCCCTGGAGCGTGAACACACGGTCGACGTACAAGCGGGTCGCGCGGTCGGCGTCGCGTTCCTCGACCGGCACGCGTGCGAGCGCCGCACGCAGCTCGTCGAGGCCGGCGCCGGTCTTCGCAGAGACGGCGATCACCTCCGCGTCCGGCACGAGCTCGCGCGCTTCCTCGAGCGCGAGCTCGAGTGTCTCCTCGTCGACGGCGTCGGACTTGGTCACTGCGACGACGCCACGCGTGACGCCCAGTAGCCGCAGCACGGCGAGGTGCTCGAGCGTCTGCGGCCGTGCGCCCTCCTGGGCATCGATCACGAGCAGGAAGAGGTCGATACCGGTCGCGCCGGCGATCATCGTGCGAACGAACCGCTCGTGACCCGGCACGTCGACGAGCGACATGCGCCGCCCGCCCGGCAGCTCGAGCGGTGCGTAGCCGAGATCGATCGAGATGCCGCGCGCCTGCTCCTCGGGCAGCCGGTCGGTGTCCTTCCCCGTGAGCGCGCGCACGAGCCACGTCTTGCCGTGGTCGATGTGGCCGGCAGTGCCGACCGTCAACGGCATGCGTGAACCGCGGCGGACACCTCGTCACACTCGTCGTCGGTGAGCGTGCGGCAGTCGAGCAGCAGGCGCCCGTCGCGCACGATCCCGATCACCGGCGGTTCGTGCGCGCGCAGCGGCGCGACCAGCGTCTCCTCGACGGCGCACGCGAACGATGGCAGCTCAGAGAGGGGGAGCGCCCCGCCCCCGACCCGGGCGACCGTCTCCTCGACCTCGCCGCCGACCGCCTCGGCGAGCCGCTCGGCCCGCCCGCGAACGGCGCCGCTGTCCTCGTGCAGCATGCGCAGCACCGGAACCTCGCGCAGGGCGCGCTCGGGATCGAGGTACAGGAGTAACGTTCCCTCGAGTGCGGCAAGCCCGAGCTTGTCTGCGCGCAGCGCGCGGTGCAGCGGATGACGGCGCAGGCGCTCGACCAGATCGGCGCGGCCGACGACGATGCCGGCCTGCGGTCCCCCGAGCAGCTTGTCGCCGCTGAAGCAGACGAGGTCTGCCCCCGCCGCAAGTGATGCCTGCGCAGTCGGCTCGTCCGACATGTCGAGCAGCGCGCCGGAGCCGAGGTCGTCGAGCAGAGGCACGTCGTGCCTGCGCGCGACCACGGCCAGCTCGGTAAGTGCCGGCTGCTCCGTGAACCCGACGACGCGGAAGTTGGACTGGTGCACGCGCAGCACGAGTGCGGTGTGTTCCCCGGCCGCCCGTTCGTAGTCGGCAGCGCGCGTCCGATTTGTCGTGCCGACCTCGACGAGCTTCGCGCCCGAGCGGACGAGGACGTCGGGGATGCGGAAGCCGTCGCCGATCTCGATCAGCTCGCCGCGCGAGACGAGCACCTCACGTCCTTCGGCGAGCGCCGCGAGTGCGAGCAACATCGCGCCGGCGTTGTTGTTGACGACGATCGCCGACTCGGCACCGGTCAGGCGCCGCAGGATCGCGGTCACGTGGTCCTGGCGCGAGCCGCGAACACCTTCGGCCACGTCGTACTCGAGATTCGAGTAGCCGCGCCCGACTTCGGCCACCCGCTCGAGCGCCGCGGCGGGGAGCGGCGCGCGCCCGAGGTTCGTGTGCACGATCACACCCGTGGCGTTCAGGACGCGGCGCAGGGCGGGGGCGCGCGCCGAGGTGAGCTCCTGCTCGAGCCGCGCTGCGAGATCGCCGGGATCGACGCCCGCCTGGATCTCTTCGCGCGCGCGGGCCAGCACAGCGCGGGCGGCCATCACGGCCAAGGGGTCGCCGATCGAGCGCGTGAGCTCGTCGACCGAGGGCAGATCCCGCAGCTCCATGCGCAAAACGATACGCGACGGGCGAATCCACAACACCTCCGGCTTCGTTGCTTCACTGTTGCGAATGAAAAGGGTCGCCGTCCTCCTCGCTGTGCTCGTGGTCGCCGCAATCGGCGCCGCAGTGGCGCGTGGGCTGCAGTTCCGGGGCGCTGCCAAGCCCGGCGTCCACGTTCTGGGCATCGACGTCGGGGGTCACAGCCGCGCTCAGATCGAGGGTGAGCTTCGCGGCTGGAGCAAGCAGCAGGTGACGATCCGGACCGGCGGGCATTCCTACCGAGTGCCGCGAGGGTGGCTCGTCTCCATGAACGTCGGCGCGACCACGTCCCGCGCGCTCGCCGCCGGTTCCGAGCTTGCGCTCGTCGTTCCGAGCCGCGTCGACATCGTCCATGTCGTCGGGCGCGCGACGCACGCGGGCAATGTGCTCGATGCGCTGGCACAGGCGGGCCGTGACCCGGTGTCGGCCACCGTCGCGCTCCAGGGAACCACCGTTGTCGTGACTCCCGCGCAGGACGGCCAGCAGCTCGACTCCGCCGTTTTGTTGCGGCGGCTCTCCCGCGACACGACCGTCGTCAACGCGCCGTTCAAGCGGCTCCGTCCCGCAATCTCCGATGCTGCCGCCCAGGCGGCCGCGACCGAAGCGCGTGCACTGCTCGCGCAGCCCGTGCAGATCGAATACCACGGTGCGCGCCGCGGCTCGCTGAGCTCCGCCCAGATCGCGCGTGCGCTGAGCGTCGACGCGCATGGCGACCGCCTCGCCGTAAAGCTCGACGGCGACGCGCTTGCGAAGGTCGTGCGGCCGCGGCTCGGGAAGTGGATCCAGCGCGCGCACAACGCGCAGTTCGTCGTGGCCGGTGCCAACGTCTCCGTGACGCCGTCGCGGCCCGGGCGTGACGTCGACCCCGCACAACTCGCGAGCGCGATCACGGCTGCCGCCAGGGCCGGCCACGTCGCCAGGGTCGAGCTCGGCGCGCGCCAGCCCGATTTGACGACAGCAAAGGCGAACGCGCTCGGGATCCGCGAGAAGCTCACGTCGTTCACGACCGAGATGGGCGTCTCGTCGTCGAACCGCATCCACAACGTGCATCTGATGGCCGACTACATCGACGGGACGGTGATCCAGCCCGGCGAGGTGTTCTCCTTCAACGACGTCGTCGGCCCGCGCACGTCGCAGCGTGGCTTCCTCGAGGGGCAGATGATCATCGGCTCGCTCGTCCTGCCGTCGATCGGGGGCGGCGTCTGCCAGACGGCGACAACCCTGTTCAACGACGCGTTCGAGATCGGGCTGCCGATCCTCGAGCGCACAAACCACAACCTCTACCTCTCGCACTACCCGCTCGGGCGCGACGCGACCGTCTCGTGGGGCGGCCCTGACTTCAAGTTCAAGAACGATTTGAAGCACGGCATCCTGATCAAGACGTCGTACACGGACTCGACGCTGACGTTCACGTTCTACGGCACGAACGAGCACCGGCGTGTGGTCGCGAAGACGAGCCCGCAGACGAACTGGACGGGGCCGTCGATGAACTATGCGATCGACCCGAATGCACCGCGCGGCTCGGCGAAGGTCGTCAAGGGAACGGGCGAAAAGGGCTTCGACGTGAGCGTCGATCGCACGGTCTACGACGCGAACGGGACTGAGTTGCGGCACGACACGTTCAAGTCGCACTACATCCCGGACAGCTCGACGACCGTCTACGGCCCCGGCAGAACACCGGCCGGCCCGTACATCGTCCTGCCGTCACACGTCTAGGCCCTAGCTGAACCTGGGTCGGTTTGTGAACCAGGTTCATGAGTTTCGAGCCGCCTCGACCTCCGAGAAACTCTCGAACCTGGTTGAAGAGCGAACCAGGTTCGGGGCTTAGACACCGGTGTCAGACACCAGCGGGCTCGTACGACTCGAGTACGCGCTGCACGGCGTCAGCGGGGTCGTCTGTGACGTGCAGCAGATCGAGATCGTCCGGCGAGATCATCCCGTCGGCCAGCAGCTGGTCGCGGGTCCAGTCGAGCATCCCCGCCCAGTAGGCGGAGTCGAACAGCACGACCGGGAAGTGCCGGATTTTCCCGGTCTGGATCAGCACGAGTGCCTCGTAGAGCTCGTCGAGCGTCCCGAAGCCGCCCGGGAAGATCACGAATCCCTGCGACGGACGGACGAAGCAGACCTTGCGCGCGTAGAAGTGCTCGAAGGTGTGCGAGATGTCGAGGTACGAATTCCCGCTCTGCTCGTGCGGCAGGACGATGTTGAAGCCAACCGACAGCCCGCCGCCCTCCTTGCAGCCGCGGTTGGATGCTTCCATCACGCCGGGGCCGCCGCCGGTGATCACCGCCCAGCCCGCTTCGCCGAACTTCCGCCCGACGACGCGCGCCTCCTCGTATGGCTTGCTTCCTTCCGCGACACGTGCCGAGCCGAAGAGCGCTACGGCCGGGCGATCGATCAGCGCGACTTTCATCAGTCCGGCGCGGAACTCGTCCGCGATCTTCGCGACCGACTGCTCGATGGGCGAGGTGCCGTCGTCGAGGATCTTCCTGTCGTCGGTCAATAGAGGCTTGATGTGGATTGGGGTGCTTGCGGGGATGGCTCAGACCGTTCGGGTCGGGCGTAGGGCATAGCGGTGTCTACGTTCAAGCCCGACCACGTCTTTAAAGGGCGCGGCGAGATGCGCCGCGTCTGAGCCACCATCCGCGAGTGCTCTAAATCCATGTCAAGCCTCTAAGCCGCTACAGACGATGCTGCGGCTTGTACGTCGCGATCATCCCGAGGATCAGTGCAGCGGCGGTGCCGAAGTAGAGGGCGTACGACGCGAAGGCCAGTCCGCGTCCGCCGCCGAGGCGCAGGTACCTGGCCGAGCGCCAGACCGCGCCGCCGTCGAAGATCCCGAACGGCAGCAGGTTGAACAGGTTCAGGAAGAAGCCCGAGTAGGCGAGGGCGTACAGCAGCCGGGAGCCGTTCGACTGCGCGATCGCGAGACAGACGGCGGCTGCCGCCCCGCCGAGGATCGGCCCGGCGATCGCGACGCGTGCTGTCTGCCATGGGTGGCCGCGCGTGTACTGCACGTACGCACCGAGGAACGGGATGAACACCGGCAGCTTCGGGTTGAGCCCTTCGCGCTTCGCCTCGATGTAGTGCCCGAGCTCATGGATGAAGATCAGGAGCACGAACCCGACAGCGAATTTCCAGCCGAAGATGAGCGCGTACGCGGCGACGGCGATGAAGATGCTCGAGAACTTCAGGAGCACGAAGCCGAACTTCGCCCCTGCGATCACGAGCGCGATCACCGGCCCGATCGCTTTGCGGATGCGGCCCATCCAATCCGTGCCACGGGGCTGGATCGGCTCGTAGTCGCGCTGTTCGTCGAAGCTCACGATCCCCTCCCGATCCACTCTTCGCCGCCCGCGTAGACCTCTTTCTTCCAGAGGGGCACCCGCTCCTTCAATTCGTCGATCGCGTCCTTGCACGCGGCGAGCGCGTCCTGGCGGTGCGGGGCGGAGACGGCGATCACCACGGAGGTCTCTCCGATCCCCACGCGCCCGATGCGGTGATGGATGGCGACGGCGGTCAACTCGTACCGAGCCTGGAGGCCCTCGGCGATTTTGGCCATCACCCCTTCGGCCATTCCTTCGTACGCCTCGTACTCGAGATGCGTGACGGTGCGGCCGCGCGACTGGACGCGTGTCGTGCCGGTGAACGTCGCGATTGCGCCTGCCTGCTCGTCGCGCACCTCGTCGACGACGCGGTCGAGCGAGAGCGATTCGTCGCTGAGCAGGAACGCGCCCCCGGAGACGGGCGGGATCAGCGCCACCTCGTCGCCGTCGGCGAGCGCGCGGTCCGGCGTGGCGTACTCCTTATTGACCGCGTACAGCAGCCCTGCCGGCTCGTCGCCGAGATCGAGCGCGGCCCAGACGTCGGCGACGGTCGCTGCGTCGATCTCGCGCTGCGACCAACCGGCGCGCTCGCGGAGCCCTGCGAAGAGTCGAATGCGAACCGTCATCCCGAACAGGCTACGCGGAGATCGCGAGAAGCTGCGGCCACCCGTAGTGGCCGTAGTAGTTCGGCACCCAGTCGCGCGAGAGGTCGCTCACGGTCGTGGTCAGAGAGCCGATGGGGCGAACCGTGCCATTCGCGTAGAGCTCGAGCCCGGCATGCTCTGTCACCGTGCCGTCCCCGAGAGTCTGGTGGGTGCGGACGAAGAGAACCGATCCGTCAGGGAGAACGCGCGGGTACTCGTCGGTCCAGCCGGCGGGTGGATGCGTCAGCTGGGCGCGCTGGGGTACGAGCTCCCAGATCGCGCGCAGCTCGCCTTTGCCGATGCGTGGCTCCCACCAATTCCGGCCGGCAGCCGCGACGACCATCGTGCCGTTGCAGGACGGCGAGACCCACGAGCGCGTCCGGTCCGCGGAGATGTCGTGACCGTCGAGGACGATTGACTTCCCGCGCGTGGTGTAGCGGTCACGGCCCGCCGCGACCACGAGATGCGAGCCGCAGACCGAGACGAAATCTTGGTGAATCAACGTGCGGGCGATCCGCTGCATTCCATCGGAGAGTGTGAGGCCGTCCGATGCGATCGAGCCGGAGTCGAACTGGTCGTCCCACCAAAGCACGCCTCCGTCCGGCGCGAAGCCCTCGACGATCGGTGTCGTGTCGCCGCGCAGCGGGCCGACCACCCGACGCAACGTACCGCCCTTCCACACCCACACTTCCTGCTGCGCCGCGACGCCCTGCCCCGGGTGCGCCTTACGGCCGAGCGCGAGCGCACCGCCCGGCCCCCAGACGAACGAACGCAGGCCCCAGCTGCGGCGGACGATCGTCCTCGTCCCGCCCGTAGGTGTCCAGAGATGGAGCGCGCCGTCGTCCGTCTGGTATGCGGCAGTCTCTCCTTCGAGCGCCCAGGCGATCCGGGATGTCGGGAAGCGCGTCACCTTGGAGCCGGCGACGATTGACCCGCCGTCGGAGAGCAAGCGGCCGTCGCCGCTCCACGCAACCGGGCCTCGCGGGGCGTGGCGCAGGACGATTGCTTGGGCGCCCGTCGTCAGGTCGGCCACGACCAGGTCGGTGCCATGCAGGAAAGCGGCCTGGGGAGCCTTCGAGGCCGCCTGGGCCGCGGTCGCAGTTGCGATCACCAGCAGCCCAGCGACGACGATTCGCACCGCCGGAGCATACTTCGGCGATGGCGTCCACCGACCGAGCCGAAAACGAGTCAGGGATCGAGATCAAGCCGGTCTACACCGCCGCTGACGCCCCAGCCGACCTCGAGCTTCCCGGCGAGTATCCCTATACCCGGGGGCCGTACCCCGACATGTACGGCGGGCGGCCGTGGACGATGCGCCAATACGCGGGCTTCGCGTCTGCCGAGGAGTCGAACGCCCGCTACCGCTATCTGCTCGAGCACGGACAGACCGGGCTCTCGATCGCGTTCGACTTGCCGACGCAGCTCGGGATGGACTCGGACGACCCGCGCGCGCTCGGGGAGGTCGGCCGCACCGGCGTCGCGATCGACTCGATCGCAGACATGGAGATCCTGCTCGGCGGGATCCCGCTCGGCACGGCGTCGACGTCGATGACGATCAACGCGCCCGCCGCGCTGCTCCTCCTGCTCTACGAGTTGGTGGCGGAGGAACAGGGCGTCCCGTCGACTGCTCTGCGGGGGACGGTGCAGAACGACATCCTGAAGGAGTACATCGCGCGCGGGAACTACATCTTTCCGCCGCGCCCGTCGATGCGGCTCACGACCGATCTGTTCGCGTACTGCGCGGAGCGGATCCCGTCTTGGAACACGATCTCGATCTCTGGGTACCACATCCGCGAGGCGGGATCGACGGCGGTGCAGGAGCTTGCGTTCACGATCGCCAACGGCATTGCGTATTGCGCGGCCGCGGTCGAGGCCGGCCAGTCGCCCGACGAGTTCGGCGCGCGTCTCTCGTTCTTCTTCAACGCACACAACGACTTCTTTCAGGAAGTGGCGAAGTTCCGAGCGGCGCGGCGCCTGTGGGCGCGCGTGATGCGCGAGCGGTTCGGCGCGACCAACCCGAAAGCGCTTGCGCTTCGCTTTCACGCGCAGACCGGCGGCTCGACGCTGACCGCGCAGCAGCCGGAGAACAACATCGTGCGCGTCGCGATCCAGGCGCTCTCCGCCGTCGCGGGTGGCGCGCAGTCGCTGCATACGAACTCGTATGACGAGGCGCTCGCGCTCCCGACGGAGCGCGCCGCGACGATCGCGCTCCGCACCCAGCAGATCCTCCAGAACGAGGCGGGCACGATCGTGCCCGCGGATCCGCTCGGTGGCTCGTACTACATCGAGGCGCTGACCGATGAGCTCGAGGCGCACGCATGGGAGCTGATCGAGCGGATCGACGAGCTGGGCGGCGGCGTCGCCGCCGTCGAGCAGGGCTTCGTGCAAGCGGAGATCGAGAACGCGGCGTTCTCGTGGCAGCAGGAAGTCGAGTCGGGCGAGCGCGTGATCGTCGGCGTGAACAAGTACGCAGCCGAGTCGGAGCTGCCGATCGAGCTGCAGTCGATCGATCCGGCCGCGGAGAAGCGCCAGCTCGAACGCACCGCACGCGTGCGCGCGGAGCGGAATGCAGACGACGCTGCGGCAGCGCTCGTGCACGTGCGCGAGGCGGCGCGCGGAACGGAGAACCTGCTCCCCTCGATGCGGGAAGCACTGCGCGCCCGCAGCACGATCGGCGAGATCTGTGGCGTCCTCCGCGAGGAGTGGGGCGAGTACGACACGGTGCGCTCGCCTCTCGGATAGTTTCTCCCGCGACGTGGTCTCCGAGGGGCAGGTGGACGCGCCGCGTCCGCAGGGGCAAGGGGCGCTCACGTGGCGTCGGTTCAAGCGCGACCGCGTCGCAGTCGGCTGCGGCATCTTCCTGCTCGTTCTCGTCTTCGCGGTCGGCCCCGGCGCCCCGCTCTACGAACAGGTCGTCGGCCACGGCCCGAACGACCCCTTCCCCTATGCGGTGAGCATCGGGCTGCGTCCGGTCGGCCCATTCACGATGACCTGGGATACACCCGTGATGTCCGGCGACAACCCATTCGCGCTCAAGCATCCGAACCCGCCGAAGGGAACCGGCAAGACGCTGCTTCTCCTTGGCGCCGACAGCGCGCTCGGCCGCGACGAGTTCCTGCGTGTGCTCTACGGCGGTCGTGTCACGCTCGAGATCGCCGCGGCCGCGGCGCTGGTCGCGATCCTGATCGGCCTCGTGCTGGGCGCGGTTGCCGGCTATTACGGCGGCTGGATCGATGCGCTGATCTCGCGCTTTACCGACCTCGTGATGGCCTTCCCGCTGCTGCTCTTCGTCGTGATGATCGGCAGCCTCTTCTCCTATGGGCTGACGGACTGGACGTTCCACGGATTGATCAACCAGGGGGTCTTCCAGCTCGTCCTGATCATCGGCGCCTTCACCTGGTTCTATCCGGCGCGCATCGTCCGGGGGCAGATCATGTCGCTGCGCAACAGGGAGTTCGTCGAGGCGGCGCAGATGATCGGCGCGCGCGACAGTCGCATCCTGCGCACACACCTGCTGCCGCACGTCATGCCGCCGCTGCTCGCCTACGGGACGCTGCTCGTCGCGACCAACATCATGATCGAGGTCGGCGTGACGTTCCTCGGCGCGGGGATCAAGCTGCCGACAGCGAGCTGGGGGAGCCTGCTTGCGCAGACCTGTGGGTCCGTTCTCAGCCCGAATGCGTACAACCCGTCGACGGTGCAACCCTGGCTGACGCTCGTGCCGTCGATCGCGATCTTTCTGACGGTGTTCTCGCTGAACCAGTTCGGTGAGGGCCTTCGCGAGGCGACCGACCCGAGGTCGGTGCGCTGATGGTCGGCTACGTCCTTCGCCGCGTCGGGATCGCGATCGTCCTGCTCTGGATCCTCTCGTTGGTCACCTTTGCGATCTACCTGAAGGTGCCCGCTGACCCCGCAGGGTTCATCGTCGACATCCAGAAGGCGTCGCCGGCGCAGATCGCCGACGCGCACCACCTCCTCGGCACCGACAAGCCCGCCGTCGTCCAGTACGAGAAGTACGTCGTGCGACTCCTGCATGGCGACTTCGGGCTGTCGTGGCCGACTGTCGTGTTCTTCAACGGCCAGGTGGAGGGCGCGCCGGTCGGGCAGATGGTGTGGAAGGCATCGCTCGTCACCGGGGCGCTCGTGCTTGGCGGCTTCGTCCTGTTGTTGCTGATCGCCGTGCCGCTCGGCACCTTCGCGGCGACGCGGCCACGCTCGCTGATCGACCGCTTCTCGCTCGGTCTCTCGGTTGCGGCGATCTCGACGCACCCGCTCGTCGTCGGACTGCTGCTGCAGCTCTTCGTCGGCAACAGGTGGAAGCTGCTGCCCGCGTCGGGGTACTGCACCGTCAGCAGCCCCTCGAAGGCGGCGATCACTGCGTGGGAGCGGTTCGCGCCGGACGGGGTGCAGAAGCCGTGCGGCGGGCCGGGCGAATGGGCGTGGCACCTGCTCCTGCCGTGGATCACCTTCGCCCTCTTCTTCGTCGCGCTCTACATGCGCATCGTGCGGACGCGGATGCTCGAGGTGCTCGAGGAGCCGTGGGTTCGGACCGCTCGCGCGAAGGGAGCGTCGGAGTTCCGTGTCATCCGCGCGCATGCGCTGCGGAACGCAATCGCGCCGATCGTGACCATGACGGCGATGGACGCCGGGATGGCGATCGGGGTCGCGATGTACATCGAGACCGTCTTCGGCCTGCCCGGCCTGGGGCGAACGCTGATCCGCGCGCTCGCGGGCCTCCAGGGCTACGACCTCCCAGTGATCCTCGCCGTGACACTGGTCGCCGCGGCTGCGATCATCGTGCTGAATCTCGTTGCGGACCTCCTGCTGATCGCGATCGATCCGACGGTCGCCCGAAGGGGCGGCGGCGCACAGAAACTCCTCGGTCGCGCGTCGTAGACCACAATCCGCACCGTGCGGATCCTCCTCGTCTCTCAGATGTACCCCGGCCCGGCCGATCCGGACCTCGGGTCGTTCGTCGCGCAGATGGAGCGCGCGCTCGAGGAACGCGGGCACGAGATCGATCTTGCAGTGCTCGATCGCCGTGCCGGCGGCAAGCTGCGCTTCCTCGAACTGCGTCGCCGTGTCCGCGCCGCGCCGCGCCCGGATGTTGTGTGGGCGCACTTCCTCGTTCCGGCGGGGCTGATCGCTTCGAAGGTTCGCGCGCCGCTCGTCGTGACCGCGCACGGTCGTGACGTGCGCAACATCGGCGCCATCCCGGGCGTCGCGCATTTCACCCGCGACGTCGTTCGGCATGCATCGACGGTGATCGCGGTCTCGGAGTACTTGCGCCACGAGCTCGAGGAGCGGCTGCCCGAGGCGTGCGGCAAGACGGAAGTGGTCAACTCGGGGGTCGATCTCGATCGCTTCCGCCCCGTGGAGCCGGCCGAGCGGCTCGAGTCGCCTGCGTTCGTGCATGTCGGCTCGCTCACCGAGCGCAAGAACGTCGTGCGTCTCGCTGACGCGTTCGCGCTCTTCGGGCGCGGCTCGCTGACGTTCGTCGGCGATGGGCCGTTGCGCGCGCAGCTCGAGGGGCGCAACGGGGTGCGCATCGTCGGCCGTGTTGCGCATGACGAGGTGCCACGCTGGCTGAGCGCGGCCGACATCGTCTGCGGGCCTGCGCTTGTCGAGCCGTTCGGCCAATCGCTCCTCGAGGCGATGGCGTGCGAGCGCAGCGTCGTTGCGACGCGCATCGGCGGCCCGCCCGAGTTCGTCACGGACGAGGCGGGAGTGCTCGTCGATCCGCTGGACACCGAGGAGCTCACACGAGCGCTCGAGGTCGCCTCAAGGCTTCCGTCGCCCAACCCGGCCGCGCGGGCGGCCGCAGCGAAGCACGACGTCAGGCGGCAGGCGGAGCGGGTGGAGGCGATCCTCCAGCGAGCCGTTCGAGATCGCCGAGCCTGATCTCGACCAGCGGCCCGACGCTTTCCTCGAGCCCGTGCTCCCGTGCCAGCGCCAGCGCCTGCTCGTAGTTCTCGCGGATCTTCTCGGCCGAGACGCCTTGTTTCAGCCGGTTGTCGCCCGTTAGGAGCAGGTTGTGGATTTTTTGGCGAGCTTCGTCGGCGTCCATCTCGGGATACGGTACGCCCGATGGGGTCTGACCGGGTCCGCGTCGTGATTGTCGACGATCAGCGCCTCTTCGCAGAGGCGCTCGAGGCGATTCTGGCCACCGACGGCCGCATCACGGTCGTCGGCCGGGCCGAAGACGGGCACCGCGCCGTGGAGCTGGCCCGCGAGCACACGCCCGACGTGATCCTGATGGACATCGCGATGCCGGTGATGGACGGGATCGAGGCGACGCGGGCGATCAGAGACGAGCTTCCTGAGACGCGGGTGATCGTGCTCACCGGCTCGGCCGCGAACAACGACATCTCCCGGGCTCGATCCGCCGGCGCGGCCGGATATGTGACCAAGGATCAGATCGCCGGCGACCTCGTGCGCGCGATTCTCGACGCCGCGGCTGCTTGATTCAACGGCGTTAGCTACCCTTCCCGCGCGATGCTTCCGGTCTTCTCGGTCCTGCACGTCCTGCTGTCGGCAGCCCTGGTAGGGCTGATCCTCATGCACTCGGGCCGCGACGCGGGCATGGGCGGGATGGGCTTCACGCCGCAGTCGCAAGGCGGAACGCACATCGTCGAGCGGAACCTGACGCGCGTGACGATCGTGGTCGGGGTGCTCTTCTTCCTGAACACGATTCTCCTCTTCCGCCTCCTCAAGTAACGAGGTCTAGACTCCCGCGTCATGCAGTTGGCGGGCCTGCACCACGTGACATGTGTCTGCTCCGACGCGCAGCGGACGCTCGACTTCTATCGCGGCCTCGGCTTCACGCTGGTCAAGAAGACCGTCAATTTCGACGATCCGCACAGCTATCACCTCTACTTCGGTGACGAGACCGGCAGCCCGGGGACGCTGATCACGTTCTTCGAGTGGCCGCGCGCGGATGCCGGCCGCCTCGGGCGCGGGACGCTCGAGTCGATCGGGCTCGAGACGCCGCTCGCCGACGAGGAGAGCGAGGCCGAGGATCCGGACGGGCTGCGCCTGCGGCTCTACCCAGGTCCGTCGCCGCGGTTGCTCGACGTCACCGTGATCGGCAACGCGGATCTGTACGCAGGCCTGTTCGCCGAGGACGCGCCGCTGCAGTTCGCAGAGCCGCTCGAGGAGCCGGCGCTGATCGGCGCCGGGACGACGCACCACATCGCCTGGCGCGCGAAGGACGATGCGGAGCAGCAGGCATGGCTCAGACGGCTCGCCGAGGTCGGGCTGCGGCCGACGCCCGTACAGGACCGCAAGTACTTCCGGTCGGTGTACTTCCGGATGCCGGACGGCATCCTGATCGAGATCGCGACCGACGAGCCCGGGTTCCTCGTCGACGAACCTCTCGAGTCGCTCGGGCAGGGTCTTTCACTGCCGCCGTGGCTCGAGCCGGAACGGGAAACGCTCGAGCGCGAGCTCACACCGATCAATTGACGCGTGGCTACACTGAGCGCGCTCTCTTGCGCTGGTGGCGGAATTGGTAGACGCGCTAGGTTGAGGGCCTAGTGGCCATC
>DATBDB010000248.1:0-11125 GCA_036270155.1 Gaiellaceae bacterium
GAACGAGAGGGTCGTCGAGTCGTTGATCCCGTCACCGTTCGGCGAGATGACCATCGGCATCGCCTGTAGCGCGGCGAGCGTGCGGTCGACGACCACATCGACGCTTTTCGTCACGGTCTTCGTGCCGCTCTTCGCGGTCACCACGATTCGGTAGCGGCCGTCGACCAGCACGTGGGCCGCCCACTCGAATGAGTTGTTGCCCGCCGTCCGCTGCTCGTTGACGACCGTGAGCATCGGCGCGCCGGTCTCGTCGAGCACCTGCGCATTGACGAGCGCAGCGGTGCCGAGGGTAAAGCTGACGGTCATCACGTCGGCGGTGCCGTCGGCGTTGGGAGTGATCACGGTGGGCGTGGCCGCGAGATTCGTCAGCGAGAAGGACGGCGCGGGCGGCGCCACGGGCCGGCCGATGCCCAGGGTCCCGGTTGCCGGCAACGCGCCCGGCGAGTCGATCGTCCAGGTAAAGAGCCCCTTGCCGGCAAGCAGCGAGCTCCACGTCCAGTCGACGAGTGGGCCTCGGCCGGCGCCGGACGCGACGGTCTTGCCGAGCTGGTCGGTGATCGTCACGGTCCACGGCAGCGACGAGGAAAGGCGCGCCTGAATGCGGACGGGGCCGCCGAGCGCACCCGAGACCGTCGGCGTATAGAGCTTCGGCAGGCCGGTCAGCGAGACGCGCTTCGCGATCACGGGCAGCAGCACATAGGTGGCTGTCCCCGGGCACTCGCTGGGACCCGTGTCGCGGTGGCCCGAGATAGCACGCAGCGTGACGCTCTTCCCGGACTTGAACTTGAGGTTGCCGCCCGAGGTGTAGACGACGGTCGACAGCGGGTCGACGTGTGCAACGTCGAGGCGCCAGGCAAGCAGCGTCACGAGCGCGGCCTGCTGCGCCTTCGGCGGCGTTGCGTGCGCGTAGTTCCCGATCAATGCGACACCGAACGTGCCGGTGTTGAAGCCTTCCGAGTGGGCGCCGATCACGTTCTTCTCGATCCCGCCGGCACGGCCCTCGTAGACGGTGCCGAAGCGGTCGACCAAAAAGTTGTAGCCGATGTCGTTCCAGCCGTTTCCCTTCACGTGGTAGACCTCGATGCCGCGGACGATCGCCGCCGCCTGCGCGGCCGTGTACGTGTTCGTTCCCGCCGTGTGGTGGACGATCGCGAGCCGGTCGGCGGGCGCGAAGCTCGGCTTCGCACGCACGATCTCCTCCTCGGCGCCCCAGCCGGCGCGCGAGACGATCGCAGGCGTTCCCGTCGCGCTGATGTGCCGGCTCGGCTTCGTGGTGACGCGCGACCAGAGCTCGTACGCACGCAAACGCTGAACGACTCCGTGCGGCCGGAACTGCACGGCGTCAGCGGCGGCGGTCCAATCGAGGTTGCCGTCGTGCCAGCGACCCGTGCCGCCGTCCGGTGCGACGTCGGCGTCGGCCGTCACCCAGGACGACCAGCCGCCGTGCAACAGGTGCACGTGGTAGCTCACCGTGCCGCTTCCGATCCAGTGCAGCGCCAGCATGTTGAAGTGCATGGGCGCCGGTGCCGCGGCGAGCGTGCGCGGCCCGAGCGGCACCTCCTGCACGCGCATGGCGACGTCGCCCGCCCGGGCGAGCGATGGAACAGCAAGCGCCGCGAGCGCGGCGAGGGTGACGACGAGCTTCTGCATGCTGGCGGCGCCGATGGTGCACGGTGCCGTCTTCAGGCTTCGCGGTCGAGGCCGCCAGCCCTTTCCTAATAGAATCTTGACAGCGTGAAACGCCTGCTCCTCGCGGTGTTCCTGCTGGCGGTGGTCTTGCCTGCCGGAGCGGCAGCCGCGCCCCCGAAGGTGCTGGCAATCCACTTCGCCACCGAGGTCAACCCGGTCACGCAGGACTGGGTGAATCACGAGCTGTCCGATGCTCAATCCGGCGGGTACTCCGCGGCGGTGATCGTCCTCGATACCCCGGGCGGCCTCGAAGAGTCGATGCGCAAGATCGTGCAGCGCGAGCTGTCACTGCGGATCCCCGTGATCGTCTACGTCGCGCCGAACGGCGCGCGCGCCGCCTCGGCCGGCGTGTGGATCTCGCAGGCGGCCGACGTCCTCGCGATGGCGCCCGAGACGAACATCGGCTCGTCGACGCCGATCACCGGCAGCGGCGCGAACATCGGCTCCGACCTGCGGCGTAAGGTCGTGAACGACGCAGCGGCCTCGCTGCGCGGGCTTGCCAAGTCCCACGGCCGCAACGCGAAATGGGCGGACGCGGCGGTGCGCAAGGCGTCGAACCTCAGCGCGCAGGAGGCGTTGCAGATGAACGTGATCGATCTGATCGCTCCGTCGTTGCCGGCGCTGCTGAACACAATCGACGGACGCGTCACCGTTCCACGCCACTTCACGCTGCACACCGCGAACGCGACGATCGTCCACGTGCATCCCGGGTTCTTCACACGCTTCCTCTCGACGCTGATCGACCCGAACATCGTCGGCCTGCTCTTCCTCGCGGGGCTCGCCGGCCTCGGGTTCGAGCTCTTCCACCCGGGCGTCGTCATCCCGGGCGCGTTCGGTGCGATCTGCATGGTC
Organism: Gaiellaceae bacterium; assembly: GCA_036270155.1. Taxonomy (GTDB): domain Bacteria; phylum Actinomycetota; class Thermoleophilia; order Gaiellales; family Gaiellaceae; genus PALSA-600. The sequence goes on from DATBDB010000248.1 coordinate 2,542, forward strand.
TGCGCGCTCTTCGGCTTCTCGGTGCTGCCACTCTCCTGGGCGGGGCTGATCCTCGTGCTGCTCGGTGCGGCGCTCCTCGTGATCGACGCCCATGTCGTCACGCACGGCGCGCTGACGCTGTCGGGGCTCGTGGCGATCGCCGTGGGGCTGATCACGCTCTTCCACAAGGCTCCCGCGCCGTATCACACGAACGTCTGGCTGATCGTCACGCTGACGGCGGCGATCGGGGGCTTCTGGGCGATCGCGGTCTCGAAGGCGATCGCAGTGCGCCACGCGCCCGTGCGCGTCGGCCCGCAGCAAATCGTCGGCATGGAAGGAGTGGCCAGAGGCGAGGGTCAGGTGTTCGTCCGCGGCGAGCTCTGGCGGGCCCGCTCGAGCGAGTCTCTCCGTGCCGGAGACCGAGTTCGAGTCGCGGGCCTCGACGGGCTGACCCTCGACGTGCATAGGATCGACCCGTGAACGTTGCCTTGGTCGCCTTCGGCGTCGTTGTCTTCCTCGCCGTTCTCTATGCGATCAGCGCGATCAAGGTGCTCCGCGAGTACGAGCGCGCGATCGTGTTTCGCCTGGGGCGCCTCTTCCCGAACCCAAAAGGCCCCGGGCTGATCTGGCTGATCCCGATCGTCGACCGCATGGTCCGTGTCGACCTGCGCACTATCACGCTGAACATCCCGCCGCAGGAAGTGATCACCAAGGACAACGTCCCTGTGCGCGTCAATGCCGTCGCGTACTTCCGGATCGTCAAACCCGAGGACGCGATCGTTCAGGTCGAGAACTTCATGGTCGCGACGTCCCAGATTGCACAGACCACGTTGCGATCGGTACTCGGCCAGCACCAGCTCGATGAGCTGCTCTCCGAGCGGGAGAAGATCAACGCGATCCTGCAGGAGATCATCGACGAGCAAACCGCCCCCTGGGGCATCAAGGTCTCGATCGTCGAGGTCAAGGACGTCGAGATTCCCCAGAGCATGCAGCGCGCGATGGCACGGCAGGCCGAAGCGGAACGCGAGCGGCGCGCGAAGGTGATCAATGCCGAGGGCGAGTTTCAGGCGTCCGAGCGCCTCAAGGACGCGGCCGTCGTGATCGAAGCGCACCCGATCGCCTTGCAGCTGCGCTACTTGCAGACGTTGCTCGAGCTGGGCTCGTCGCAGTCCACGACGATCGCCTTCCCGGTACCGATCGAGATGTTGAAGGCGTTCGCGGCGTTCGGCGACAAATCCAGCTAAGCCGCGTGCGCGTTCGGTTGAGGGCCCTGGTCGAGGCGATCCCAACGTGGGTCGTCGTGGTGACGATCGCTGCGGGCTTCGCGGTGGTCGCGTGGGCGGGGCTCGAGCAACACCGAGGCGGCGGGGGCGAGGACTCCTACAGCTACGTGGACTACGTCCAGTGGCTGGACAAGTAGCATCGGATCCCGCGCCAGGATCAGAACTATGAGTACGCGCTCCCGATCGGAGTGCCATGGGTAGGGGTGATCGTCCAGCGCGCCTTCGAGCCGCCGAAGTACGACGACCCGAACTCACCGCTGCTGCAGGGCATGCCGAAGCTCTTGCCGGTTGCTCTGGGTCGCGCTCATCCTCGGCGGGGGATCGCGATCGCACGCGCACGACCGCCACAGCCGCGATGGCTGCTCGGCGCCGGGCTGTGGCTCGCCGCCGCCGCCTGGGCAGTGGCGTACGTGATCGCCGCCGCGAACAACGAGGCGTGGATCCCGCTCACGCTGATCGCGTTCGCACCATCAGTCGGCCTCGTGCCTGCGACCGCATGGCTCGCGTACGAAGTCTGGCCCGACCGGCCGCGCTTCGCGATCTTTGGTGCGGTACCTGGCTGCCGGGTCGGTCGCCGGGTTCGTCGTCCTCGGCTGGTGGTGGTACCAGCAGTGGGAGCGCTACTCGAACCCGATCAAGTCGAACCTCAACCGGCCGGGCTACATGATCTCCCACCCGCCGTTGTCGTTCTTCGTCTCATTCCCGACCGACCTCGTGATGCACCCGTACAAGCCGTCCTTCATGCGGACCCTCTTGCCGCGCTTCCACGCCTACCTCTGAAGCGACTGGTACGGCGGCTACCACAACTGGGCGGATCCGAAGCCGTTCGCCGCGTTCCTCGCGTCGACCCAGAGCGTGCTCGGGCTCGGCGGCGACGCGCTTGCGATCGCCCGTCGGGGAGGCTGGCAACGGGCGGTGCTCTTCACGTGGGTCGGGGCCTACGCGGTCAGCTGGGCGCTGACGCTCTACACCGCTTCCTAGAGGCCGTGTTCTGACAGGCTGCGGTCGTGGCCGACATCCGGCACGATCCGATGACCGGCCGGTGGGTGGCGATCGCACCTGACCGAGCCGCGCGGCCGGGCGCCTCGGCGGCGGCAAGCGATCACGCGGCCGACTGCCCGTTCTGCGCGGGCCACGAGGAGCGGACACCGCCCGAGACCCTCCGCCTCGGCGACGGCCCGACGGGCTGGGGCGTACGCGTCGTGCCGAACCTGTACCCGGCTCTCGAACGCCAGGAGGTCGTGATCCACGGGCCCGTCCACGTGCATTCGTTCGGCGAGCTCGACGACGCAACGATCGACCTCGTCGCAGGAGCGTGGCAGCGTCGAGCGCGCGACGTCGGCGGCAACTGCTTCCCGATCCTCAACGAGGGCCATGCCGCCGGCGCGTCGTTACCGCACTCGCACTCGCAGCTCGCGTGGCTGCCGGCTCCCGCCCCGAGCGTGATCGCAGAACGCGGCTTGCCTGAGGTGCTGGAGGTGTTCGAGCGGGACGGCGTCACCGCGGGCTGTCCGAGCGCGAGCCGCGTTCCCTACGAGCTGTTGATCGCTCCGACGCGGGGCGAGCCCGACGGATTGCGAAGCGATCTGCTCGCGCCGGCGCTCCGGATGCTCGCCGAGGTCGTGCGCCGCCTGCAACGTATTCGCGGCGAACCGCTCGTGCCGCTGAACGCGTGGCTGCACGACGGCCCGCACTGGCACCTCGAGCTCTTTCCACGCACCACGCGGCTGGCCGGGCTCGAGCTCGGGGCACAGGTCTACGTCAACCCGGTGCCACCCGAGCAGGCTGCTGCCGAACTGCGACGCTCGATGCCGGGTCGCTAAGAGGTTGCGAGCTCTCTAAAAGGTTGCGAGGGACTTCTGGTCGCGAAAGCGCCGCGCTGCGTCGATGGCAGCACCGAGGTTCAGGCCCTTGTCCTTCGCCTGCTTGATCAGCATCACGGTCTCCACGGCGTCCATGTCGTAGATCCGCTGCTTCTTCCCCTTGGTCGGAATCTGGGCCTTGTTCGTCCAGTAATCGAGCTGCATCTTCGAGATGCCCGCGATCGCGCAAACCTGCCCAAGGTAGAGCTCGATCTTGTCGAGGTGCTCTGCCATGTCAATCGGCTCGAGCAGATCGACCTGCTTGCTGTACGCCAAGAGGGTTTCCTTTGTTCGACTGTCTCCCGACCCCTCGCTTGACACTTCTACCACCCTTAGTTGAAAAAGGGAAGATGTGGTGCCCGAAATCACACGGAAGGGTGAGGAACTTTCGAGAGGATAGAGAAGGTTCAGTCTTCGGGCGCGCCGTCGGGGCCGCCGCCGTCGGAACTGGCCTCTTCGACCGCTCCTTCGAGCACCGCTCCCGCATCCGCATCGTCCCCGGACTCGACGACAGGCGCCAGTGACGACACCTGCTCGCCCTCGCGCAACCGCATCACGATCACGCCCTGCGTCGAGCGGCCGAGCCGCTTCACGTCTTCGACGGGCATCTTGATCACGGTGCCCCCTGTGGAGATCAGCATCACCTGGTAGCCGTCGCGCACGACCCGCGCACCCGCGAGATGACCCCGTGCCGCAGTCAATTGCACGGTCTTCACACCCATGCCGCCGCGGCCCTTCTTCGGATACTCGGAAACACGCGTGCGCTTGCCGTAGCCGTTCTCGGTGATCACGAGCAGGTCTGCGTCGTCGGCGGCAATCGCGACCGAGATCACTTCGTCCTCGCCGCGCATGCGCATGCCCTGCACGCCGGAGGCGTCGCGACCCATCGCGCGCACGTCCTTTTCGGAGAAGCGGATCGCCTGTCCGAGACGCGACACCATCAAGACGTCGTCCTCGCCGGTGCTGTGGCGCACGCCGACGAGCTCGTCGCCCTCGCGCATCTTGATCGCGATGATCCCGTCAGCCTTCAGGTTCGTGTTGTAGGCCTTGAGCTCGGTCTTCTTGACGACACCGTTCTTGGTCGCGAACAGGAGGTATTTCGCCTCCTCGAAGGCGCGCGTCTGGATCACCGCGCGCACCGTCTCACCCTGACGGAACGGCAGCAGGTTGACGATCGCGCGGCCCTTCGACTGGCGTGATCCGAGCGGCAATTCGTGGACCTTCAGCCGGTAGACCTTGCCGACGCTCGTGAAGAACAGGATGTAGTCGTGCGTCGACGCAACGAAGAGATGCTCGATGTAGTCCTCGTCCTTGAGGTCCATCCCCATCACACCGATGCCGCCGCGGCGCTGCTCGCGGTACGCGGTGACCGGTAGGCGCTTGATGTAACCGGACTGCGTGATCGCGATCACCATGTCCTCTTCCGCGATCAGATCCTCGAGCTCGAGCTCCTCCTCGGCGGCCACGATCTCCGAGCGGCGGTCGTCACCGCGACCGTAGATCGTGTTCAGCTCGAGTAGCTCGTCCTTGATCAGCGCGTCGATCTTCGTCTCGTCCGAGAGCAGCGCGCGCAGCTCGGCGATGCGCTCTTGGATGTCCTTGTACTCGTTCTCGACGCCCTGCCGCTCGAGCGCGGTGAGCGCGCGGAGGCGCAGCTCCAGGATCGCGAGCGACTGCTGCTCGGAGAGCTCGAACTTCTCCATCAGGCCGGTCTTCGCCGCCTCGGTGTCGGCGGCCGCGCGGATCAGCTGGATGACCGCGTCGAGATTGTCGAGCGCGATCAGATAGCCGGCAAGGATGTGCGCACGGCGTTCCTTCTTGCGCAGCTCGTCCTTCGAGCGGCGGGTGATGATCTCGCGCTGGAAGTCGAGGAAGTGGGTGACGAGCTCGAGCAGCGACAGCGTCCGCGGAATGCCGTTGACGAGCGCGACGGCGTTGTAGCCGAAGGTTGTCTGCAGCGGCGTGTGCTTGAACAGCTTGTTCAGCGCCACCTGCGGGATCGCGTCGCGCTTCAGCTCGACCTGGATGCGCATACCCGAGCGGTCCGAGTGATCCGCGAGGTCGGAGATCTCCGTAAGCACCTTCTCGTTGACGAGGTCGGCGATCTTCTTGATCACGCCGTTGTCCCCGCCCTTCTTCACGCCGTACGGGAGCTCGCTGATGATGATCGCGCTCTTGCCACCGCGCAGCTCTTCGATGTGAGCGCGTGCGCGCATGACCACCCGGCCACGGCCGGTGCGGTAGGCGTCGCGAATGCCCGAGCGCCCGACGATGTACGCGCCGGTCGGGAAGTCCGGGCCCTTGACGTGCTTCATCAGGTCTTCGGCGTTCGCCTGCGGGTTGTCGATCAGCTCGACGATCGCGTTCACGACCTCGCCGAGGTTGTGCGGCGGGATGTTCGTCGCCATGCCCACCGCGATGCCGGCGCTGCCGTTGACGAGCAGGTTCGGGAAGCGCGCCGGCAGGACAAGCGGCTCGCGCTTCGACTCGTCGTAGTTCGGACCGAAGTCGACGGTGTCGGAGTCGAGCTCGCGCAGCATCTCCTCGGCGAGCTTCGCGAGCCGCGCCTCCGTGTATCTCATGGCGGCTGCCGGATCGTCGTCGATCGAGCCGAAGTTGCCCTGGCCGTCGACGAGCGGGTAGCGCATCGAGAACGGCTGCGCGAGGCGCACGAGCGTGTCGTAGATCGACTGGTCGCCGTGCGGGTGATGGTTGCCCATCACGTAGCCGACGATGTTCGCGCTCTTCACGTACGGGCGGCCCGGCCGGTTGCCGTTCGTCCACATCGAATAGAGGACGCGGCGGTGGACGGGCTTCAGCCCGTCACGTACGTCCGGCAGCGCACGCGAGACGATGACCGACATCGCGTAATCGAGGAAGCTCGAGCGCATCTCCTGCTCGAGCTCGCGTGATTCGATGCGGCCTGGGCCAAGCGCGCCGGTCTCTAGCTCAGACATGACACGCCTCCGTACGCTTGGCTAGAAAGAGCATCTCTCCTAGACGTCAAGGAATTTGACGTCCTTTGCGTTCTGCTCGATGAACTCGCGCCGTGGCTCGACCGCGTCGCCCATCAGCTTCGAGAACATCAGGTCGGCGGCCGACGCGTCCTCGACGTCCACGCGCATCAGCAGGCGCTTGGCCGGGTCCATCGTCGTCTCCCAGAGCTGCTCGGCGTTCATCTCGCCGAGGCCCTTGAAGCGCGACAGCGCGATCCCTTGCTTCGACGCATCGAGGACACGCTCGCGCAGCGCGTCGAACGACTCGGCGATCTCGTTCTCCTTGCCGACGCGGACGGTGAACGGCGGCTGGCCGACGATCTCGACCAGGCGGTTGTGCGCCTGACGGAGCTTCGAGTAGATCGGTGAGCCGAGCAACTCGACCGGCACCGCAACGTTGTGCGCCGCCGAGGTCTCTGTCTCGATCACGCGCACCCTCAGGATGTCCTCGTCCTTGTCGACGATCGAGAGCGCGTAGCCGTTGTCGGCGATCGCGTCGATCGCGGCCTGGATGTCGCCGGGCGTTTCGATCTCGTGCTCGACGAGCCGGTGCACGACCATCAGCTCTGCCGCCGCCGCGCTGAAGTCGGAGCGCAGGCGTGCGTAGTAGCCCTCGTACTGCTGGAGCGCCGACGAGACGCGGCCCCATTTCGACTCGGTCAGCTTCACCGTTTCGCCGTCGCGCGAGGTGATCTCGACGTTCGGGATGCGGTCGCGCGCGAGGAGCTCCTCGAGCTGCGCGTCCTTCTCGAAGTAGTACTCCTGGCTACCGATCTTCACCTTGTAGAGCGGCGGCACTGCGATGTACACGTGGCCCTGCTCGATCAACTCCGGCATCTGCCGGTAGAGGAACGTGAGGATGAGCGTGCGGATGTGGGAACCGTCGACGTCGGCGTCCGTCATCACGATCACGCGGTGATAGCGGAGCTTCTCGAGGTCGAACTCATCGCCGAAGCCCGTGCCGATCGCGGTGATCATCGACTGGATCTCGTTGTTCGAGAGGACCTTGTTGATGCGGTTCTTCTCGCTGTTGATGATCTTGCCGCGCAGCGGAAGGATCGCCTGGTAGGTGCGGTCGCGGCCCATCTTCGCGGAGCCGCCGGCGCTGTCGCCCTCGACGATGAAGAGCTCTGCGGCGGAAGGATCGTTGATCGAGCAGTCGGCGAGCTTGCCCGGCAGTGACATCGACTCGAGCGCCGACTTGCGCCGTGTCATCTCGCGCGCCTTGCGTGCGGCCTGACGTGCGCGAGCAGCCGAGATCGCCTTGTTGATCACTGCGCGGGCGTCGGTCGGGTTCTCCTCGAAGAACTCCGCGAGCTTCTGGTTGACGGACTGCTCGACGAGACCGCGTACCCACGGGTTGCCGAGCTTCGTCTTCGTCTGCCCTTCGAACTGCGGGTCGGCGAGCTTGACGGAGATGACTGCTGCGAGACCTTCGCGCACGTCCTCACCGTCGAGGTTGTCCTCTTTTTCCTTCAGCAGGCCCTTCGAGCGCGCGTAATCGTTCAACGTACGCGTCAGCGCGGCCTTGAAGCCCGATAGGTGCGAGCCGCCCTCGTGGGTGTTGATGTTGTTGGCGAACGAGAAAACCGATTCCTGGTAGCTGTTGTTCCACTGCATCGCGACCTCGACCTCGCCCTGGTCGGTCGAGCTGTCGAAGTAGACGACGTGCTTGTGCGCGATGTCCTTCGACTCGTTGATGTACGAGACGAAGTCCTTGATGCCGCCCTCGTAGTGGAACTCGACCGTCTCACCGTCGACACGCTCGTCGGCGAACGTCACGCGCAGCCCCTTGGTGAGGAACGCCATCTCGCGCAGCCGTGAGACGAGAGTGGGAGCGTGGAAATCGGTCTCGTCGAAGATCGAGGAGTCGGGCAGGAACGAGATCGTCGTCCCCGACTCCGTGGTCGTACCGATCTCCTGCATTGGGCCTTGCGGCACACCACGCGCGAACTCTTGCCGGTAGGTCTTTCCGTTCAACTCGACCGTGGCGGTGAGCCAGTCCGAGAGCGCGTTCACGACCGAGGCCCCGACGCCGTGCAGGCCGCCGGAGACCTTGTAGCCCTCGCCGCCGAACTTGCCCCCGGCGTGCAGCTTGGTCAGGATCACTTCGAGCGCGGAGGTCCCGGTGCCTTCGACCTCGTCGACGGGGATGCCCCGGCCGCGGTCGACGACGGTCACCGAGTTGTCGGGGTGAATCGTCACCGAAACGGAGTCGTTGTAGCCCGCGAGCGCCTCGTCGACGGCGTTGTCGACGATCTCGTACACGAGGTGGTGAAGGCCCCGCGCGCCGGTCGAGCCGATGTACATGCCCGGACGCAGACGGACCGGCTCGAGGCCTTCGAGCACGGTGATGTCCTTGGCCGAGTAGCCGGCCTTCGCCTGAGTCTTTGCCATATGAAAGAAATGCCTGCAAAACAGGGGTTTCGCCAGGCACGGAAACTATATCAGATCGGGGTGTCTT
>DATBDB010000249.1:0-7442 GCA_036270155.1 Gaiellaceae bacterium
ATCCAGTGGGAAACGATCGAGTACGTGATCGTGAAGTAGATCCCGAACACGAAGTAGACCCAGAGCTTCGCGCGCTCGGCCATCGCGCCCCAGACGATCGCCAGCGACACGCCGGCGAAGACGACCTCGAAGAGGTACGCGGCGCCGCCCGGGATCTCGGTGAACCAGTCGAAGGGCGCCTTGCCGACGGAGGTCAGCTCGACGACCGACGGGAAGAAGCCCGCGGTGCCGATGATCGAGTTCCCGTCGCCGAACGCGATGCCGAAGCCGACAGCCCAGTAGACGAGCGAGCAGAGGGCGAAGATCAACACGTTCTTGCCCGCGATGTGACCGGCGTTCTTCATCCGCGTCAGGCCTGCTTCCAGGAACGCAAAGCCGGCCTGCATGAACATCACGAGCACTGCGGCGATGACGACCCAGATGGTCGACATCCCGATCAGAAGATCATGCTTCGACATTGAGTTCCTCCAGCGGGGTTGAGTCGAGGGCGGTGCCGGTGCGGTTGTGCGTGACGTCGCTGACAGGGGTGGTCCAGACGAGGCCGTCACCCGACTCGTTGCCGCTCCGCGCGGCGTCGACGATCGCGGCGACGACGCCGTCGACGATCGTGTCCGCGACGACGAAGACGAGCAGTGCCTTCGGGAGGAACCGCGACTCGAACACGCGGCCGCGGTACTCGTGCGTGACGCCGCGTTCGCGGCCGTGACCGATCGCCTCGATCACCGTCACGCCGACGTGGCCCGTCGCTTCCTCGACGGCATCGATCACCGTCTCGACGCGCTCCCTGATGACGACCGCCTCGACCTTGTGCATGCCTAGGCGGCTGCTTCCGCGGTCAGGCGCTCGGCAGCGTCGACTGCGCCGTTGGTCGGCACGCTCTCGATGGTCTGCAGGATGCGGCCGGCGATCCGGTACGGGTCACCGAGCGAGTTCGGACGGCGGTCTTCGAGGTACCCCCGGTAGCCGCTGCCCACGAAGCTGTGCGGGATGCGGATCGAGGCGCCGCGATTGGCGACCCCGTGCGTGAACTCGTCGATCGCCGCGGTCTCGTGCAGGCCCGTGAGCCGCATGTGGTTGTCGGGTCCGTACACCGCGATGTGCTCGTCCTTGGCCTCGTCGAACGCCGCCATCAGCGCGTCGAAGTAGTCCTCGCCGCCGACCTCGCGGAGGTACTCGGTCGAGAAGTTCGTGTGCATGCCCGAGCCGTTCCAGTCGTGCTCCATCCCGAGCGGCTTCGGGTGGAAGTTGACGTCGACGCGGTAGGCCTCGCAGAGGCGCAGGAGGAGGTAGCGGGCGATCCACACCTCGTCGGCGGCCTGCTTCGAGCCCTTGCCGAAGATCTGGAACTCCCACTGGCCCTTGGCGACCTCGGCGTTGATGCCCTCGAGGTTGATCCCGGCGTCGAGGCAGAGGTCGATGTGGGTTTCAACGATCTCGCGTGCGACATCGCCGACGTTCTTGAAGCCGACCCCGGTGTAGTACTCGCCCTGCGGCGCGGGGAAGCCTTCGCGCGGGAAGCCGAGCGGCACACCGTCGCGGTAGAGGAAGTACTCCTGCTCGAAGCCGAACCAGGTGCCGGGATCGTCCGGGATCGTCGCGCGGCTGTTCGATGGGTGGGCGCTGCCGTCGGGCAGGAGCACCTCGCACATCACGAGCATCCCGTTGCGGCGGGCCGGGTCCGGGAAGAGGGCGACGGGCTGCAGGACGCAATCCGAGTTGCTGCCTTCGGCCTGCCGTGTCGAGCTGCCGTCGAAGTTCCAGACGGGAAGGTCATCGACGGTGGGGGCCTCGGCGAACTCAACGATCTTCGTCTTGCTGCGGAGGTTCGGAACGGGCTCATACCCGTCGAGCCAGATGTATTCGAGCTTGTACTTCGTCATCGCCGCTCCTCTTTTCGGTTCCAGAACGAAAAAAGGGCCCCGCAACTTGTGTCTCTCGAGACACACGTTGCGAGGCCCCATTGCCTCCGCGCGCGCCGTCTTCGGCGCCGCACGTGATCCAAACCTAGCGGTCCTCTCAGACGGCCGTCAACTGATTCGGCCGTCCGGCCAGAGCAGGCGGTCGGCGGTGTGCTCGACCTGAAGCGTCGTGTGGTCGATCTTGTAGCGCTCCCCGAGGAGCGCTTCGAGGTCGCGCCGGATCCGGTGGCAGTCCTCGCCGCGGCCGACGAGCACGTGGGCCGAGAGGGCGGGGAACCCGGAGCTGATCTCCCAGACGTGCAGGTCGTGGACGTCCGTCACGCCCGGGTGGGCGCGCAGAGCGGCGCCGATCTCGTCCGGCACCAGCCCTTCCGGCGCCGCCTCGAGGAGGATGCTCCCCGACGCCCGCAGCAGCGGCCATGCGGTCAGCACCATGAAGCCGGCGACGAGCAGCGACGCGATCGGATCGGCGCGGTCGAAGCCGGTCAGCCACACGACGAGCCCCGCGACCGCGGTGCCCGCGAAGGCGTAGAGGTCGGTGAGCAGGTGGCGGAAGCTCCCTTCCACGTTCAGGTTGGCCCGGTTCGCTCGCGCGACCTGCCGGAGGGCGAGGATGTTGACGGCTGCGCCTGCCACGGCCGTCCCGAGCACGAGAGCCCCGCGCACCTGCGGGGGCGAGTCCAGGCGGCGCAGCGCCTCGACGACGATCGCGAACCCGAGCACGAGGAGGGTGATCGCGTTCGCCTGCGCGGCCAGGATCTCGGCGCGCCGGAAGCCGAAGGTCATCCTGCCCTCCGCGGGGCGGAGGGCCAGCCGGGCGGCCCAGACGCTCATCGCGAGCGCCGCCGCATCGACGAGCATGTGCGCCGCATCCGAGAGCAGCGCGAGCGAGTGCGCGACCACGCCGACGACGACCTCGACGGCCATGAAGGCGACGATCAGCGCGAGCGCGATGGCGAGCGGCCGGACGGCCGTGTCGGCGCCGACGCCGTGGTGGTGGTGGGGTCCGTGCGCGTGGTGATGGTCCACGTCCGTAGTGTTACGGCATGGACGTAGGCGCGACGGAGTCCCTGAGAAACGACCGTGACGGCGTCGTTTTCGTCGAGATCCCAGCGGGCTCGCGGAACAAGTACGAGTGGGACGACGAGCTCGGTGGCGTCGCGCTCGACCGGCGGCTCTTCACGTCGATGAGCTACCCGGCCGACTACGGCTTCGTCGAGGGAACGCTCGCCGAGGACGGAGACCCGCTCGATGCGCTGGTGCTGGTCGGCGAGCCGACGTTCCCCGGCTGTCGGATCCGTGTACGCACGGTCGGCGTCTTCCACATGACCGACGAGAAGGGCCCGGACGACAAGGTGCTGTGCGTGCCGCTCAACGACCCGTCGTGGAGCTCAATCGCCGACATCCACGACGTGCCCGCCCAGCTGCGGAACGAGATCGAGCACTTCTTCCAGGTCTACAAGGATCTCGAGGGCGTGACGACCGTGACGCGGGGCTATGGGAACCGCTCCGACGCGCAGGCGATCATCGCCGCGTCCCGCGAGCGGCTCTCCGCAGGCTGAATCTCAGTCGGCCAGCGAGCGCTCGATCTCCCGGATCCTAGCGCGCCGCTTCAGCGCGCGCGCGCCGGCGAAGCTGACCGACCCGAGCACGATCGCGCCGATGAAGGCAGCAGGCAGCGCGAGCACCCAGGCGCCGAGCCGTCCATGATCGGCGCCCGTTGCGCCGGCCGCGCTGTTTGCAGGCCCCAGGTCGTTCGGTCCGAGCACGGTCTGCGTCTGGCCGGGTGGGGCAAACGTCGCGACCGGGTACCAGGTCGTGATCCGCCACGTGCCCTTGATCTTCTGGGCCTCGGCGCGGAACGACCACGCACCGAGCGACCTCGCCGTCGGCTGGAGCAGGATGTCGAATCCGATGTCGCCGGGGAACGAGTAGTTCACCGTCCAGCCACGGAATTTCGTGCCCTTGGCGGGGTATTTCTGCACCGAGGTGTTGCCCTTCATCCACTCAGCGTGCGAAACGGTGCGCGCGACGCCCGCGGACAGCTCCCAACCGCGCTGCAGGTTCTTCTGCGCGACTGCGGCGGGGATGAACTCGTCGAGTAGTCGGTCGATCGCGGCCCGGTCCGGCTTGACCGGGCGCGGCTCCGCCGCCGTGGTGGCGGCCGGCAGCACGAGTGCGACGACGACTGCCATCACCAGGCGCATGGCCGTATTTGACGCATCGCGCGCCCAAATGTTGCGCGGCCTTGCAACGCACGCAACGTTCGCCTAACATTGCGCGGGCCATGTCAGGGATCACCAACGCAGACCTCGCTCGCCGCCGCTTCTAGCGGCGTCAGTGCGTCTTCGTTCGGTTCTTTTCTCTCGATCCCAAGGAGCATGGCTTGTCTTCATCAGCGGTTGCAGTACGTGATCTTTCGAAGGTCTTCTCGCGCCGGAAGGGCCTGGTCCAGCGCCGACGCCGCGCGGCGCTGAACGGCGTCAGCTTCGACATGGCGCGCGGCGAGTGCGTCGCGATCCTCGGTCAGAACGGCTCGGGCAAGTCCACGCTCGTCCGCTTGCTGTCGACGCTGCTCCTGCCGGACGGCGGATCGGCGCACATCTTCGGCCACGACGTGTTCAAGGAGGCGCGGAAGGTGCGGCGCCTCGTCAACCGCGTCTCGGTCGAGGCGAGCTTCTTCAAGAAGATGAGCGCGGCGGAGAACCTCGCCTACGCGGCGCGGTTCTACGGCATGGGGCCGCGCGAGACGCACGCGAAGATCCCGGTCATCCTCGAGCGGGTCGGCTTCCCCGCGGGCCGGCGCAACGAGTCGATGGAGAACCTGTCGCGCGGGATGCAGCAGAAGGTCGCGCTCGCGCGCGCCCTGCTCACCTCGCCCGTGCTCCTGCTGCTCGACGAGCCGACAACCGGCCTCGACCCGCGCTCGAAGCAGGAAGTGCAGACGTTCATCCGCGAGATCCGGGAGGCGCACGACTCGACGATCCTCCTCTGCACGCACGACATGAAGGAGGCGGAGGACCTCGCCGACCGGATCGGCCTGCTCGACCGCGGCGAGCTGCTGTTCCTCGAGCCGGTGGAGGACGTGAAGGAGCGGTACGACGTCGCGACGCTCGAGGAGGCGTTCTTCGCCGCGACCGGCCGCACGTACGAAGACGAGAGAACCGAAGACGACGAGGAGAGGGAGGTGTTCGCGTAATGGCCGCCAGTGTCGACACGACGTTCACGCGCCGCAAGATCCTGCGCGACGAGTTGATCGGGCTCTACGGCGTCGTCGAGCGCAACCTCTACCTGACCAAGCGCTACTTCCTCTGGGACGTCGCGTTCCTGCTGTGGACGATCGCGAACACGCTCACGATCGTGTTCATCTCGCGCGGCGTCGACCTTTCGCCGGCGGCGCGAAACGAGCTCGCGACGAAGCTGCTCGTCGGCGGAGTCATCTGGGCGTTCCTCGGGATCATCTTCGAGATCGTCACGGAGACGGTCGCGTGGGAGCGCTGGGAAGGGACAATCGAGTACACGTTCATGGCGCCCGTGTCGCGGCCGGTGCACCTGATCGGGATGGGCATCTATGCCGTCATCTACGGGCTCGTGCGCGCGGCGGCGATCTTCGTCGCGGTCGTCGCGTTCATCGGCATCCACCTTCCGAATGCGAACTACAGCGCGGCGGTCGCATTGCTCGCGATCGCCTCGGTGTCGTTCATCGGTGTCGGAATGATGACCGCGGTCCTTCCCCTGATCTCGCCGGAGAAGGGGACGCAGCTGGGGTTCGTCGCGCAGGGCTTGATGCTCGTCGTGTCGGGCGTCTACTACCCGGTGTCGGTGCTCCCGGACTGGATGCAGTGGGTGGCGAAGATCTCGCCGGCCACGTACGCGCTGCGTGGCAACCGCGACCAGATCCTCAACGGCGCCGGTCTCGCGTGGGACGACGTCTGGCCGCTGCTCGTGATCGGCACGCTGTCGATCCCGATCGGGCTCGTCGTCTTCAGAGCCGGTGAGCGCTACGCGAAGAAGCACGGCAAGTTGAAGAGGTCAGGATGATCTCCGTGCGCGCCGTCGAGACGGACGCCGATCTCGACGCGTGGGCGGAGCTGAAGAGCAGGGTCGTGCCGAATGAGCCTGTGACCGCCGGGCAGCTTCGCGCCTCGGCGGAGCCGGACCGCAAGTTCCTGCTCGCAGAGCGCGACGGCGTGCTCGCGGGCTGCGGGATCGCCGACCGCTCGAGCTTCGGCGGTCGCGCGTTCATCGCCGTACGCGTGCTGGAGCAGCACCGCAGGCACGGCGTCGCGACCGCGCTGATGCGCGAGCTCACCGGTTACGCGCGCTCGCTCGGGCTCACCGGGATCAACGCGTTCGTCTATGCGGATGAGCCGCACTCGATCGCATTCGCCGAAGACCTGGGCCTGCTCGACGTCGACTACCAGTTGGAGCAGGTGCGCACCGTCGGCGACGAGCCGGCGCCGAGCATCCCGCCGACGATCGAGCTCGTCTCGCTCGAAGGCCGCCGCGAGGAGCTGCTCGACGCAGCCTGGCCCGTCGCGCTGGAGGGTTACGAGGACCTCCCGATTCCCGGCGGCGTCACCTACAAGAAGGAGACGTGGCTGCGCGAGGAGGGCACGCGCCCCGACGGCTCGTTCGTCGTGTTCGAGGACGGCCGGCCCATCGGGTACGCCGGTCTGAACGAGCATGCGAACGGAGACGCCACGGCCGAGCACGGCCTGACCGTCGTGCGCCGCGACCGGCGCGGCCGTGGCCTCGGCCGGTTGCTGAAGCAGGTGCAGCTGCACTGGGCGGCGCAAAGCGGGGTCGTCGAGCTGGTCACGTGGACGCAGCGGGGCAACGAGGCGATGCAGGCGCTGAACCGCAGCCTCGGCTACGTCGACAAGTCGAAGGTGATCACCTTCCAGGGGCCGCTGCCGTGATCACGATTCGCGCCGTCGAGAACGACGCGGACATCGACACGTACATCGAGATTCGAACACGAATTCAGACCGACAATCCTTTGCCGCGCGAGGTTCTCGTCGAGGATCAGCAGAAGCCCGACCACCTTGGCCTGATCGCCGAGCCCGACGGCGAGCCGGTCGCGACAGGCTCCGTGAGCAAGTTCTGGGGCGCCCGGGACGGCGAGTATGCAGCCCTCAACATCCGTGTCGTCAAGGCAGGCGCAGATCGCCGCGGCCAAGGAGGCCGGCTGGAAGTCCCTGCGCCACGCTGAATGACCTTGGCAATGTCCCCATGCGCCGCGTGAACGAAAAGCTCGGCTATGAGCGGAAATCTGAGTGGGTGCATCTGGGCGGGCCGCTGCTCGAAGCGTGATGCGCCACCCGCGCATTTGAGACGATGGTCGTTCCCCGAAAAGGAGCGAGCCGGCATGGGAATGATCGAGAGCAAGGATCGGGCGACGTCCGATCCCGGCGCCCGCCAAGACGTCATGAAGCAGATGGAGAAGGAAGGGGTGCAGTACGTCCTCTTCTGGTTCACCGACATCGAGGGGCACCTGAAGAGCTTCGCGATCACGCCGTC
>DATBDB010000250.1:0-8550 GCA_036270155.1 Gaiellaceae bacterium
CGGCGAGCCGGCCGGCGGGAACCCGTGGCGCGCGCTGACGCTCGAATGGCAGGTCAGCTCGCCGCCGCCGATCTTCAACTTCGACGAGATCCCGCAGGTCGTCGGCCACCCGTACGAGTACGGCGTGCCGGGCGCGAAGCATGCGATCTTCGGTGCGCCCAAGCCCGAGCCCGTGGGCACCGACTGATGGCGCACATCCTCGTGATCGCTAACGAGACCGCCGCGTCACAAACGCTGCTTGACGCGGTCCGCACCGGGGCGGGCGTCGACGACCGGGTGACCGTGATCGCGCCGGTCAACGAGCCGACCCAGGGCTACGTCGTGTACGAGGACACGCGCCGCGCCTCCGCCGGCCGCCGCCTCGACAGGACGTTGGACGCGCTCCGCGAGGCGGGGCTCAGCGCACAGGGGTTCGTCGCCAACACCGGTCCTGTGCAGGCGGCCAAGGACGCCCTCGCGCAGCTCGAGCCGCCGGTTGACGAGATCATCGTCTCGACGCACGGCGCGGAGCGCTCCGGGTGGATGCGCCGCAACGTTGTGCAGGACATCGAGCGCGCGGCCGACGGGATCCCGGTGACGCACGTCACCGTTGCCCGCGACCCCGAAGAGACGACGAACGTCCTCGTGATCGCCAACCAGACGGTCCTTTCGGACGAACTGCTCGAACGCATCCGCAAGCGGGCAGCCAAGGGCAAGGTTGGGTTCCTGATCGTGGCGCCGCAAGACGACGCAGAACAGGTCGGGGACGCCGACCGTCGCCTCCGGCGCGCGCTGTCGGAGCTGCGGGGGGAGGGCATCACCGCCCACGGCCAGATCGTGCACCCGGATCCACACACCGCCGCGCTGCAAGTCGTCAACGACGAACGGATCGACGAGATCATCGTTTCGACGTTCCCCGGTGAGAAGAGCGGCTGGCTACGGCGTGACCTCGTCGAGCGTCTCCGCAAGGACACGAACCTTCCGGTCGACCACGTGATCTCGGCCGTGCGGCAGAAAGTCGAGGCGTAGGGATGACCGCGCACGCTGAAGAGCACCACGGCCCGCCGCCGATCCACTACAGCTCACGGGTCTCCCCGTCCGTGCTCGGAATGTTCCTGTTCATCGCGTCGGAGATCATGCTGTTCGGCGCGTTCTTCACGGTCTACTTCTTCGACCGCGTCGTCAACAAGCCGTTCGGCGGTCACTGGCCGCCCGAGGGCTTCCATCGTCCGGTCTACGTCGCGCTGATCAACACGCTGATCCTCGTCAGTTCGAGCGCGACGATGCACTGGGCCGACACGTCGATCAAGAAGGGCAATCGCAACGGGCTCAAGGCGGGCCTCGTCTTGACCCTGTGCCTCGGCGCGACGTTCCTCGCGACGCAGGTGATCGAGTACCACCGCCTCGGCTTCAACACGGGTGACACGTCGTTCGCTTCGACCTTCTTCGGCCTCACCGGCCTGCACGGGGCGCACGTCTTCGTCGGCCTGATGATCTTGCTCGTGATGACAATCCGCGCCTTCCGCGGGCACTTCTCGCCCGAGCACCACCATGGCGTCGAAATCGGCGGGATTTACTGGCACTTCGTCGACGTGATGTGGATTGTCGTCTACGTGACGGTGTACCTCCTCTAATCTAGACCTCGAATGCGGAACCCTTTCCGGAGCGAAGCAGATGCGTTCCGGTTCGTCTGGTTGACGATCGGCTATTTCGCGCTCATCCTGGTCGGCTCGCTGATCAACGTGTGGGTCGGAGTGGCGGTCTTCGTCGTCGTCACCGGCGTTGCGCTCTGGTGGCTCTTCAGCCGCGGCGCGGAGGAGGCGCCCGTCAAGCAGACGCCGGCGGCGAGCCCGCCGGGCGAGTACCGGATCCTCGTCGTCGCGAACGAGACGGTCGGTGGGCCGGAGCTCCTGTCCGAGATCCGCGAGCGTTCCCTGGGACACGCGGCACGTGTGCTCGTGGTCTGTCCCGCGCTCAACTCGCCGCTTCGGCATTGGGTCTCTGACGAGGACGCGGCACGCGCGTCGGCGCAGGCGCGCCTTGACGAGAGCCTGGCGTCGATGCGGGCCGCAGGCGTGGACGCCACCGGTGAGATCGGTGACGGCGACCCGATCCAGGCGATCGAGGACGCGGTGCGCACCTTCCGTCCCGACGAGCTGATCGTCTCGACCCATCCCGCCGGACGTTCCCACTGGCTTGAGCGCGGCGTCGTGGAGAAGTCGCGCGAGCGTTTCGATCTGCCGCTGACCCACGTCGTCGTCGACCTGGAGGCTTGACGTGGATCTCAGGCTTCTAGCGCCGGCGCTGACGATCGACGTCGTAGATCCCCTGCCGCTCGCCGCCGAGCTGCGGGAGGTGCACCGGTCCGCGCTCGGGGCGGGAGCGCTCTCGGACGAGTGGGCCGCTACCCGCCTGCCCGCGCACACGACACGCGACGACTTCGTGTTCCTGGTCGCGCGCGAGGGTGACGAGGTGGCGGGGTTCGGGTACGGCTACACGGGGAGCAGCGGCCAGTGGTGGACCGATCACGTCGAGCAGTCGCTCACCGCCGCGCAGCGTGCCGAGTGGATCAAGCCGCCTCACTTCGAGATCGTCGAGCTCCATGTACGGCCGTCACAGCAGCGCCGCGGCATTGGGAGCGCGCTGCTCGCGCAGCTCCTGACGCGGCAGCCGCACGACCGAGCCCTCCTCTCGACACAGACGGGCTCACGCAAGGCGCGGAGCTTCTACGCGAAGAACGGCTGGGGCGAGCTGGCGAGCGTCGACTTCGGGCCGGGGTATCCGCCCTACATCGTGCTCGGCAAGCGTGTTTGAACCTGGTTCGGGGTTTGAACCAGGTTCTCGAGTTTGCTCAGGGCCGAAACTCGCGATCCTGGTTCAAAGAGCGAACCAGGATCGGGACCCGAAATCATTTCCCGGCGCTTGAAGAGACGAACTTCGCGACGGCCGTGATCTCGGCCGGCGTCAACTGACCCTTGAAGGCAGGCATCGCACCGCCGCCGACGGTCACCTGATGGTCGACCGCCGCCTCGGTCGGCTTCAACGCATCGAGGTTCGGCCCCACGGTCCCGGTAGCGCCCGCAGCCTTCAGCGTGTGGCAGCCCGCACAACCGGCGGAGCTGAAGATCTGCTTCCCGTCCGGCGCAGCGGCGTTCGTGCTGCCACCGCCGGTGCTCGCAGGCGGCGCGTTCGTGGCCGCGGTCACGCCGCAGTTCGGGTTGCCCGCGCACTTCGCGACGTAGAGCGACACCGAGTTGGCGTCGGAGCCCCTCACGAGGTTCGGGGTCATCGGCCCTTCGGGGTCGGCGTAGGCGATCTGGCCGCGCACGATGTCGGCCATCGTCTGCTCGGAGAAGCCCTGCGACTTGTCCGAGGAGAACGCGTCGTCGAGGTTCGGGCCGATCGTCCCCTGCGACTTCGCGTCGGCGAGGGTGTGGCACGACGCGCACTTCTGGACGAAGAGCTGCTTGCCCTTGCTCGTGTCGCCGCTCGTCACTCGACCAACGGCGCCGCAGCCCGTCGCGAGAAACGCGACGATGAGAACCGCGGACAGTGCGAATGCGTTTTTCAGAGTTACGCCGAAGGTTGGGAAGCGCCGTCGAGCTTCGAGATCGCTTCTTCGCGGGTCGCATGGATCGCGAAGACGCGGTCGAGACCGGTGATCTCAAAGATTTTAGTGATGTTGCGGTCGCTGCAGACGAGTGAGAGCTGACCGTCGTTCGTTCGGAGGCGCTTGACGCCGCCGACCAGCACGCCGAGGGTCGTCGAGTCGATGAAGGTCGTGTTCGAGAAGTCGACGATCACCTGCTTCCCGCCCTGACCGATCACCTCGAGCAGCTGCTGCTTGAACTCGGGGGCCGTGTAGAGGTCGACCTCGCCGGCGAGGGAAATCACGTAGGCGTCGTCAGAAAGCTGCTCGGTCTTGATGTCGAAGTTCATGACTCTCTCCCCCCGGTAGACGGCACGCCGAACTGCCGCGTGAGTCTAGCCACCACTCGTCGTCGTGGTCGGGACAGCTGACTGCAGCTTGAGCGACGTCAGGGCCTGCTTCACCTGGGGTGCGAGCGGGTCGGTCGGCGCCAGCTTGAGGAAGGTGTTGTAGGCGGCGATCGCGGTCGCCGTGTCGCCCGCCGCCTGGGCGGCCTGGCCGAGCTGAATCTGCGTTGTCGCGTCCTTCGGGCTCAGCGCCACGAGCTTCTGGTAGACGCTCTCGGCGCTCTTTTGGGCGCCCTGGTAGTTCGAGTAGGCGGTGCTCTGCTTGGCTGAGGCCTGACTCTGGATCAGGGCCGAGATCGGGTCCTGGAGCGCCTTCGGGTCGGCGAATGCCTTGCCGAAGGGGGTGGTCGACGCGGGCGCGAAGGCGTCGGCCGGGGAGGCGAACTGGGAGGCCTCGGTCTGGGCGGCCGTGTAGTCCGCGGCGTAGGTGTTCGCGAGCGTCCCGTACTGCGAGGCGAGCTCGGCCAGCGCGTCCTGGTCCTTTGGCCGGAGCGCGGTGTAGCGCTCGAGCGCGTTGACCGCGTCCTTGGTCTGGTGCTTCTGTTCGAGTGCGGTCGCGAGATCGCGCCATGCCTGCGCGTTACTTGGGTTCTTGTCGACCTTCGTCTGGAGCTTCGAAATCGACGTGCCCCCGCTCGAGCCCGAGCTGAACATGTTGCCGAGCACGTCGCTGATGCCCGTCGAGCCCGAGCCGACGCCGAGCAGGACGAAGCCGAGCACGAACGCGACGGCGAGGAAGACGTAGGCCCACTTGGCGTGGTTCCGCAGCCGCTGGAAGAACAGCTGCTCCTGCCACTCGGGCGGCTTCGGCCGTTTCGGTGCAGCTACCGCCGCGGAGCGAGCATTCGCTGTCGGGCGGCGCTTGCGGTGCTGCGTACCTCTCGCCACTGTTCGTTGTCCTCGTTTGCGTAGCGGGTGTTGCCGTCGACGATTGTCTCGAGCACTCGTTCCGGGGAGCCGCCATAGACGACGGCCGCCGCGGGATCCTCGACCGGATGGTACGGGCTTCCCGCGAGCGACACCACCGTCAGGTCGGCGCGCTTGCCCGGCGTCAGGGTACCCACCTGACCCTCCATCCGCAGCGCCCGGGCCGCGTCGAGCGTCGCCATGCGCAACGCATCCGTGGCCAGGAGGGCCTCGGGGCGCTTGGTTTGGGCCCGCGCCATGTAGATCGCAGTGCGCATCTCCTCGAACATGTCGAAGGACGGGGTCGACGCGGGCGAGTCCGTCCCGAGGCCGACCCGCACGTCCGCCTCGCGGAGCTCCACGACCGGTGCGATGCCGCACCCGAGCAGGGCGTTCGAGCGGGGGCAGTGCACGACCGGGACGTTCCGCTCCGCGAGCAGCGCAATCTCGTCCGCGTTCACCTCGACGCAATGCGCGCAGAGCAGGTCGGGCCCGAGCACCGGCTCGAGCGTCGCCACCGCGCGTTTCCCGGTGGGCGGCACGAGGATCGGGGCGATCCCCTGGAGCGGCCCACTGCCGTGCTCGAGCCACTCGTTCTCGTTCGCGCTCTCGGCGAGATGCGTGCCGACGGGGATTCCGAGCGAGAGGCACCAGCGGTACGTGTCGAGCGAGCAACTGTACGGCGCATGCGGCGAGACACCCAGACGCACGAGGTCTGACTCTTCGGTCAGCGCGCGCTTCTGCTCGAACTGCCGCTCGGCTTCGGCCGGGTCGAGTGCGAACACCTCGAGATAGACGATCGCGCGCAGCCCGAGCTCGGCCGCCGCGGTCGCAGCCGCGCCGGAGAAGCTGTAGTCCGCCGTGGTCGCGATCCCGGCGCGCAGCGAGTCGAGGACGCCGAGGCGCGCGATCGCAACCATGTCGTCGCGCTCGAGGCGGTTCTTCCGCTCGACGTGCGTTGCGATCCACGGCCCGAACGCCTGGCCGTCTCCGAAGCCGGCATACATCGCGTACTCGAGGTGCGAGTGCGCATTGACGAAGCCCGGGACGATCGCTGCGTCCGCGTGATGCCGTTCCGCACGACCCTGCGTCACCTCGACAATCGCTCCGTGTTCGTAGCGGACGAGCCCGCCTTCGATCGGCGGCCCGTCGACGGGCAGCACCCAGTCGGCTGAGACGTCTGTCACGTTGCTACGGGCGCGGCGCTGCGTGCTGCACGGCGGTCGAGCAGGACGGAGAGCCAGATCGACCCTTCGTACAGAATCCAGAGCGGAATCGTCTCGAAGAAGGTCGTCACCGGGTCGACGCCCGGTAGCGCGACGCCGACCACAGCGACGATGAAGTAGCCGATTCGCCGGTTCTTGCGTAGCTGTCGCGTCGTCACGATCCCCATCCGCGTCAGGCCCACCACGAACAGCGGCAGTTCGAAGACGAGCGCCATTGCGAGCAGCACCATCGTCGCGAAGCTGATGTAGGGCCGCGCCTGGACCTGGACGTTGTAGATCGACGAGTCGAACTGCGTCAGGAACTTGGCGGCGGCCGGGAGCGCGACGTAGTAGCCGAAGAAGAGCCCGGCGACCATCAGGCCGGTCGCGAGGAAGATGAACGCCTTCAACATCCGCTCGTGCCCCTTCTCGAAGGCGGGGATGAAGAACGCCCACGCCTGCCAGAGGATCACCGGCAGCGAGATCGCCAAGCCGAGGTAGAGGCTCAGCCAGAGCGAGGTCATGAACGGCTCGCCGATCGTGAGCGTGAGCAGCTGCCGGTGCTCGGGCGGCAGTTGGTGGGTCAGGAGCCGGACGACGCGCGCATGGACGACGAACGCGGCGATCCACGCGACGATGACCACGCCGATGCACACGAACAGCCGCTGACGCAGCTCCTCAAGGTGCTCGACAAGCGTGGCCTCTTCGCCGTGATCCAGGCGACGCGGCATGCGCCTCATCGAGATCTAGTGAACGGACTCGTTCTCGCGCGCAGGCGAGTGGGGCGTCGTGTCCTGCGTTGTCCCGACCGGGAGCTCCGCGCGATCGTCTGTCTTGCCACTGACGGAGTCCTTGAACTCGCGCATCCCCGATCCGAGCGAGCGGCCGATTTCCGGCAGGCGCTTGGCTCCGAAGAGCAGGAGGGCCAAAATGAGCAGGCCGACGATCTCCATAGGACCGATGTTCGGCATAGGGCCACAGTACCAGCGTTGCGGCGGTTTTCCGCGTCCCCACCGGGAACCCGTCCTCCGGGGTTTGTCAAAGAGGGTCCGGGTACCATTGGAGGTACGAGCAAGGCCTGTCTGAGCCTTGCCTTCCAGGACTGAGGAGTCTCGAACGTGGCAACACTGGAGCTGAAAAATCTGCACGTCGCCCTCGAGGACGGCACCCCGATCGTGAAGGGCGTCGACCTCAAGATCGCCTCCGGCGAGGTGCACGCGGTCATGGGCCCGAACGGCTCCGGCAAGTCGACACTCGCCTACGCGATCGCGGGCCACCCGGCCTACGAGATCACCGAAGGCCAGATCCTCCTCGACGGCGTGGACATCACCGAGGCCGGCGCCGACGAGCGCGCCCAGGCCGGGCTCTTCCTCGCCTTCCAGTACCCGCACGCGATTCCGGGCGTCACCGTCACTAACTTCCTGCGGCAGGCGATGAACGCCGTGCGCAAGGCCCGGAACGGCGGCGTCGACGATCCGATGCCCGTGCCCGAGTTCCGCAAGCTCTTCCTCGCGAAGATGGACGACCTGAAGGTCAGCCGCGAGCTCGCGTCGCGCTACCTCAACGACGGGTTCTCCGGCGGCGAGAAGAAGCGCGTCGAGATCTTGCAGATGGCGATGCTCCAGCCGAAGATCGCGGTGCTCGACGAGACCGACTCCGGTCTCGACATCGATGCGCTGAAGATCGTGGCGGAGGGCGTGCAGCAGCTCGTTGGGCCCAACATGGGCGCGCTCGTCATCACCCACTACCAGCGGATCCTGAACTACATCAAGCCGGACTTCGTCCACGTCTTCGTCGACGGCAAGATCGTCGAAGAGGGCGGCGCGGAACTGGCAGAGAAGCTCGAAGTCTCCGGCTATGAACAGTGGGAGACCCAGGAGGTGCCGGCCTAATGGCGCAGACCGAGAGCGAGATCGTCCAGGAGATTGGTTCCGACTACGGGACCAAGTACGGCTTCTCGAACCCCGACGAGGCCAAGGACTACTTCTTCAAGAGTGGCCGCGGGCTCTCGCACGAGCTCGTCGACGCCATCTCGGCGCACAAGGACGAGCCGGAGTGGATGCGGAAGTTCCGCCACAAGTCGCTCGACTACTTCAATGCGCGCCCGATGCCCACGTGGGGCGGGATGCCGTCGCTGACCGAGATCGACTTCGAGAACATCTTCTACTACATCAAGCCGACCGAGAATCAGGTCGAGTCGTGGGAGGACCTGCCCGCGGACATCAAGGACACCTGGGACAAGCTCGGCATTCCGGAGGCGGAGAAGAAGTACCTCGCCGGCGTCGGCGCGCAGTACGAGAGCGAGGTCGTCTACCACAAGCTGCAGGAGAACCTGACCGCGCAGGGCGTGATCTTCCTCGACACGGACACCGCGCTCCGCGAGCACGAGGACATCTTCAAGCAGTACTTCGGGACGATCATCCCGCAGAACGACAACAAGTTCGCGGCGCTGAACAGCGCGGTG
>DATBDB010000251.1:0-5518 GCA_036270155.1 Gaiellaceae bacterium
CGATCGCGAGGCTGGAGATCGTCACGCCGAGCTGCATCGCCGAGATGAACCGCGGCGGATCACCGGTGATCCGCAGCACGAGGCGGGCGCGCTTATTGCCCTCGTGCTCGAGCTCCATGATCCGCGTCCGCCGGGAGGTGACGAGGCCGTACTCGGCCGCCACGAAGAAGGCGTTCACGAACAGCAGCCCGAGCAGCGCCAGCATCTCTAGGAGAAAGGTCACGCTTGACTGCGCTCCGAAACTCTGCGCTCCGAAACTCTGCGCTCCGCAAATCCACGCCCCGAAGGCGCGTGTGTACTGGGCGGCAGGTCGTCGTCCACGCGAATCAGTTCGCGAAGTATAGCCGGGTGGTGGACAACACGAACATATGTTCTATCATCCTGGGATGCGGGTCGAATACCGCGAGGAGCCCTGCAAGGTCGCACTGAACCGCGTGAAGGGCATGCCGTTCGAGTGGTCGCTCAATCCCTACATGGGCTGCGTGCACCGCTGCACGTTCTGTTATGTCCGCGGCTTCGAGCGGCGGGCCGACCGGCCCTCCGACGATCGCTACGGCACCTCGATTCGCGTGAAGGTCAACATCGCCGACCTTCTGCGCCTGCAGCTCGCGCGCAAGAGCTGGCGGGGCGAGGGAATCGCGATCGGGGCGGCGACCGACCCGTACCAGCCCGCCGAGGGGCGCTACAAGCTGACGCGCGCCTGTCTCGAGGTGCTGCGTAACGCGGCGAACCCGTTCTCGATCATCACGCGCGGGCCGCTGATCGTGCGCGACGTCGATGTGCTCGCCGAGGCGTCGCTGCGCGCTCCCGTCTCCGTCACGTTCTCCGTTCCGACCGTGGACGACGACGTCTGGCGCACGACCGAGCCCGGCACCGCGCCGCCGCGCCAGCGTCTCCGCGCGCTGAAGGTGCTCGTGGAAGCGGGCGTGCGCGCCTCGGTGGGCATGGCGCCCCTCCTCCCCGGCCTCTCCGACCATCCGAGCTCGATGGCGCGCGTCGTCGCGGCAGCGCGTGAAGCCGGTGCCTGCGGCGTCTGGGCAAACCTCCTCTACCTGCGTCCGGGCACGCGCGAGCACTTTCTCGGGTGCCTGGAGCGAGATTGGCCGGAGCTGCTCCCGGACTACGAGCGTCTCTACGCCCACGGCGCCTACCTGCCGCGATCCGAGGCTGAACCAGTCCGCAACGAGGCGCAGAGGCTCGCCAAAGCGCACGGAATTCGCGATCGCAGGCCCGAACCGCTGCACCCAAAGCCGCGCGACGAACAGCTTTCGCTTCTTTCAGCGTAGGATTGCAGGCCACATGGCTGACGAAATCACGACGATGATCGTCGACGACCACGAGGTCGTCCGTGAAGGGCTGCGCCTCTCGCTCTCGCGCGCGCCGCACATTCGCGTGATCGGCGAGGCTGCGGACGGCGCCTCGGCGGTCGAGATGGCGGAGCGCCGCAGGCCCGACGTGATCATCATGGACGTCCGCATGCCCGGCATGGACGGGCTCGAGGCGACCAAGCTCCTCACCGAGAAGGTGCCGGAGTCGAAGGTCCTGATCTTCACCGCGTACTCCGAGCGTTCGCTGCTCGGCCGCGGTCTCGAGTCGGGCGCGAAGGGCTACATCCTCAAGGAGGCGCCGCACCAGACGCTCGTGCGCGCGATCGAGAAGGTCGCACAGGGCGACGGGTACGTCGATCCCGCACTGATGCCGGCGTTCCTCGCCGGTAAGGACCAGACCGACATGCTGACGACGCGCGAGCGGGAGATCCTCCAGTTGCTCGCCGACGGCATGTCGAACGCGGATGTCGCGGGCAGGCTCTTCATCTCACAGGAGACCGTCAAGAGCCACGTGCGGCACATCCTCACCAAGCTCGAAGCCGACACACGTACTCACGCGGTCGCGATCGCACTCCGCGAAGCGATCATCGATTAAGAGGTTGCTCGCGTGAGCGACTCCGAAGGGCTCGACCGGCTGATCGCCGCCGAGCAGGACGAGCGCCGCCGCATCGCGCTGTTCCTGCACGACGGGCCGGTGCAAAATCTCGCCGGGATCGCGCTGATGCTCGATGCCGCGTTGCACTCGATCACGACCGGAAAGCTCGAGGACGCGCAGAGCGTGCTCGCCTCGGCGCTCGACCGGCAGCGATCGACGATCCGCGAGCTGCGCGACCTGTCGTTTGCGCTCGAGCCGGTCGTGTTGCGCGACCAGGGCTTCGCCCCCGCGTTGAAAGCTCTGGCGGAACAGGTCGGGACCGTAAACCGGATCCGCATCGATCTCGACATCGCCGCTGCCGAGGAGATCGGCGAGGCAGCGCAGGTCGCGACCTACACGATCATCCGCGAGCTGCTCGATCAGGCGATCCGCCGCGGCCCGCCGACGACGGTGAGGGTCTCGCTGAAGGCGCTGGAGGACGGCGGGCTCGAGACGTGCGTCACGGACAACGCCGAGCCGGAGCGGCGCAGGCGCTCGTTCGAGGCGATCGAGGAGCGGGTCAAGCAGCTGCACGGGAAGATCGCCGTCGATGTGGACGACGAGGGCACCAGCGTCGTCGTGACGCTGCCCCCCTACGCCACGCGGCGGTAAAGTCTCCGCCCATGACCGAGGCCACCAGCTACCTGCTCTTTCTGTGGTCGCCGGCGGGCTACAGCCTCCGCGAGATGGAAGGCGACCCACCGCAGGTCGGCCACGAGTTCGAAGAGGGCAACTACACGCTCGTCGTGAACAAGATCGGCGTCTCGCCGCTCCCGGGCGACACCCGCGCCTGCGTCTTTTCCGTCGGCAAGTAGCCGCCGCTACCGCACGACGTCTTCGGCCGCGACGAGGCCCTGCACGAGCGCCTGCGCGAGGCCGCTCGCATACCCGCCCGTCGCGATGCCGCCGGCGTCGACACCCGCTGCCCAGAGGTCATTGGCGCCGACCACCCGCGCGCGCTCGTCCACCTGCAGGCCGCCGATCGTGTGCGTGATCGATGCGATCACGCGCACCGCTGCGCCCGTTCCGTCCGGCGGAGCGAACGGCAGATCTGCGAGCGCGACGCGCGCCTCGGCGGGTGATGCCTCCACCATCTCCGCCACGGTGCGGTCACGGACGCGCTGCTCGAGGGCCGGGGCGTCGAGAAGGTAGAACGCACGCGCGTCACGACGGTGCGACGTCGCCTGCACCACGTTCGTTTCCGACCACGACACGGCGTCGCGGTCGAAGAACTCCACCCCGTCCTCGTCGAAGATGCGGGCGAAGCGTGCGTAGAGCTGCGACGACGAGACGAGCTGCGTCTCGTCCCACGGCGCGTCCGGCATGTTGCGGCCGTAGAACTCGCCCATGCCCGGCGTCAGGCTCGCACCGCGGTCGAGTGCGAAGCGGAGACCGTCACCCTCCGACCACGGGCTTGCCCGCAGACGCAGTGACGCGGCGGGCTGGATGTAGCGCGTCACGAGGTCGGATGACGCGGCGAAGCCGCCGGTGCAGAGGATCGTCACGTCGTCGGCGCAGCCGTCTGCCTGCAACTCGACGTCACCGGCGAGCGCCTCCGCGATCCCTCTCGGGTCGAAGCGCTTCCCGACCGTCAGCGGGTTGCCCGTCTCGTGCCAGACGACCGGTGCGCCGCGTGATTCGAGCCAGGCGATCGCGTCGTCGAGCCGCTCCCAGATCACGCGCTGCAGCCGCTCGTCGCCGGCAGGGCACTCGGAGCGGAAGTCCTCCCACTCGCGGTGTCGCCAGATGACACACGACGAGAGGAGCATGGAGCCGCCGATGCGCGTGCCCTTCTCGCGCACAACCACGTCACGTCCGAGCTCACGAAGCCGGGCGGCCGCGACGAGACCGGCCATGCCGGCCCCTGCGACGATCAAATGAGGGAGAACGTCGGCTTGTGCTCGACGTATTCGATGCGCACGCGCTCCGGGCCCCAGAGGAACGCGGCGAACGTGTTCGCTGCATCGACGACGGACTGGACCTCGATGCCGAGCTCCTTGGCGTCGGCGACGACGTCGTCGGCCGAATCGACGAGCACGGCGAGGTGATTGAGGAGCGGGCGCTCGGGCTCGCCGGGTGCGCCGGGGAGAAACTCGACATAGGCGCCGCCGACCTCGACTCGCGCAGGACCTGCGGGGTCGAATCCGTAGCGCAAGTACTCCTCGGCCGTGCCTTCGGGGTCGCTCGAGAAGAGGGCGACATGATCGAGGTCGTACTCGACGTCCGTCGGCGCCTCGACGAGCGTGAGGCGAACACCGCCGCCTGCGTCGAACACCTCGGGCGTCCCCTCCGGGAGCTGCGCGCGGGCCGCTGCGAGATCGGAGACGCGAAGCGCCACGTGGGAGAACGCTCCCTGCTCACGTGGCCCTTCCGCGTCGAAGAGGGTGAGCTTGCCGCGACGTGCATCGCTGCCCATCAGCGTGAAGTTGTCCTCGCGCGCGATCACGTGCATCCCCACGTGGCGCTCGAGGAACTCGGCGATCGGATCGCGATCCGCGACCCAGAATGCGACATGGTCAAGGGTTTTCGGCTGCACGGGGCGCGCATCATATCGACGCTAATGCACCTGCCGAAACGTCGGCGCCCGGGCTCCCGCTGGTCGCGGAGCCCGGGCGTTCGACGAGGTGTTACTTCTTGCGGCGGCCGCCGGCCCGGGACCGCGTTGCGGCCTTGCGGGTGCCGGACTTGCGGGCCGTCGAGCGCTTGGCGGTGCTCCGCTTTGCAGTACTCCGTTTGGCGGTGCTGCGCTTTGCAGCAGTCCGCTTCTTGGCAGTGCCCCGCTTCGCGGTGCTGCGCTTCGCAGCAGTGCGCTTCTTCGCCGTGCCGCGCTTGGCGGTGCTCCGCTTCGCGGTGCTCCGCTTCGCCGCCGTGCGCTTCTTCGCGGTACCGCGCTTCGCTGCGGTCCGCTTCTTGGCGGTGCCGCGCTTGGCGGTGCTCCGCTTCGCGGCGGTCCGCTTCTTGGCGGTGCCCCGCTTCGCGGTGGTCCGCTTTGCAGCCGTGCGCTTCTTCGCAGTGCCCCGCTTCGCGGTTGACCGCTTCGCGGTCGAGCGCTTGGCAGCGGTCCGCTTCGCAGCGGTCTTCTTCTTCGCCCCGGACTTCTTCGCCCCGGACTTGGCACTGGACTTCTTGGCACTCGACTTCTTGGCACTGGACTTCTTGGCGCTGGACTTCTTGGCGCTCGACTTCTTTGCAGAAGACTTGCGCGAGGAAGATGAGCGAGCTGAGCGGGAGGAGCTACGCGAGCCCGAGCGTGACGAGGAACGCGTTGCCGCCGCGATGGCGGGTGCGACCTCAGCACTCTCGACACTCGACGCTTCGCCATTGGCGGAGTCGCCCCAACTGATGTCGGCGGCAGGTGCCTCCGACGTGTCGCTCAACGAGCCGGCGTTGGACGTCTGTGACGCCTCACCGGTCTCGCTCCAATCCTCTTGGGTCATCAATGACCTCCTGAGTTGGATTGCGCGTGCACGATTCCCTACCACGTTCGTTTCTAACGTGCAACGCGGACGGACAACTTCCTGCCGCACGTTGCTGAAAAGGTAAACGCAAAGTGCGG
>DATBDB010000252.1:0-5928 GCA_036270155.1 Gaiellaceae bacterium
ACCTCCATCCCCTCGGCTTCGAGGTTGACCCGGCAGAGGAGCCGGATCGGCGCTTCGTCGTCGATCACCAGAACACGTGTAGCCACCGTGCGGTTATCCCTTCTCGTCGGTTTTTCACCCATCGCGCCCATCACCTACCCACTGCCAAGGGCAGTTCGAACGCGAACCGGGATCCGCGTCCTTCCTCGGAATCGACCCACATCCTGCCGCCCATCTCTCGCACGAGACCCTGCGCGATGAAGAGCCCGAGGCCCGTTCCCCGCGCCCCACCGGCCTTGTAGAACTTCGAAAAGATCCGTTCGCGCTCCGATTGCGGGATCCCGATCCCCTCGTCCGCCACGGCAAGTTCGACGGCTTCGTCGCCGCGGTGGGCAGAGATCGTGACCGTGCCGCCATCGGGCGAGTACTTCACCGCGTTCGAGACGAGCTGGTCGAGCACTTGCCGCAGTTTGTCCGGATCGGCCTGCACGACGACGCCTTCGACCTCGACGTCGGCCACGAAGCGATGGCCGTTCCCGCTCGGCGGCGTGCTCGAGACGACCTCACTGACGACGGAGCTGACGTCGGTCGGCACGAGGGAGACCGTCAAGTCGCCCGTGTCGAGACGCGCGACGTTGAGCAGCGCATCGACGATCGCCGTCAGCCGCTCGGACTCGCGCGCGATGAACTCGAGAAACGTTCGCCGCTCCACCTCTCCGAACGTGACGTCCTCACGCAGCAGCGTCTGCGCGAAGCCGTAGATCGATGTCAGCGGCGTACGGAGCTCGACCGAGACGGTCGAGACGAAGTCGGACTTCATCTGCTCGACGACGTGCTCGGCCGAGATGTCGCGGAACGCGAAGATCCGGCCCGACACAGCACCCGTGGGGTCACGCATCACGGCCTCCGACAGCGAGAGCCAGACGTCCTCGTCGCCCCGCGGGATCGCGATCAGCCGGTTCGTGCCGCCGCTGTCGGATTCGAGGTCGCGCTGCAACACCTGGGCCGGCGTGCGGCCCACGGCCTCGGAGGCGGGGACGCCGGTGATCTCCTCGGCTGCGTGGTTCCACAGCACGACATGCCCGTCACGATCGACGGCGACGATCCCGTCGGCGATGTTGGCGAGGATCGCGACGCTCTGCTCGCGCTCGACCGCGACCCGCTGGTACAGCTCGGCGTTCGAGAGTGCGATCGACGCATTGGCGGCCAGCGCCGAGAGCGCCTGTACCTCCTCCTCGCGCCAGGCACGCGGCTCAGCGGCATAGACCGACAGCACGCCGTGCAACGCGCCCTCACGGCCCGAGAGCGGAACTCCGAGGTACGCCCGGTGCCCGAACGCGAGCAGCGCATCCGACTCGGCGAGCCCGTCCTTGGCGGCTGCGTCCTCGTACGCGACCGGTGCGCGGGATTGCACCACGTCCCCGGCCACCCAGCCGGTCGACGGCGCGCGCGCGCCGAGCGCGACCTCGGCCCCCTCGCCGACCGCTGCGGTGACGACCAACTCGTCCCCCTCGAGCGCCGCGAGCGCGGCGGCGTCGACGTCGAGGAGCGTCAGCGACTCGCCGACGACGGCTTCGAGCACGGCCACCGGGTCGAGCTCGGTCGCGAGCAGGCTGCCGGTGCGCGCGAGCTGCTGGGAGAGCGACCGAGCGCTGCGCTCCGCCTCGAAGAGCCGGCTCCGGTCGAGCGCCCCGCGGGCCGCGCCGGCGACCTGCTGGGCCAGCTCGAGATCGTCACGGACGAAGGCCCGCTCGTCGAGGAAGAACACGAGCACGAGGCCGCCGTCGCCCGGCACGGGAATTGCGAGCAACGAGGCGAATGCAGCGTCGCGCCAGGGCTGGTCGAAGCGGTCGTCGTCGCCGATGTTGCTCGCGGCGAGCACCTGTCCGTCGGCTGCCGCCTCACTCAGCGCGCGTGGAAGCTCGAGCGCACGCACCGCGTCGGGCAGCGCATGACCGCCGACAAGCGCGAGCCCCGAGGCGGATTGCACGAGCACCGCCGCGAAGTCGCCGCCGAGGGCTTCGGCGGCCGCCAGCGCGGCGGCGTCGTACGTCTCGGCGAGTGAGAGCGGCTCGCCGAGCAGCGAGGCGATTTGGTAGAAGCCGCGCTGCACACGGGCCTGCCGCGAGCGCTCCGCGTAGCTCTCGGCATTGCGCAGCGCGAGCGAGGCGAGCGATGCGAAGGCCTCGAGCAGCTCGACGTCGGAGTCCGAGAACGTGCGGTTACCGCCGCGGATGCCGATGCCGAGCACGCCGCGCGTCTCGCCGGCCCACACCATCGGTGCGACGAGCGCGCGCGAGAACCCCTCGTACGAATCGTGAGGAACCGGTGCGGCGATCGCTTCGTAATCGTCGACCGAAACCGGCCGCGCTTCGGAGAGCGCGGTGCCGGCGACACCGAGATCGGGTGTGAACTCGAATCCGACAAGCTCGGGATCGAACCCGTGCACCGCCGCGCAGCGCAACACGTTCCGCTCTCTGTCCAGCAAGTAACAGTCGGCCGCATCCGCCCCCAGGAGCTTCGTGACCTCCTCGACCAGGCGCTGCAGCACCGTCTCGATCTCGAGCTCGCTCGTCACGACCTGCGCCGCGTGCAGCAGCGCGGCCTGCTGCCGCAGCCGCCGGTCGTTCTCCGACAGCAACCGCGCGGTCTGCAGCGCCGACCCGATCTCGTGCTCGACCGTGTCGACGAGGAATTGCTCGCCGGGCGTCAAGGGAGCGGCGCGAACAGCATTCACACCGCTGGCGGTGATCGCGATCGAATCCAACCGCAGAGCACGCTGGAGCTCTTCGCGGGCGACGCGCACGACCTCGTCCGGGTCGAGCTCCGCGCGCACATGGCGGACGATGTCCGCGATGCGCTGCTCGCGCTCGAGGGCGTCCGAGAGCGCGGAGGCCGACCGCAGCCGGTCGAAGGCGAGCGCGGCCTCGGCTGCGATTGCCTGCAACAGTGCGAGCTCCTCGGTCGAGAACGCGCGCTTGGCATGCGTCGACGCGACGGCCAGCACGCCGATCACGCGCTCCTCGGCGATCATCGGGATCCAGGCACCGCTCTGAGCACCGACCTGCTTGACGAGGCGCGGGCTGACGAGCGTCGAGCTCCCGACGTCGTACACCGTTACCGGCGCCGCGTCGAAGACCGCGCTCGCGATGCCCGATGGCTCGGTGCGCAGATCCACACGCACGTCCGCCCACCACTCCGCCGTGTCGCCGTTCAGCTCGCCGTACAAGCCGACGCTCTCGTCATTGCCCTCGCGCACCAGGGCGACGCCCGCGAACCCGACCTCGAGCAGGGAGGTGACCTGCCGCACGAGCGGTCGCGCCACACCGACCAGGTCGTGCGCCCGCCCGAGCGCGTTCGACAGCTCCGCCACCGCACCGAGCTCGCGGTCCCTCGTCGAGACCCGCTCTTCCGCCTCTCTCGTCCGGCCGATCCCGCCGACGACGAGCGCGCGGTCACGCCAGCGTGCGAGCAGGAGCAGCGCCGGCAGCAGCGCGAGCAGATCCGCGGCGAAGGAGAGCCAGATGTGCCCGCCGAACGGCCGTTGCTCGCGCAGGACGAGCACGCCGAAGATCCCGGAGGCCATCGCGAACCCCAAGAAGACGAGCGCGATCGCCCAGTCGAGCGGGTGGGCGCGGGCCCGGTCGCGCCAAAGCAGCGGCAGCACCGCGCCCGTCACGGCCGCGTAAGCGACGGCAAGCAGAAGCAACGGCAAGCCGTTGAACAGAACTGCTTCGGTTGCCTGGCTCACTGAGCGGGGAAATGGTACGCCGACGGGTCGATACGCGCCTACCTTGCAAAGATGGGCCTCCCGGCCTATTCCCCCCAACCCAGGCGGGAGCTAGCGTAGACGCCACTGGGCGATGCGAACCGCGGCGCGGCCGATTCCTGGCCACAGGCCGCGGCCAGCAATCACGAGAGGCCCGCTGCGACGACCCCCCGAAGCAGCGGGTCTCTTCGTTTCTGGTGTCAGACACCGCCTTTTGTGTCTGACACCTTTCGAAGCGCCGCGGCAGCCCGAAGGGGTGTCAGACACCGTGCGAGCCGCGGCTCGACTCGGACGCTGAACCGGTGTCAGACGCCTGGCTACGATGAGCTCGTGGTCAGGAAAGTGCTTTTGGCATCGCCGCGCGGCTATTGCGCCGGAGTCGAGCGCGCCGTCGAAACGGTCGAGAAGGCCCTCGAGCTCTACGGGCCGCCCGTCTACGTGCGCAAGCAGATCGTCCACAACCTGCACGTCGTCCGCGACCTCGAAGCGCGCGGCGCGGTCTTCGTCGACGAGGAGACCGAGGTGCCGGAAGGGGCGACCGTCGTCTTCTCCGCGCACGGGGTCGCACCGTCGGTGCACGCGAACGCGGCCGCGCGGCAGCTGAACACGATCGATGCGACGTGCCCGCTCGTCACCAAGGTGCACGTGCAGGCGCGCCGCTATGCCGCGAGCGGCTACACCGTCCTCCTGATCGGCCACGAGGGGCACGAAGAGGTCGTCGGAACGATGGGCGAGGCGCCCGAATCGATCGTGCTCGTCGAGTCGATCGCCGACGCCGAAGCGCTCAGCTTCCCGGAAGGGGCGCGGCTCGCCTACGTCACGCAGACAACGCTGTCGGTGGACGAGACCGGCGAGATCATCACCGCGCTCCGCCGCCGCTTCCCCGATATCCACGCGCCGAAGAAGGAAGACATCTGTTACGCGACCTCCAACCGCCAGTGGGCGGTCAAGGAGATGCTCGGCGAGATCCAGTTGCTGCTCGTGATCGGCTCGCGCAACTCGTCGAACTCCAACCGCCTGGTCGAAGTCGCACGCGCCAACGGCGTCGCGTCCCACCTGATCGACGACGAAACGGAGATCGACGAAGCATGGGTCGAAGGCGTCGAGGTCGTCGGCGTCACGTCCGGTGCGTCCGCGCCGGAGAAGCTCGTCGACCGCGTCTGTGACTGGTTCCGCGCGCGCGGCACGACGGAGATCGAGCCGTACCGGCTCGTCGACGAAGACGTCGAGTTCCGCCTGCCGGTCGAGCTCCGCCGCGAGCTCGCGCTCGCCGAAGCTCAGGGGTAATTCCGAAACTCAAGAACCTGGGTTCAGAACAAGATCGAACCTGGTTTGCTCTTTAACCAGGTTCGAGAGTTTCGTCGCTCGTCACGCCTTCTCGATCCGCAGCTCGCCGAGCTCGACCGAGACGGCGAGCGTCTCGGAGGCGAGTCGGTCCGCGTAGCGGTCGAGCAGGTCCCCGTCGGGGATCCAGAGCTTGATCCGGTCCGTGATCAGCAGTCCCGTCTCCTTGCGCAGCACGTTCACCTCGTGGACCCGGTCGAGCAGGCGCGCTTCCAGCAGCAGCTCGTCGTCGAGTGCGGTGTCGAGCGCGACTGTCACGCCGTCCTCGCTCGCGACGGCCCACCCCTCGCGGCCCACGCGCTCCACGAGCACCTCGTCGGGCTCGAGCAGATGACCGTCGACCTGGAAGCGACCTCCCTCGAGCTCCTCGAACTCACCGCGCTGCAGCCGCTCGCGCACGTCGCGCAGCGCCGAGCCGAGCTTCGGGCCGAGCACCGGCAGGTTCGGCTTCACCCGCAGCTCCGAGGCCTCGACCTCGCCGAACTCCACATCCTTGACCCGGAGCTCCTCGGCGATCTCGTCCGTGTGCGCCTCCGCACGGTGGGACGCCCCGGCAACGACGAGCCGGCGCAGAGGCTGCCGCAGCTTGAGCTGCGACGCGGAGCGCGCCTGCCGGCCAAGCTCGACGACGCGGCGGACCTCCGCGATCTCTGCGAGCAGTTCGCGGTCGGGCTCCACCGGATCCGGCCACGGCGCGAGGTGCACAGAGGCTGGGCCGTCGGGCACGAGGTTGCGCCAGAGGTGCTCTGTGAGAAACGGCATCACGGGCGAGACGACCCGTAGCGACTGGACGAGCGCGTACCAGAGCGTTCTGAACGCAGCCTCGTCGAACGAGT
>DATBDB010000253.1:0-9036 GCA_036270155.1 Gaiellaceae bacterium
GCCCGCCTCGAGCATGCGCTCGAGCAGCTTCTCGTAGGCGGTGTCGACATCGGTCTTGTGGGGGTAGGCGACCTGCTCGGGCTCGAGGTATGCGCCTTTGACGAGCCGCAGGTTCGGGGCGAGCGGCAGCAGGCTCTCCAGATCGCCGGGCGTCCGGTACAGATAGGCCTGCAGCACCGTGCCGACGTTGTCGAAGCCGTCGTCGCGGAGCTTCCGGTAGATGCGCAGCGTCGCGTCAACGAACTGCGACTGCTCCATGTCGATCCGGACGAAGCTCCCCAGCTCGAGCAGGCGCTTCAGGTTCGTGAATGCGAGCTCCTCATCGATCTCGAGCCCGAGGTGCGTGAGCTTCAGCGCGACATTCGCGCGGAGACCCTCCGACGCAATGCGCTCGGTGATCTCGCGGTAGGCGGCGACCACGGCCTCGGTCTGCGTCGGTTCGAGGACACCTTCACCGAGTAGCGTCGTGTTCGCGTAGAGGCCCTGGTCGTTCAGGCGGCGCAGAACCGCGATGCACTCGTCGAGTGTCTCGCCGGCGACGAAGCGCCCGGCGCCGAGGCGCATGCCGTGCCGCTGTACGAGACGCTGCACGCGCGCACTGTCGGCGGCCGCGAGGATGCCTTTGCGGAGCCCTGCGTTGAGCGCGACGCTCAGCTGTGTGACAGCAGCCAGGCGTTGACCTCGCGCATTCGCCGCTCCAACAGCGTCAGATGCCCGTCCGCCGGATCGATCCGCGCGTCAACGTCCGGGATGCGGGCTGCGAGCCAGTGACCGTGGGAAACCGGCACGAAGCGGTCGTCCTCGCCGTGCAGGAGAAGCACCGGCCGGGTGATCTCGCCGACCTCGAAGCCCCACGGCTCGACGAACGCGAAGTCGTCGTCGATCCACCCATCAACGCCGGACTCGAGGCCGTGAGCATCGCACGCGTGCAGGTACTCGGCGAACGCTCCGGTGAGGACGGCTTGGTCTGCCGGCCCGAGCAGCGACGCTATGACGTCCACGAGCGCCTCCGGATCGGCAGCGATCATTTCCTCGGCGAGCGGCTCGCAGAAGCCGCGCAGCGCTTCTTCGCCGTCGAGCGCCTTGCCGAACTCGACGAGATTGTCCTCGCCCATCCCCTCGAGCCAGTCGAGGCCGTCGGCACCGAACGGCGCGACAGCGGCCAAGCTCGCGACCGCCTTCAAGCGGTCGTCGCACAGCGCCGCACAGGCGAGCGCATGTGGGCCGCCACCTGAGATGCCCCACGTCGCAAAGCGGTCGAGGTGGAGCGCGTCCGCGATCTCCGTGACATCGGCCACGCAGTCCTCGACGCGACGGTCTTTCGCGCGGGTCGATCCGCCATACCCGGGCCGGTCGTAGCCGATCAGCCGAATGCCCTGCTCACGCGCCAGCGCGACATGCGGCTCGTACGGGAGGCCCGCAGCCGGTGTGCCGTGATGAAAGAGGACCGGGAACCCCGCCGGATCGCCGGCCTCGTGCACGTCGAGCGTGCGCTCGTCCTTCGTCCGGATCGTCCGCGTCACCGGGGCAGCTTACGCCGCCGCGCGCGGGCTTAGCGACGCCGCGCGCGGGGGTCGTCGAGCCACGGCGGGCGCCAGCCCGCATCGGCCGCGTTCAGGTTGGTGCCGGGCGGGACGATCTCGTCGATCGCATCGAGGATCTCGTCGCTGAGCTGCACGTCGACGGCGCCGAGCTGTCCCTCGAGCTGCTCGAGCGTCCGCGGCCCGACGATCGCTGCGGTCACGGCCGGGTGACGAATCACGAATGCCAGCGCGAGATGGATCATGCTGATCCCCGCCTGCTCGGCGAGTTGCGCGAGTTGCTCGACCGCGTCGAGCTTCGCCTGGTTCCCGGGGAGCGAGAGGTCGTAGCGCGCCGGCATGCGTTCCGCGCGGTGCCCCGTCATCTCGCTGCCCTTGCGGTACTTGCCGGACAGCCAGCCGCCTCCGAGCGGGCTCCAGGGAATGACGCCCATCCCGTACTGCTGGCAGGTGGGCAGTACCTCGGTCTCGATGCCTCGCACGAGGATCGAGTACGGCGGCTGTTCGCAGACGTAGCGCGCATGGCCCCGCTTCTCTGCGACCCATTGCGCCTCGACGATGGCCGACGGCGGGAACGTCGAGGAGCCGAGGTACCGGATCTTCCCGGCGCGCTGCAGGTCGGTGAGCGCGCCGAGGGTCTCGTCGTGGTCGGTGTCGGGATCCCAGCGGTGGATCTGGTAGAGGTCGATCCAGTCGGTCTGCAGGCGGCGGAGGCTGTGCTCGACCTCCTGGATGATCCAGCGGCGCGAGTTGCCCTTCATGTTCGGATCGGTGTCGTGCATCGTCCCGTGCACCTTCGTCGCGAGGACGACAGAGTCACGGCGGCCCTTCAGCGCCTTGCCGACGATCTCCTCGGACTCGCCGCGCGCGTACACGTCGGCGGTGTCGATGAAGTTGATCCCCGCGTCGAGCGCCCGGTGGATGGCCGCGATGCCCTCGTCATGATTTGGGTTGCCCCAGGCGCCGAACATCATTGCGCCGAGGCAGAGCGGGCTGACCTGGAGGCCGGTGCTGCCGAGTGAGCGGAGTTCCATCTCTCGAGCTTACCGAGAGGGTGTCATGAGGCCGACGCGGTGTCGGCGCACGGCCGGAACACGACGGGCGACTGCGTCGACGACTGCACGACGCTCGTCAACACGCTCTCCATCGCCCGCGGCTGCAGTCCGATCACAGACGCGAACGGGCGGTCGAGCTCGGCGAGCGCGCCGACCATTGCGACGAGCAGCGCGAGCGAAGCGAGGAGCGCCGCGATTAGATGGCTCTTCTCCTCCCAGTAGCGAATCGAGAGCAGGAAGACGACGATCCCGATACCGAGCAGGACGACGAGCCAGAGTGGCTTCGGCAACTCCGGGCGGCTGTCTTCGAGCATCAGCTGCCGGGCCTCGGCGCGAGTCAGGTTGGCGTTGAAGAGCGTCGAGACGACGAGGTTCGTAGGCTCGGCGCGCGCGATTGCCTCGATCTGGTTGTTGAGCTCCCTCGTGCGGGCGAAGAGGACGGGCGAGCCGTTCCCGTCGGAATTGCGCAACGAGGGCCACTCGAGCTCGATCTTCTCGCGGGCGTAGCAGATGACCTGGTGGCGGAGGGTATCGCGCGCGGTTGGCTGGAGTGTGCCGGCCGCCTTGTAGATGTCATTGAGCGACGTCGCTTCCTTGTCGGCGTTGGTGATCGCCGCCGAGTAGTGCTCGGACGCGAAGAGCACGAGGATCGCGAGGAGGATGCCGTACACGATTCCGACCAATGCATCGACGGCGCCGAAGTCGAACGGCGGCCGCAGCGCGGTGTACCGCAGCACGAGCCCGGCGACGAGGACGCCGAGCAGTGCGGACGCGACGGCGATCGAGATGTACAGAACGGCGGATCCGGTCGCGAACACGCGCGTGACCTTAACGACAGCTTCTGACAGTTCGACGGTTCATCCATCTTCGGCCGCGTGATCGAGGGAGGCCACGAAGAGCGGCCACAGGGTCGCCGGTGGGCATTTCTGCTCTTCGTGTTGCCGATCGCAGTCGTCGTGTACCCGCCGCTCTATGACCACCGCGATCCGGCGCTCGTCGGCATTCCGTTCTTCGTCTGGTACCAGTTCGTCGCCGTGCTGTTCGGCGGCGCAGTGACTGGCGTCGTCTACGTGCTGCGCGGCACGGAGCGGTCGCTGTCGCAATGACGGTCGCTGCGATCGAAGTCACGCAGGCGATCGTGATTGCGGCGGCCTTTGCGCTGATCACGGTGATCGGTCTCTTCGCGGGGCGGTGGCGGAAGGCGGACCTGGACGATCTCGACGAGTGGGCGCTCGGCGGGCGTCAGTTCGGCGGCGTGCTCACCTGGTTCCTCCAGGGCGGCAGCATCTACACGACCTACTCGTTCATTGCGGTGCCGGCACTCGTGTTCGGGGGCGGCGCAATCGGTTTCTTCGCGCTGCCCTACCTCGTGATCACCTATCTGGTCGCCTTCGTGCTCGTACCCAAGCTCTGGCAGCTCGCACGGGACGAAGGGCACGTGACTCCCGCAGACTTCGTGCGCGCGCGCTTCGGCAACCGCTGGCTGAGCGCGGCGGTGACGCTCACCGGCATCGTCGCGACGATGCCGTACATCGCGCTTCAGGTGTACGGCATCGAGATCTGCATGGCGCAGATCGGCCTGCCCGTCGATGCGTCGCTCTGGGTGGCGTTCGCCCTGCTCGCCGTCATCACGTATGTGAGCGGGCTTCGCTCGGCGACGCTGATCGCGGTCGTCAAGGACGTTTTCATCTGGGTGACGGTGATCGTGGCCGTGATCTACATCCCGATTCACCTCGGCGGCTACGCGCACGCGTTCTCGAAGGTGCCCGCGAGCCGGCTGACGCTGCCCGGGAACCTCTACGCGAACTACGTCACGCTCGCGATCGGCAGTGGGCTCGCACTGTTTCTGTACCCGCACACGCTGACCGGGGCGCTCGCGTCGAAGAGCCGCTTCGTCGTCCAGCGCAACAGCATCTTCCTGCCCGTCTACACGGTCATGCTCGGCCTGCTCGCGCTCCTCGGCTACCTCGCGATCGCCGCCGGGATCAAGCCGGACGCGCATTACGGCAACAACATCGCCGTGCCGGCCCTGTTCGACCAAGTCTTTCCGAGCTGGTTCGCGGGCTTCGCGCTCGCATCGATTGCGATCGGCGCCCTCGTCCCCGCGGCGATGATGGCGATTGCATCCGCCAACCTGTTCGCTCGCAACATCTGGCTCGAGTTCAAGCCGGGCGCGAGTCCGAAGGAACAGACGCAGGTGTCGAAGATCGCGTCCCTCGTGGTCAAGTTCGGCGCCGTCAACTTCGTGATCATGCTTCCGACCACGTTCGTGATCAACTTCCAGCTCGCCGCCGGCGTCTGGATCCTGCAGACGGTCCCGGCGGTCTTCGGCGGCCTGCTGTGGAAGCGGCTCTCGTCGCGTGCAGCCATTGCCGGCTGGGCAGCGGGCACCGCCTACGGCAGCTATCTGCTCGCGGGCGCTCGGTTTGCGACGTCGAGCCACGACTTCGGCTGGGGCACACACCACACGAAGCTCTTCATCGGCGTGCCCGCGCTCGCCTTGAACATCGTCGTCGCGCTGGGTGTCACGTTCGCGCTGCGGCTGAAGCGCGGAGAGGAACTCACGCCGGTTCAAGCCGCCTGACGCGGCGGGCCGTCCGGCACTTGGCCGATGATTCGCGGCCGATGTCCCGCTGGCTTCTCAACACTTTCCCGACCTGGGGCCTCGTCCTGCTGATCGTCGGCGGGTTCGTGGTCGTCGGCGTCGGCGGGTTCCGGCTGATGCGGCGGTTCGTCCCGAGCCTGGAGGCGCACTCCGACAGCCGAGGCCTCTCGAGCGCGTTCGGCATCTCCTCCGGGCTCTTCAGCTTCGTGCTGGCGTTCACGATCGGCCAGCTCTACACCAACTTCACGCGCGCGAATGCCGACGCGAAACAGGAGGCAACCGTGCTCGCCCAGGTGCTGCGCACGAGCCACGCGCTGCCGGGTGTCGGCGTCACGATCCGTCGTGAAGCGCTGGACTACGCACGCGAGGTGCGCCAGCGCGAGTGGGCGTTCATGGAGCACGGCAAGGCGAGCGTTCGGGCGTGGCAGAAGATCGACAAGATGTACGCGACGCTCGACGACGCGCGAACGACGTCCGGCACGAACCCGTTCTTCACACAGACGCTGACGCGCTTGAACGATCTGGTCGTGGCGCGACGCACGAGGCTCGACGACTCGAACCTCGCCCTGCCCGTGATCTTCCAGGTGATGCTGGTCTTCGGCGCGCTGCTCGCGATCTCGACCACGTACTACTTCAAGCCGTTCGGCGAAGGAGTTCAGGTCACGATGATCGGCGCCGCGTCCGCGCTCGTCGGAACGGCGATGCTCCTCGCGCTGATGCTCGACTACCCGTACTCCGGCTCGATCGCGGTACCGAGCGCGCCGTTCAAGGTGGCAACGCTTGTGCTGCTTTCTGGAGGTTAAGCGACTCAAACTTGCGTAAATCTGATTCGCGGTGTTAAGTCCGGGTCGTTAGCGGTCAGCAATACGAACCACTCACGGGGTCGTGGGGGCAGGGAGAGAGCTCGGTATGAAGTCGGGAACGCGGAGGCGCGCCTATGGCGCCGCTTTCATCGTGGTTGGTGCGGCGGTTGCATCGCTGATCGGGGAGAACACGCGCGCCGGCGCCGCAGCGGTATCGGCGCCGCGCGTTGAGGTCACGTCGCAAATCACCGCAACGAGCACCGTTCCCGGTGCTGCCGCCGAGATCCTCGTAGTCGTGTCGAACGCCGGCAAGGTCGCCACACCGTCGAACAAGCCTGCCGGCTTCACGATCGCAATCCCTCCGTCGCTCCGGTTCGTGGGCGCGGAGAACCTCGAGCGCATGCCGGGGTTCGGCGGCTCCAATCCCGTCGGCGGCCGCTGGTCCTGCCGCGCGTCGGCGGGCACGTGCCAGTTCAGCAAGTCCCTGCCGGTCAACGGCTCGGTCGCCGTGCTCGCTCGCTTCGAGGTCGCGCCGACGGCGCAGGTTGGTTCGCGCCCGACGGTCAAGGTGACCGGCACGGGCATCGCAGCCGGCCACAACGCGCGCGCGACGCTGCATGTCGTCGCGGGCAAGCCCTCGCCCGCGCTCTTCGCGGAGGTCGGGGGCACGCCGAACGTGCGGACCGACAAGTCGGCCGTCGAGACTGTTGACATCCTGAACGTCGGCTCTGGCCCCGCCACGTCGGTTCAGCTTTCGAATCTGATCCCGTCGACACTCATCGGCTCGTGGAGCGGATCGGGCGCCGGCTGGAAGTGCAGTGGCGGCACCGGCACGTCGCCGTCGTGCACCTACTCGTCGCCGGTTCCGGTTGGCAAGGTCGCACCGCGGCTCACGATCACCTACCAACTCGACCCGAACCGCATCGCGACGCTGCATCTCCAGACCGGCGGCAAACCGTCGGTCCAGCGGTGGTTCGTTCAGATGACCGGCCTCGGCGGTCAGGCGGCGAAGAGCTCACCGACGCCGGCCACGATCTTCGTGACGCCTCCGCCCGGCGCGCTGCTCGTGCCGAGCGCCGTCGCCGCACATGGCCTCCAGGAGTTGCTCCCCGGCGCGCAGACGACCGTGCGGCTGAAGGTCTCGAACATCGGCGGAGCTGCGACGCAGGGCCGCGTCGCTATCGGAGGCCTGATCCCGGCAGGCACCTCGCTCGTGCGCGTCGGAACGCTCGCTGCGCCGTGGACCTGTCAGGGCGGAGCCACGCCGACGGCGCAAGCGCAGCGCTTCTCGTGTTTGTCGGCGGAGTCCGCGTCGATCTCGCCTCGTGCCGCACTGAACGTCGAGCTGGTCGTCAAGGCAGCATCGGACGCCAAGCACGGCGAAGGGACGATCGCCCTGTCGGCGATTGCGGAAAACGAGATCGCAGCTGCGAAGCCGCGCGAGACATCTCTGCCGCTCCTCATCCTCGAAGGCAACGCGGGCTTCCCGGCGCTGACCGTCCTGCGTGCGACCGGCAACAAGTCGCTCGAGCCGGCAACCGACGGCGCGCCTGCTCCGGTCGTCTCCGGCCAGGCGTTCACCGAGCGGCTCGACATCCGCGACGCGGGCGGCGCGGCGATCGTCGCCGGCAGCCACGCCGAACTGACACAGCAGCTCAAGGCAGGCGCGCGCATCAAGTCGATCGCGAGCGCACCAGGCTGGAACTGCACGGGCACGTCGAGCCTCACGTGCAGCGTCACGTTCGGCGCCGACCTTGCGCCGGCGGCGACGCTCCAAGGCCCGACCGTCGTGATCACCGCCGGTTCTGCGACTGCGAAGCCGCAGGACTGGCCCGCTCAGATCAAGCTGATCGGCTCGCCTGCGAAGGCGTACCGGATCCCGGTCCTCGTCAGCGTCGACCGCGCGGTCGCGAGGCTCGTGCCGAACTTCACCAACCAGCACGTTCCGACCGCGGGCGGCGTCGGCTCGTTCGGGCTCACCGTGCACAACGGCGGCAACGCTGGGACCACCAACCCGGTCCAGCTCGGCATCCACCTTCCGCGCGGGGTTCGCCTCTTGAAGCTCGACGAGTCGGGCTGGAAGTGTGCGGTCGCGGCAACCAGCGCGCGCTGCTCTTCGAGCGGCCCGCTCCAAGCCGGTCACCACCTGCCGCAGATGAAGCTCGTCCTCTCGTTCGGGAAGGGGACGCAGGGCAAGACGCTGACGTTGGCCGCCCACGCGTCCGACGGAGCGCGCAAGGCGCCGAAGTCGGCCCGCGCCGCGATCGAGGTCAGCCCGCGGCACTCGATTCAAGCGGTGATCAATGAGCCCGAGAAGGTCATGTTCGACGCGCAGCCGATCGTTCGGGCGAACGAGAAGGAGATCCCGACGGTCGTCACGCTCGAAGGTGACGG
Source organism: Gaiellaceae bacterium (assembly GCA_036270155.1). GTDB lineage: Bacteria > Actinomycetota > Thermoleophilia > Gaiellales > Gaiellaceae > PALSA-600. The sequence continues at coordinate 8,399 of DATBDB010000253.1, forward strand.
CAGCGGCGGCAACGGTCTCGGCGTGTCGTACCGCTGGACCCAGCGGTGCCTCACCGCGGCCGACGCGGAGCTGCCCGGCAGCCACTGCTCGACCGTCACGCCGGCGGTGCACTGGCTCGGCCGCCGCCGCGAAGCGGACACGCGGTTCGCGACCCCACGGGTACTGAAGCCGACGTTCTTCGTCTTCGACCTGACCGTGACCGACGGCAGTGCGACCTCCAGCAAATCCCTGCGCATCAAGGTGCTGCCGCTGCCGACGGTCGGCAAGGGCTTCACGATCCGAAATGCGCATCCGAAGGCCGAGAAGCCAAACGGTCCCGCGACCGAGAAACGGACGCTGCCTCGACCAGCGGTCAAGCTGAAGAACACGGCGCCGAAGAAGGACACGGCGGTGCCGAGCGTGACGAACACGACGGCCAAGGCCGCCGACACGACAACGACCGCGACGACGACCGCGGGGCCCGACCTGCCGGCTGTCTTCTGTCAGTTGGTCAATGATGCGATCAACTCGAGCGGCTCGTTCTCCGCCTCGATCGCGGGCGGCGTCGGACTCGAGCTCAAGGGCATCAGCGTCTCCGGGTGCGATTGCTCCGCCGACACGACGGTCAGCTTCTCCGGCGCCTCGTTCAAGGTGCACG
>DATBDB010000254.1:0-3739 GCA_036270155.1 Gaiellaceae bacterium
CCCGCAGGTACTCGGCGAGCCTCGCCGCCATCCGCCGCAGCTCGTCGTGCAGGCGCTCCGGATCGGCGATGTCACGCTCGAATGTCTCCTCCAGTGAGATCGAGATGCGCTCGGTCGAGACCTCGAGCGCCCGGCGGTCGACCCCGCGCGCGCGGTCGCGTAGCTCGCGTCCGACCTTGCCGCTCAGCACACCGCCGCGGAGCGCGTCGTCGTCGAGGGCTGCGATGTCCCCGATCGTCTTGATGCCCACCGCCACCAGCCGCTCCTCGGCGCGCGGTCCGATCCCGGGGAGGATGCGGATCGGAAACGGAGCGAGGAACGCCGCCTCAGTCCCCGGGCGCACGACGGTGAGCCCTCCCGGCTTGCGCCGGTCCGACGCGACCTTCGCGACCACCTTCGAGCTCGCAACGCCGAGCGAGCACGAGAGCCTCGTCCGCGCACGGACGACCGCGCGGACCGCCTCGGCGAGCGCGCGTGCGTCGTCGAAGGCGGGAGCAACCTCGCCGAGATCGAGATAGCCCTCGTCGATCCCGGCCTGCTCGACGGTCGGGACGATCTCCCGGATCGTCGACCACACCTCGCGTGAGTAGTCCTTGTAGAGCGAATGGCGCGGCCGGACGAAAACGGCCTGCGGGCAGCGGCGGTAGGCCTCGGCGCACGACATTGCGGAATGGATGCCGAAGCCGCGCGCGACGTAGTTCGCGGTCGCGACGACCCCTCGGCCTTTGGGATCGCCGCCGACGATCAGCGGCACGCGGCGCAGCGCGGGGTTTTCCAGCTCCTCGACTGCGGCAAAGAACGCATCAAGATCGAGGTGCGCGACGATCATGATTGGAGCGTAGAGATGAAGGTGGCCGTGCTCGGCACAGGGATCATGGGCGCTGGAATGGCGAAGAACATCGCGGCGGCGGGCCACGACGTCGTCGTCTGGAACCGCACGCGCGAGCGAGCCGAGGCGACCGGGCTCCCGGTTGCGGCGACGCCGCAGGAGGCCGTCACGGGCACCGACGTGACGGTGACGATGCTCCGCGATCTTGACGCGGTCCGCGAGGCGGTCGGCGACGTCGACTTCGGCGCGAGCGTGTGGATGCAGTCATCGACGGTCGGGCCTGATGTGGAGAAGCTCGCCGCACTCGACGGGACGATGCTCGACGCGCCCGTCCTCGGGACGCGCATCCCGGCGCAGGAGGGGAAGCTGACCGTGCTCCTCTCCGGCCCGGCCGACGCGCGCCGCACGGTTGCCCCGATCTGCGACGCGATCGGCATCAAGACGGTCGACCTCGGAGACCGGATCGGCGATGCCTCCAAGCTCAAGCTCGTACTCAACACGTGGGTGCTGATCCTCGTCGAGAGCGCGGGCGAGCTGATCGCATTCGCGGAAGCGGCCGGGCTCGACCCCAACCTCGTGCTCTCGGCTTTCCAGGGCGGATCGCTCGAGAGCGCGTATCTCCAGCAGAAGGGGACGGCGATCATCGAGCGACAGTTCGAACCGCAGTTCAAGCTCGAGACGGCGCACAAGGACGCGCTCTTGATCCGCGAGCTGACGGCGCGCCTGGGTGTCGACCTCGCACTGGTCTCTGCGATCGAGGATCGCTTCGCGCGCGCAATCGCGCTCGGCCACGGAGACGAAGACATGAGCGCCGCCTGGTTCGCCACCAGGTTGCCCTAGCTATGCGCAACGCTGCCCTTGTCCTCGTCGTGGTGGTCATCGCCGGCTGCGGCGCCCACAAGAAGCGGACCGTCAGCGGGCACGTGCTCGCCGCCAAAGTGCAGCACTGCACCGACGGGAAGCTGGTCTCTCTCGGCTCGATGCGTAGGGCCTACGCGGCCGCGGCGCCGCAGGGCGCCGTCGCGTTCGCCCGGCCCGGCGGCGCTGTCGTGGCGCGCTTCGGCCCGAAGAACATCAACGACTATCCGACCGTCTTCGGCGTTGTCGGCGCCGTCGTGCGCCACGACTGCAAACCGAGCTGGTACCGCGTCCAGCTGCCGAGGAAGCCGAACGGCGTGACCGCGTTCGTCCGCGCCCGCGGGCTGCGCGTCGAAACCGTGCCGATGCGGATCGTCGTCGACCTGTCCCAGCGCCGGCTCACGCTCTACCGCAACGCGAAGCCGGTGCTCACCGCGACCGTCGCCGTCGGCTCCCCGTCGACGCCCACGCCGACCGGCCGGTACTACGTCAACCAGCGGCTCGTGCCCGCCGACATCAACGGGCCGTTCGGCCCCGCGGCGATCGGCATCTCGGCCTTCTCGACCGTCCTGACGGGCTGGGTGCAGGGCGGGCCGGTGGCGATCCATGGCACCAACGAGCCGTGGTCGATCGGCCGCGCGGTCTCGAACGGCTGCATCCGGTTGCCCAACGCGACGCTCGAGAAGGTCTTTCGCGAGACGCCGGCGGGCACACCCGTGATAATCCGCTCGTGAGGCGGTTCATCACGGTCGTGCTCCTGTTCGCGTTCGCGGCGGGCGCGGCCGCGTGGCGGCTCGCCGAGGTGAAGCCGGATCCGAACGTGCAGGCGATCGCCGACGGCTGCCAGCGCGACACGACGAAGATCTACACCGGGCTGGCGCCCAACTGGGTCTACGTGAACGACAAGGACTTCCCATCGAGCGGGCCGCCGCCTCCGCCGCGCTCGGTGAGCGGCACGGTCAAAGGCGCCAGCGGCCTGCTCGCGTCGCGCATCGCGAGCTCCGACGATCCGATCACGCACCACGCGTACGACGTCAACATCGACGTGACCGTCGACGCTGCGGGCAATTTCCTGACCGGTGTCTCGCGCGACATGACGGCCGAGCAGGGCACGTTGCATCTCGAGCGTGAGTTCACGTCGTACCCCGAGTGGGCGCGGCCGCAGCCCGGTGACCGGATCCAGGCGCTCGGCTCCTGGATCTGGGACTGCGACCACTACCAGGGGCGCGGCGAGAAGACGGAATTCCATCCGTTTCGCACCGCCTGGGTCGTACGCCACCCGGGAAGCGCCTCGCCGACCTCCGCCACGGGGGCGGCCGAGGGCGACCTCTTCATGTCGACCGATGCGACCCCGGCCGGACAGGAAGCGGAGTGCGCGCACGAGACGAAAGGATCGGATCAGTTCAAGGCGTGCTCGCACGCAGCCGCGAACTGGCTGAGCATCAACGGCTCATACGAGTTCGACGTTTGTGCTCCCTCGCCGCGTCCGAAGGGCTCGACGTTCGTCTGGCGGATCGTCGATCGCGGCAGCGTCAACGCGCCGATCGTGAAGCTGCGCCCCGGCAACGGTTGCGGGAAGATTCTGCTGAAGCTGGACGAGCCCGTCGGCCGGCGCGTCGTGGTCGCGAAGCAGGTGTACGCCGGTTGGACGCACGCGCCCGCGCCAACCCATCTCAGGCTTCACTTCGACAAGCTGCTTGTGCGCCGGGGGATGGACCCGAGTTGCCCGCCGGACAAGCCGACGTGCCCGTACGCCAACGAGACGACCTTGCTCGGTCAGATCGTGACCGCACCGGGCGAATGGCAGCTGAACTGGAGCGTTGACGGGATCTGGGGGAGCTGGCCGGGGACGCTCGCAGCCAACGACGGGTCAACGTTCAGCGGGACGCAGAGCGTCGACTTCTACGTCGCCCACGGCAAGCCGTGGACGCTCGTGACTCTGGCGCGCGAGTGCGACTTCGGGGGGCTGCCGGGGTGGGACGGCCCGGGGAAGCCGACGCTGCCGTGCCCGCCGTCGAACGAGGTCGGCAACTCGGCCGGCGACGACTATCC
>DATBDB010000255.1:0-22970 GCA_036270155.1 Gaiellaceae bacterium
GCACAGTGGAGGAATAGGAGAAACATGAGCATTGTTGAAGCTGAGCATCCCGCAGGGGTGCCGGTTTCCGTGTCCGTCGAAATTGGCGGCAAGGAGATTTCATTCGAGACGGGGAAGATCGCCAAGCAGGCAGACGGGGCAGTCTTCGTCCGCAGTGGTGACACCGTCGTTCTCGGCGCGGCGCAGGGCCGGACGGAAGCGCGCGAAGGCGCGGACTTCTTCCCCCTGACGATCGACGTCGAGGAGCGCATGTACGCCGCAGGGAAGATTCCCGGCGGCTTTTTCAAGCGGGAAGGACGGCCGACAGAACGGGCGATCCTCACGGCCCGCATGATCGACCGCCCGGTCCGGCCGCTCTGGCCGAAGGGCTATCGCAACGAGACGCAGGGCGTCGCCACGGTCTTCTCGGCCGACATGGTGAACGCGCACGACATCCTCGCGATCAACGCGGTCTCGGCGGCACTGACAGTGTCGCCGCTGCCGTTCCTCGGCCCGATCGGCGCAGTGCGCATGGGCATCGTCGACGGCGACCTGGTCGTCAACCCGACGCTCCAGGAGCTCGAGGAAACCGATCTCGACCTGATCGTCGTCGGCACCAAGGATGGCCTGACCATGGTCGAGGCGGGCGCGAACCAGGTGCACGAGGACAAGCTCCTCGAGGCACTGGAGATCGCTCACCGCGAGATCGTCAAGCTCTGCGACGCCCAGCTCGAGCTGCGCGCGAAGAAGGGCAAGACGAAGTGGCTCGACCCCGCCGTCACCGAACGGCTCGAGTCGACGTACGGCCACCAGATCTGGGAGCGCATCCAGCAGGTTGGACTCCGTGAGGCCGCCGCGATCGTCGAGGAGGTCGTCGAGAAGGAAGTCGGCGCCCCGTCCCTCGATGCAAACGAGGAGAAGGTCTTCGGCGAGCTGCAGCTCCGCATGTCGCTGGCGCAGATCCTCGAGAAGCAGCGCTCGGTTGCGGTCGAGACCGTCGTCCGCGAGAAGTTCGAGAACGACCTGCGTGGTCTCACCGAGGCGGAGCAGGACTCGAAGGAGCTCAAGTCGGCCAAGCGCAATCTGGTCTTCGAGCACATCATCGAGAGCGTCGAGCTGCCGTTCCCGGTCGGCCCGGCCACCGTCGATGGTGACGCGCCGCAGGTCAAGGACGCGCTCACGAAGAGCTACGTCAAGAAGGCGTGCGAGGCGATCTACAAGTCGCTCGTCCGGCAGAAGATCGCGGTCGACAAGCGTCGTCCGGACGGCCGGACCGCAACGCAGATCCGCCCGATCGAGATCGAGGTCAGCGTGATGCCCCGCACCCACGGGTCGGCGCTCTTCACGCGTGGCCAGACGCAGATCATGTCGCTGCTGACGCTCGGCACGGCGAAGGAGGGGCAGCGCATCGACGACCTCTCCCTCGAGCGTGACCGGCGCTTCATGCACCACTACAACTTCCCGCCCTACTCGGTGGGTGAGACGGGTCGCATGGGCTCGCCCAAGCGGCGCGACATCGGCCACGGTGCGCTCGCGCAGCGCGCGCTCGAGGCCGTCCTTCCGGCAACGGAGAACTTCCCGTACACGATCAGCATCGTGTCCGAGACGCTCGAGTCGAACGGCTCGTCGTCGATGGGCTCGGTCTGCGGCTCGACCCTCGCGCTGATGGACGCCGGCGTGCCGATCACGGCTCCCGTCTCCGGCATCGCGATGGGCCTCGTCAAGGAAGGCGACGCGTACGAGATCCTCACCGACATCCAGGGTGCGGAGGACCACCTGGGCGACATGGACTTCAAGGTCGCCGGCACGCAGGAGGGCATCACCGCCCTGCAGATGGACATCAAGATCACCGGCGTCAGTCGCGAGATCATGCAGCAGGCCCTCGCGCAGGCGAAGGACGCTCGCATTGCCATCCTCGGGAAGATGCACGAAGCGATCTCGGCTCCGCGTGAGGCACTCGCCGAGCACGCGCCGCGGATCTCCACCATCCAGATCAACCCGGAGTTCATCGGGATGGTCATCGGCAAGGGCGGCGAGACGATTCGCTCGCTCGAGTCGGACTACGAGGTGCAGATCGACATCGAAGAGGACGGCACGATCCTCGTGTACGCCACCGAGGGCACCAAGGGTGACGCCGCCATCGAGGCGATCCGGAACCTGACCAAGGAGCCCGAGGTCGGAGACACCTACACCGGTCGCGTGGTCAAGACGACCGACTTCGGCGCGTTCGTCGAGCTGAAGAAGGGCACCGACGGCCTGCTCCACGTCTCGAACGTGGGCCCAGGTCGCGTCAACCACATCGAAGACGTCATCGCGCGCGGTGACATCCTCGACGTCGTCGTGCAGGAAGTGGACAAGGCTCGTGGCCGCATCGGCCTCAAGCTCGTCCAGAAGCACGAAGGCGAGACCATGGTCTCCCCGGAGGAGCTCGTCGAGCGGGCGAAGGACGCCCCGCCGCGCGAGCCCCGCGAAGACCGCGGCCCGCGCCGTGACGGCCCCCGCGGTGGCGGCCGCGGCGGCCCCCGTCGCGAGCGCGAAGGGTCACGCTCCGAGTAGTAGCGTCGGCGCTCTGACGGCGCCGGAATGAACGACCGACGGCGTGGTCGTCTTCTCGATGTGCGAGAGGGCGACCGCGCCGTTTTCGTTGTTCCGGGTTCGCGGCGCACTCGTCCCGTCGCGGCGCGAGGGTTCGTGCTGCGAGTAGTAGCGTTGTCAGCGGCACATGAAGCCGCCTGACTCGATCACCGACGGCGTGGTCGTCCTCCGCGAATTGCGTGAGGATGACCGCGCCGTCGTTCTTGCGACGATGCGTGACGCGGTCGTCGCGCAATGGCTGAACATGCCGGCCGCACCGAGCGACCGCGATTTCGACTCGCTGCTCCGAGTCGCACGCGATGGACGAGCCTCCGGCGATCGCATTGACTATGCCGTGACCGAGGCAGGCAGGGACATCTCGCTGGGCGCGGTGATCGCATCGCGGCGGCACCGCGACAACTTCGAGATCGCCTACCTCGCGTGCGAGGCGGGGAGGGGGCGCGGTTTGATGACGCGCGCCGTTCGCTTGGTCTGTGACTGGCTGCTCGAGGAAGGTGTCGGCCGGATCGAGATCCGCACGCACCCGGCCAACGAGGCCTCTCAGAAGCTCGCAGAGCGCGCCGGCTTCCATCGCGAGGGTCTCGAGCGGCAGTCGATCTGGCTGCACAGCGAACGGCAGGATGCGATCGTGTGGTCGTTGCTGCCAGGAGATCCCCGATGACCTGAGCTCGGCGACGATCCTGATCGCGATGCGGTACCGCTAGACCACCGCCGAACAGCCACCGCCGAACAGCCGCAGGAGGTGATCCGAAGACTCGTGAACCGTCGCGCCCGGCAGGTTCATCGTGCGCACCCAGTTCGCCCCCGCGCGACGGCGCAGGATGCACACGCCGTAGGCCGGCGCCCCGATTCCGCTGCGCTACCAGTCTGCGCCGTTCAAGAGCGGCGGACTACCATCCCCCCGTGCAGAACTGGACGCTGACCGAGCTTGACTCGGGGGAACGGGTGATCTCGGAGCCGCTCGACCACGTGCGGTCGGCCGCCGTCGGGTTCTGGATCGCCGCCGGATCACGGGACGAGCTGCCTGCCGAGGCGGGGGTGACGCACTTCATCGAGCACCTCCTGTTCAAGGGCACCGACCGCTACAGCGCGATCGAGATCGCCGAGATCTTCGACGGTCTCGGCGGCGAGCTGAACGCGGCGACCTCGCGCGAGCACACGCTCGTCTACGCGCGCATTCCCGACCACCATCTCGAGACGGCCGTCGACGTGATGAGCGACATGGTCTTTGCGCCTGCGTTTGCGGAGCTCGACTCCGAGCGGGAGGTCGTCCTGGAAGAGATCGCGATGTACGACGACGCGCCGCAGGAGCTGGTCCACGACCTGATGGCCGAGGCGGTGTTCGGTGATCATCCGCTCGGTCGCCCGGTGATCGGAACGGCCGAGTCGATCGCGTCGGTTCCGCGGGACGCGATCGCGCGCTACCACGACGCGATGTACGTACCCGGCAACATCGTCGTGGCAGCTGCCGGGAACATCGAGCACGAGCGCGTGGTCGAGCTCGTGCAGCGCGGTCTGGAACGTCGCAGCGCCCCGGGAGCGACGCCGCCCAACGTGCGTCCCCCGCTCGTCGCCGCGCCACCACCGCAGCTGCGGTTCCAGCAGAAGGAGACCGAGCAGTACCACGTCTGTCTTGCCGCGCCCGGCATCTCGCGCTCCGACCGCCGGCGCTTCGCCGCGTCGATCCTCGATTCGATTCTCGGCGGCTCTGCGTCGTCGCGCCTCTTCCAGGAGATCCGCGAGAAGCGCGGCATGGCGTACGCCGTCTACTCGTTCGTCTCGCAGTACACGGACACCGGGCAGATCGGCGTGTATCTCGGCACGCGCGAGGACAACCTCGACGAAGCACTGAAGATCACCGCCGAGCAGATCGCCGATATCGCAGGCGGCAACGTGCCGGCGCGCGAGCTGCAGCGCGCGAAGGAGAACCTGAAGGGGCGCATCCTGCTCTCGATGGAGTCGACGTCCGCGCGCATGAACCGGCTCGGCAAGTCGCTGATCACCGACTCCGAGATGCTGTCCCTCGACCGCATCGTCGCCGAGATCGACGCGGTCGAAGCGTCGTCCGTTTCCGAGCTCGCCGCCGTGCTGCTCGCACCCGAGCGGCTGTCGGCAGCGTGCATCGGCCCGAACGAGGAGCGTTTCCTCGCTGCGCTCGAGCAGATCACGCCCGGGCTGGCGCGAGCGGCGTGAGGGTTCTCCTGAACGGCCGGAGCGGGAAAGTCGGCTCCGTGCTCGCGCCCGGGCTCGAGACGGCAGGCCACACGCTTGTCGGCTCGCTCGGCGAGGCGGACGCGATGGTCGACTTCACGCGTCCGGATGTCGTGCTCGCCAACGTGCGCGCGGCGATCGACGCCGGCGTGCCAAGTGTCGTCGGGACGACCGGCTGGGACACAAAGGACGTCGCCGACGCGAAGGTCGCCGTCTTCTACGCGCCGAACTTCGCGATCGGCGCTGTGCTGATGATGCGGTTCGCCGCCGATGCCGCGCGGTACTTCGAGCACGCGGAGATCGTGGAGCTGCATCACCCGGCGAAGCTCGACGCCCCGTCGGGGACCGCGAAGCTGACCGCGGAGCGAATGGGCGGCGACGTCCCGATCCACTCGGTGCGACTCCCCGGGCTCAACGCCCACCAGGAAGTGCTGCTCGGCGGCCCCGGACAGCTGCTGACGATCCGGCACGACGCAACGTCGCGCGAGGCGTACACGCCCGGCGTGCTGCTCGCGCTCGACAAGCTGTCGTCGCTGCCGCCGGGCGTGACGGTCGGCCTTGACGCACTTCTCTGACCAACTCGTCATCGGCGAGGTCAAGCTCTCCCTCCTGCGTCCCAGCGCGCCCGACGAACTGATCGACGAGACGGCGTTCGAGCAGAACGAGTTCCTCCCGTACTGGGCCGAGCTCTGGCCGGCATCGCTCGCCCTCGCAGCGGCGCTCCCGGATGTGGCCGGACTCCGGGTCGTCGAGCTCGGCTGCGGGCTTGGCGTCCCGTCACTTGTCGCAGCTGCGCGTGGGGCAGAGGTGATCGCGACCGACTGGGCGGCAGACGCCGTCGACCTGCTCCGCGAGAACGCCGCCCGCAACGGTCTCGAGCTGCAGGCGGAGACGCGCGACTGGCGCGACCCCTGGCCCGACCGCTTCGACCTCGTGCTCGCCGCCGACGTGCTCTATGAGCAACGCAACGTCGAGCCGCTGCTCGAGCGGCTGCGGGAGCTTGCACCGAAAGCACTCGTCGGCCTCGCCGGCCGGCCCTACGAAGCGGCGTTCCTCGGGAGGGCGGGCTCCGTGGTCGAGATCGCCGACCGCGTCGTCTCGCTCGGCTGACGCGCGAGCATTGCCGCTGCGACGACGACGCTCGCAAAGGCGACGACGCGCAACATGCCGAGCGCTCCGCCCGGTAAGCGCTCGTGGAAGAGCGCGATCCCTGCCGCGATCGGCAGGGCGTTCGTGAGCAGCGTCGAGGTTCCCGCGGTCGCCAGCGGCGTGCCACGCTGGAAGCCGAGCTGCAAAGCAACGAACGCGGCGCCGTGCGCCGCGAGGACGACCGGCACGACAAACAGCCACGCGCCTCCGTGCACGGCGGCCTTCGTCCCCACGTCGCCTGCCGCATAGAACGTGCCTGCCGCGAGCCCCAGGGTTGCTCCTGAGCCGCGAGCGCCGAAGAGCGCAGCCACGACGGCGGACGCCGACAGCCACACGACCAGCGCCGCCGGCGACACAATCGTGCTCTTGGGCGTCCCGCCCGCGAGCGAGACCGCAAGCAGCACGAGCCCGATCACCGCGACGCTGACTGCCGGCCATTGCCCGGCATGCCCGCGGCGATGCGCGAGCGCGGCGAGGACGCCGATGCCGCCGGCGGAGGTCGCCTGGACGAGCGACAGCGGCGCGAGCGCGAGCGCCGCGACGTAGAACGCCCAGCCGGCAAGGCCGACGACGAAGCCGACGAGCCACGTGCGATCGCCGAAGAGGAGCCGCAGCGACTGAAGCGGCCTACGTCCCGAGAGCGTGGGCAGCGACTGCGTGGCGCCGTGCTGTTCGAGCCAGCCCCAGTTGAGCGCGAAGGCGGAGAGCAGCGCGAGCGCGAGCCCTGCCCCGAGGCTCATTTGCGCTCGCTCTGGAACGGGAGGTACGCCTCGGCCGCGAGCGCGGCGATGCCGACTCTCGGCAGATCGCGCCGCCGTTCGTAGACGACGAAGCGCCGTTCCCAACGCGGGAAGAACTTGCGGTTGAACGACAGCAGGTTGTCGAGCTGGAAGTGGCCCTTGAGCGTCAGCAACGCCCGCCGCTGCAGGTCCTGCATGCCGGTCAGATCTGCTTCCGGCGCGAGCAGTGCGGCGAAGGGCGCGAAGTTGAGCGAGACGCGCTCGAAGCCGTTGTCGCGCGCCCAGTCGATCGCCTCGCAGATCAGCCATTCGTTGAAGCCGTTCGGCGTTCTGCGCAGGCGCGGCATCGATGACAGCGACAGGGCGGCGCTGCACGAGATCGCAAAGTGGAGGAAGCCCGCCGCACGCCCGTCGGGTCCGAACCCGATCACGAACAACGCGTCCTCGTCGCCGAGTGAGAACAGTGCGTCGAGTGCCATCACGAACCCTCGCTCGGGCGCGTCTCCACGCCAGTTGCGCGCGACGGCCTCGAGCTCGCGGCGAAGACCGCTGTCGACCTCGCTCGGGCGCAGCACTCGCGCCTCGTATCCCGCTTGCACGACCCGGTGCACCGACTGGCGCACCTTGCGGATCCCGCGCCCTTCGAGCGAGAAGCGCGCCGTGTCGACGATCGCCTCGTCCCCGTGGTAGAGCGAATGGAGACCGTGGGCGGCGTAGAGCGGGAGGGCACCCTCGGATGCCCCGAGGATGGCGACGCGCCAGTCGCGTCGATGCGCGTGGTCGACGAACCGTCCGATCAGCTCGTCGAGGCGCTCGCGTGGGCCGATCGGGTCGCCCGAGACGATCGCGACGCCGCTCACGACGCGATAGGCAAGGAACGCGGCCTCGTCCGTCGTGAAGAAGTACGACTTGTCGGAGCGGAGCACGAACGGCGCGAGCGTGTCGATGCCCCACGCATGGACGAGGGCGCGTGCAACAGCGCGTTCACGTTCTTCCTGGACGACGCGGTGGCGCCACGGAGCGATCCATCCGGCGACCACCCAAAGGGTCGAGGCGATGCCCAGCAAGAGCAGCGAGAGCGGGAACCAGTCGCTGAACGCGCCGACGAAGTGCGGCGAGCCTCGGAGATTCAGTCCGAACAGACCGTCGAACGTCTCCCGCAGCGCGAAGTGAAGGGTGAACGGCTGGTCTGCAGCGGTCCGGTTCACCCACAGCGCGGTCAATGCGTAGACGCCGATCACCGCGGCCACGCCGAGGGCGCGTCGCGCGACGAGCCCGCGTGACGCAGTGTCGCCGGGACCGTCGAAGCTGTGCCGCCGGGCGATCAGCAGGATCAAGACGACTGCCGACGCGAGCGTCCCGTGGTTGAAGCCGTGGAGGACATGGATCACGGTCGAGAGGCCCGCGACGGCCGTGGCGACCTGCCAGGCGCGGCGCCTGCGGCGCGCGAGGCCACGTGACGCGACGAGCATCGCGACCGCTGCGAACACGCCGGCGGCCTTCGCGAGCGGCCCGACGGCGTCGGGGGTGATGCTGTGCAGGAGCCCGGCGTTGCGCCCGGGCAGGACGCCGTGGATGAGGTTGAGCAGTCCGCCGAGGGCGACGACAGTGGCGACGACGATCGGCGCCCGTTCGACGCGTCTCGGTTTCGCAAGCGCGGCTGCGCCAAGTGCCACGGTGGCCGCCGAGAGGTACACGAGCTGCAAGCGGCTGGCCGAATCGAGCGCCGCGCGCACGGGCACCTGCCGGACGATTGCCATTGACACGCCGACCTGGAGGTAGTTGAAGATCCCAAGGCCCAGACCGAGGACGACCGCAGCCGTCAGACCCTCGATCCTCGCCCAGCGGGCATAGGCACCGAGCAGCGCTGCCGCGACTCCCCAGACGATCAGGTACCAGACGAGCGACACCGAGGAGTGCCGCGAGAGCTCGTCGAGGGGCAGCGCGAGCCCGACGCGCGGGCCGGGCAGCGCGGGGTGGAGGAGGTACATCCAGCCCGTCGCAGCGACGCCGACGAGCAGAAGCACCGGGAACCCTGCTGCCTTACGCATGAGCGAGCCCCTTCGATGCAGCGAGGTAGGCAGCTGCCGCGTGCCCGCGCCAGATCGCCCAGTTGTGGCCGCCGTGCACGACGGTGTAGCGGTACGGCAGGTGCAGTTCGGTGAGCGTGCGCGCGAACGTGTTGTTCTGGTTGAGCTCGCGATCGCCGGTGCCGCTGTAGAGCCAGAAGTAGGTGTGCGCTTTCTTCAACGTGCGTGCGGCCGCGCCGACGGTCAGCTGCGGGCTGTTCCGTTTCATCAGGGCTTCGTCATGGCCGAACACCGAGAAGACCGGGTCCGCCTGTTCGTAGCCGGACCAGCTCTCTACGACGCGGAACTCGCCGGGATGGTGGATCGCGATGTTGAGCGCGCCGTAACCGCCTTCCGAGAGGCCGGCGATCACGCGGCTCTGACCGGACCGGATCGTGCGGTAGCGCGCGTCTACTGCGTGAACGACGTCGCGCGCGAGGAACGTCTCCCATGCGTCGTCAGGATGCACGCCGTTCGCCCACTCCTCGTCGGTGAACGAGCCCGTCGATCCGAACGGCATCACGAGGATCATCGGGCGTGCGCGGTGCAGGGCTACGAGCTCGTCCTCGACGACTCCCATGCGCACGGTGGCGAGGAACGCAGCCGGTCGCCCGGGGACTCCGTGCAGGAGGTAGACGACCGGGTAACGGCGCGTGGGGTGCGAGTAGTACCCCGGTGGCAGGTACATGTCGACGAGCTGCCGGCGGCCGCCGAGTGCCGGGCTTGCGAGTGTGAACTGCGTGGCCGAGCCGTGGACTTTCACGAACGCCGCGTCGTGAGGCGGGGCGAACCCGCGGTACACCCAGTAGTTGTCGACGTAGCGATACATGCCGACCAGGCCAACCGCCACAAACGCCGCGAGTGCTGCTGCGGCGACCCAGCCGCGGCGTGGTACAGGCAGCACCGAGGTGGACATACGCTCAGTTTGGGCCGCAGCGCCTGAACGGCGGATTAACGCATCGGCAACAACGGGGTTATCGCGTCGGCTTCGCCAGCTGGCGAAGCGCAAGCCTTAGCCAGGCGACTGCGTGGGCCTGCCAGAGGGCCGTCGTGTGCGCCCCGGCATACACATCGAAAACGTGCGGGATGTGGGCCGCAACGAGCTCCCGGCTCGCCTGCCGGTTTTCGGCGAGGAACCGGCTGTCGCCGCGGCCGACGTAGAACGCGAAGAACGTCGAGGTGCCCTGCAGCTCGGCAAACAGGTTGTGCGCGTTCGCGGCCGGGCCTCGCGCGAGCGGCTGTGTCCCGCTCGGGTCGGTCGGGTGGAAGTACCCGGACCACGACTCGATCACCGAGAACGTTCCTGGGTGGTGGAGGCCGACGATCGTTGCGCCGTAGCCGCCCGCGGACAGCCCGACGATCGCACGGCCGGCAGACGAGCGAATGGTGCGGAAGTGCGCGTCGATGAAGCTCGGCAGCTCCTGGGCGATGTAGTTCTCCCAGTCGCGGCCGGAGCCCCAGTTCAGGTACTCGGGATCGGTGTCCCCGGCGCGTGAGCCCTGCGGGAGCACGAGGATGGCGGGCCCGACGCTCGCCATCGCATCTGCGACCCACGTGTTGCCGCGATACGCGCTCGCCCCTGCCGGCAGTCCGTGCAGGAAGTAGATGACCGGGAAGCGGCGGTGCGGCAGGTCGTCGTAACCCGCCGGGAGGACAACGCGGGCGTGCACGTCGCCGTTGAGCGCCACGGAGACGATCCGCTCGTCGAGGCTCCGGCTTTGGTGAAGCAGGTGCGCGGCGGCGGCGGCCGCGAACGTCAGCGCCGCCACGGTAACGACGGCGTACCAGGAGGAGCGCCTCATCCAGACACCATGCCCCGCGCGGCCGGGCTGGCGTCGCAGGCGCAACAATTTCTTCACGTTTTCGGGGCTACCGTCCCAAGATGGCGATGTTCGCTGCGATCGCGACCGCGCTCTTGCTGCCGGGCTTTGCGCCGGCGGCGTCCGGCCCCGCCGGCGGACAAGTGCTCGAAGGAACGTTTCCCGGGACCATGCGGCCCGGCTACGTGTACCTCCCGCCGGGATTCAACGCCGGCGAGCGATATCCGGTCGTCTACCTCCTGCACGGCATGCGTGGGTCGCCGTCGGAGTACATCGCCGCCACACAGCTGCCGACGTTCGCCGACACGGAGATCGCCACTGGACGCCTCCGCCCGTTCATCGCGGTGATGCCGGCCGCCGGTTCGACCCCTGACTACAACGGTGAGTGGGCGGGCCCGTGGGAGCGCGCGCTCGTACACCGGGTGCTCCCGTGGGTGGACGCGCACCTCCCGACACAGCAGACCGCCGCCGGGCGGGTGATCGCCGGCCTGTCCGCAGGCGGCTTCGGCGCATTCGATATCGGCCTCCGGCATCCGCAGCTCTTCGGGACCGTCGAGTCATGGTCCGGCTACTTCACGCCGGTGCACGACGGACCGTTCAAGAACGCGACACGCGCCGTGCTGGCCGCAAACGATCCAACGCTGCTGCTTGTCAAGCAGCGGGCGCACCTGTCGAAGACGCGCTTCTTCGTCTCGACCGGACCGGCGCACAGCCGCTGGGCACCGCCGTCACAGACGATCGACTACGCCGCCCGGCTGCGGGCGCTCGGGCTCCGCTACACGCTGCGCATCTATCCCAGCAAAGACGGCGAATGGCGCGACCAACTCGACGACGGGTTGCGCTGGGCGCTCGGACCCTTGGCGCACGCGTAGAATCTCCGGATGCTCGGGAACGTTCTGACCGCAATCGTGACGCCGTTTCGCGACGACGGCTCCGTCGACTTCGATTCGTTCCAGCGGCTCGCGCGGCATCTCGTCGAGAACGGCTCCGACGGTCTCGTCGTCTCCGGGACGACGGGTGAGAGCCCGAACCTCGCCGACGATGAGCGCATCGACCTGTTCCGGGCAGCGATCGAAGCGGTGGGCGACACGGCGAGCGTCGTTGCCGGGACGGGCACGTACTCCACCGCGCATTCGGTGCACCTGACCGAGCAGGCGCACGAGCTCGGCGTGGATGCGTTCCTCGTCGTGACGCCGTACTACAACAAGCCGCCCCAGCGTGGGATCGTCGCCCATTTCGCGGAGATCGCACGCGTGAGCGACAAGCCGATCGTCGTCTACAACATCCCGGCTCGCGCCGTCATCAACATCGAGCCGGAGACGATCAGCCGACTCGCGGAGATCCCGACGGTGCGCGCGGTCAAGCAGGCAAACGACGATCTCGCGCAGGCGCAGCACATCGTCGACACCGGGCTCGACCTCTATGCGGGTGACGACAACCTGATCCAGCCCTTCCTCGAGCTTGGCGGGATCGGGGGCGTCTGCGTCCACACCCACGTCGTCGGGCCGCAGGTCGCGGCGCAGGTCAAGGCGTTTCGCTCGGGTGACGCCGAGCGCGCACGGGAGATCGATCGCGAGCTCGATCCGGCCTACGAGCTGCTGAAGGTGCAGTCGAACCCGATTCCGATCAAAGCGGCGCTCAATCTGCTCGGACACGGCGTAGGCGGGCACAGGCTGCCGATACCGCCGCCCACCGAGGACGAGATCGCTGCCGTGCGCGGCTGCCTCGAACGGCTCGGACTCCTCGTCGCCGCCTAGCGGGTCGCACCGCCTACACTGCCTCCCCTATGAGTGACGTATTACGCGTGATCCCGCTGGGCGGGCTCGGCGAGGTGGGGAAGAACATGACGGTCTACGAGATCGGCGGTGAGTGCATCATCGTTGACGCCGGCATGGCCTTCCCGCGCGATGAGCACCTCGGCGTGGACGTGATCCTCCCGGACTTCGGCTACCTCCGGGACAAGCGCGTTCGCGCGGTCGTGCTCACCCACGCCCACGAAGACCACGTCGGCGCACTGCCGTTCCTGATGCGCGAGATCACGGTCAACGAGATCTGGGGGACGCGGCTCACGCTCGGTCTCGTCAAGTCGAAGCTCGACGAGCACGGCCTGCTGCGTGCGGCCGAGTTGCAGGAGGCCGACCCGGACGGGGCCCCCGTCCAGCTCGGACCGTTCCGGCTCGAGTTCATTCGCATGGCGCACTCGATTCCCGACTGTGTCGGGATCGCGATCGGTACTGCCGCCGGCCTGGTGTTCCACACCGGCGACTGGAAGCTCGACCACACGCCGGTCGACGGGCTGCGCACCGACGTCGGCCGCCTCGCCGAGCTCGGGAACCGCGGTGTCGATCTCCTCTGCGGCGACTCGACGAACGCCGAGCGCCCTGGCTTCACCCGGAGCGAGCGCGTCGTCGGTGAGGCGTTCCGGCAGATCATCCCGGCTCGCAGCGGTCGCATCCTCGTCTCGAGCTTCGCATCGAACATCCACCGCATGCAGCAAGCGATCGAGGTTGGTGTCGACTCCGGCCGTAAGATCGTTGTGATCGGCCGGTCGATGAAGCGCAACATGAACGTCGCGCGCAACCTCGGGTATGTCGAGGTGCCCGAGGACGCGCTCGTGAAGCCCGCGCAGCTCGACGAGATCCCGGCGCACAAACAACTCATCCTCTGTACGGGCTCGCAAGGCGAGCCGCTGTCGGCCCTGACGCGCATCGCCTACAACGACCATCCGGCGATCAAGGTCGAGCGCGGCGACACAGTGATCATGTCGTCGCGCCCCGTCCCGGGCAACGAGCTGCGTGTCCACGACACGATCAACCGGCTGACGAAGAACGGGGCGGAGGTGTTGCACGAGGAGAACGCCGACGTGCACGTTTCCGGTCACGCGCGTTCCGAGGAGTTGCGCACACTGCTCAGCCTCATCCGGCCGAAAGCTGTGCTGCCGATCCACGGCGAGTATCGAATGCAGGCCGCGCACGCGCGCCTCGCGCAGGACGCCGGCGTCCCCGCCAACTCGATCGTGATCGCGGAGAACGGCGATGTCGTCGAGCTCTCGAACACGGGAGTGCGCATCGTGGACAAGATCGAGGCGGGCGTCACCTACGTCGATGGGCTCGGCGTGGGCGACATCACCGACGTTGCGCTGCGCGACCGCCGCCACATGTCGGAAGACGGCGTGCTGATCGTCGTGACGACGCTCGCCGACAACGGCTCCGTCGCCCCGGAACTGATTTCCCGCGGTTTTGCCGAGAACGACGACGAGCTGTTCTCGGAGATGCGCGACGAAGTGCGCGACATCGTGCGCGAGCTGCTCACGGACGACATGCGCGAGATCAAGCTCATGCAGGAGCACATCCACGACGGGCTCGGCCAGTTGATCTACGACCGCACGCGCCGCCGGCCGATGATCCTGCCGGTCGTCATCGAGGTATGACCACGCCTCCGGGGATTACGCGGCCAGATTGGGCGGCGGTGATCGCGGAGCACGCGGTGGAGGACTCCACCGCGCAGCGGCTGATCGGCCAGCTCGCGGCGGTCGAGGTCTCGTCACTCGCGTTCTGCCGGCTGCTCGAGCGCTGGGCGCGCGGCGAGCCCGATCCGAGCACGCCCGGCCGGCGTCAGGCCGCGCTGCGGCGCGCAGCCGACCGTGTCGAAACTGCACTCGCCGGCCTCGAGCAACCGCTCGGCCGCTACCTGCTGGAGCTTGAAGCCGACTCGGCGGAGGGACGATCGTGGTTCGGCGAGCCGAGCCGCGCAGAGCTCGTCGACTGGGAACCGGTGCTGAACCGGGCCGGCGTGAGCGTCGAGCCGCATCGCATCGCCGCCGCGTATCTGGAGCTCGCCGTCCTTGTGCGCGCACTCGAGGGCCTTTCGGCAACCGTCCAGTGGCAGTCGACGCTCGACCGCGGCTCGCTCTGGGCCGGCCTGTTCGATCTGCGCGAGAACCTGCTCGGCCGCGCATTGGACGACCTGCGCGCCATCGCCGCGTAAGCCTCGGGCGGCAAGGGCGCTCGGCGAGCCGAACGCCGCCTCGTCTGCGCGTAGATTGTTGGCATGCCGAGCTGGTACGACTCCTGGGCTGACCGATACGGGGACTTGTCCCCTAGCGTCAGTGCTGACGTCCCGTTCTACCGCTTGCCCGTGAGGCTGACGAGCCATTGGTCGAGCTTGCCGTTGGCACCGGCCGCATTGCGATCCGGTTGCTCAGGCAACGGGCAGGCGTGTAATAGGGGGTGACTCTTCGCCGGCGATGCTCGCGCAGGCTCGAGCGCGCGCAGTTCAGGAGGGAGTCGACCTCGACCTGCGGGAAGGAGACATACGGGAACTTGAGCTCGAGGAGCCCGCGGCCTTGATCTACTGCCCCGGCCGGTCTCTGCTGCATCTCCCCACCTGACGCCGCGACGCGTTCGAAGCAGCGGCGACCCTCACGGTCGCTTCGCCTGGAACGCGTTCGCCTTCGACCATCACGTCGCATCCGCCTTAGACGGCCAGCATGCCGACGCTCGCGCCGGCATGCCGTTGCCGCACACGAAGCCCGTCGCTAAGCACGACAGCACCAGGGGACATTCCCGCACACTGGCGCACGCAAGCATGTCCGAGTTTGTGTTGAGTCAACACAAACATGGTTGTGGCGCCACGAACTGCACTTTGTGTTGAGTCAACACTAAGTGGGGTTCGATCAGGGTGCACGCGCCAACCCTCGCGCAGCCCAGTGCGGTACCGGGTGCCATTCATCGTTCCGACAACCTGGCCGCGACTGGTCTCGTGGCGGTTCGGAATTCCATCCCGACTTCGTGTCGCGACACGAGTCTTGGCACCTCACATCCGCCCTGCCCCTCGCCTGCGGCGCATTCTGGTCAGTGAGCCGATGGAAGCTGGGTGAGGTGGAGTAGCGACTGGCATTGCTGTGCCTTTGTCCTGAGCGAATTCGGATCAAGGCCGACGGCATGCAGATTGAAATCAGGCCGCCTATCGGATGTCGACCGGCTGGTGGGGTCGGGGAAGTTCGGCACCCCGTGGTGGCGCATGCACCGGGCGAAGTTCCGAAAGTCGTTCCACTGCCGCTGCACCTCGGCCTGGGTCGGCCCGTTGCCGCCGTTCGGGAGCAGCTGGCGGCAAGCACTCTGGGCGGCGTCAAACTGGGAAGGGTTGTTCTTCCTGGCGTCTACAACTTGGGATTTCGGCGGACTTCCGCTGCTGTCGGGATCGGGGAACGTTGGGACCCCGTGCGAGCGCATGCACCGGGCGTAGGCGAGCGTCTGGGAAGCGATTGATCCTCCCGCACTCGGTGAGCCGCCAGAACCAGTGGCTGACGGACTGCCCGGCGTTGTCGTCGTGGTCGAGCTGCGCTGCGCCACGTGACTCCCCGGCGAACCGCCGCCGCACCCCGCCGCAAGAACCGCGACGCCCACGAGCAGCGAACCGAGCGCCACAAACTGAGTACCACGAGCTGCCTTCGTCAAATCACTGCCTCTCTAGATCAGGAAAGCCGTGACGAACGAATAGCAGCGACACGGTTACAACGGGGTAACGGGTAGCGCCACGTCAGGGTGCATAAACCAAAGGTGCGCAGCCGAGCGCGCTCTAGTTTGTGTTGAGTCAACACTAAGTGCAGTTCCGCTGGCCTGGCGCCCGCTGTTGGCTTGATCAGGAGCTTGTCCGCCCCGGCTCCTTGCGGAAAACGACCCAGCGGAGGACGCAGTACGTGTACACGCCCTCGCAGAGCGCGGCGAGGATGCGCGCCACGTGGTACTCGAGGCCGACGGCAGCCAACGCGTTCGCCACGCCGGCGATGAACGCCAGGTAGTTGACGCCGATTGCGACCAGGTAGACGACGAGTTGCCGCCCTACCCGAGCGTGTGAGCGGAAGTTGAGACTTCGGTTCAGCGCGAAGCTGAGCCCGAACGCCGTCAGGTACGAGAGCGTGAACGCGACCGGGAGCGAGATGCGGAGCCCACTTCTCAGGAGCGTGAGCAGCAAGAGGTCGACGGAGAAGGTGAACCCGTTGATGAGCATGAACCCGAGCAACGTGGGCGGACGAGATCGTCGAGGCCGAACGGCAGCGTCGAGACGAACCTCGCCATGGCTGCGACGAAGCGCTCGTCGCGATCGAGCGATCCGGATGCGTCCGCAGCGACATCATCCTCGACCAGCACGGCGTGAGTCTGCCACGAGCGTTGCGGTCTGTTCGGTGACGCTTTCGGACGGACACGCTTGGGCAACAACGGCCCAGGATGGCTATTCGCCGAAGTCGACGTCCTTGGTCTCGACCGTCCCGGCCGTCCGGCCCGGCGCCGTGTGGTAGCTCCAGTACAGGTTTGTGTGGGCGATCACCTTGTCCGGCGGCGGCGCTCCCCATTCCGACTGGTCTTCGGTCGTGTGGGCGTCGCTGACCAGCGTCGCGTCGTACCCCCGGACGATCGCACCGTGGAGCGTCGACCGGACGCACTCATCGGTCTGCGCGCCGGCGACGATGAGTCGCCCGACGCCGAGGCCCGACAGCACGGTCTCGAGGGTGGTGTCCTCGAAGGAGTCGGCGTAGCGCTTGTCGACGTGGGGCTCGTTGTCGCCCGGCGATAGCTCGGGGACGATCTGCCAGTTGTCGCTCTCCTTCGCGAGGTTCTCGCTGGAGTGCTGGATCCAAACGACGGGGACATCCTCCTGTCGCGCCTTCTCGACCAGGCTGCCGACGTTCGCGACGACCGCGTCGCGCGCGTGAGCTCCCTCGACGACGCCGTTCTGCACATCGATGACGAGGAGCGCGGTGTTCGGGCGGTTCTCGAGTGTGGTCATCGTCTCCCCCTACTCACGTGGTCGCAGCGGCGTCAACGCTTTCGGAGAGCACGCCGCAGAACCAATTCGTATTCCTGCAGGCCGTCGCGGTAGAGGCGCGCCTCGGGGCCGGCGGCGATCCCAACACGTTCGGGGATCACGCCCCAGACCGGGACGTTCTCGCCCTTCCACCAGGCGATCGTCTCCTCGAGATCGTTCGTGCCGAGCCGCGCGGCGGCGATCAGGACCCCTCGGGGCGTGCGGGCGGGGATCATCCCGAGCGTCACGGCCACTCGTGGGTACTCGACTCCGCCGGCTCGCGTGGGGATGATCACGGCGTCGGCTGAATTGATGGCGGACTGCACGAGCCGTTCGTCGCCGGGGGGCGTGTCGATGATCGCCATGCCGTTGTGGCGGCCCATCGCGCGGACCAGCATCCGTTCCGACGGCGCCTCGACGACCTCGACCCCGTCGATCGGGCTCTCCTCGAGCCACTCGGCCGACGAGGCCTGCCGGTCGGCGTCGATCAGCACTACCGGGTCGTAGCCCTTCGCGGCCGCGACCGCCGCCAGGTACACGGCCGTGGTCGTCTTGCCGACCCCGCCTTTGAGATTTGTGACAACGACATTCATGGAGACGCGACAGTCTAGTGAGCGGCGCAAGGAAGGATCGGTGGCATGTGCGCCGGGTCGGCGAGCGCGACCATCTAGGCTCGCGGCCATGCCCGTTGAGCTCACAGTCGTCGGCTCGATCAATCTCGACCTCGTCGCGCGGGTCGAGCAGTTGCCGCGCGCGGGGGAGACGCTGACCGGCACGGACTTCGAGCGCTTCTCCGGCGGCAAAGGTGCGAACCAGGCCGTCGCGGCGGCGAAGCTCGGCGCGCGCGTCAAAATGATCGGCGCAGTCGGCGCCGACGGGTTCGCCGACGACGCTCTCGCCGGCCTGCGACACGCCGGCGTCGAGCTGCACCTGCAGAGCGAAGACGTGACCGGGCTCGCGCTGATCCTCGTTGCCGAGGACGGCGAGAACCAGATCGTCGTCATCCCCGGCGCGAACGCGCAGATCCGGCCGCAGTCGCCGGGCGGCGCAGTGCTCACGCAGCTCGAGGTCCCCAACGACGTGGTGCTCGCCGCGGCACGAGGCGCCGACTTCTTCGCGCTCAACGCAGCGCCCGCTCGTCCGATCGAGGTCGAGCAGGATCTGCTGATCGTCAACCAGCTCGAGTACGAGATCGTCTCGCGCGGCAAGCTCGTGGCGGTCACCTACGGCGCGGACGGCGCTGCGCTGTTCGAGAACGGGGAGGAGGTCGCGCGCGCGACGCCGCCGCACGTCGAGGTGGCGGACGGCACGGCCGCAGGTGACGCCTTCGCCGCCTGCCTCGTTGTCTCGCTTCTCGAAGGCCGTCCGCCCGACGAGGCGTTGCGGCGTGCGTGCGCCGCCGGCGCGCTCGCTGCCTCGCAACGAGGCGCACAACCTTCTCTCCCCACCGCGCGCGAGCTTGACGCGATACTCAAGGCATGACACCGACACCGATCATTCTCGACTGCGACCCTGGCCACGACGACGCGATCGCGCTCCTGCTCGCGATTGCATCCCCGGAGGTCGAGCTCATCGGAGTCACGACCGTCGCCGGCAACACGACGATCGACAAGACGACGAACAACGCCTTGCGCATTCTCGAGCTCGGAGGCCGCTCCGACATTCCCGTCTACCGCGGCGCCGACAAGCCGTTCATCCGGCCGCAGGACATTGCGAACCATGTGCACGGAGAGAGCGGCCTCGACGGGCCCGACTTGCCGCCGCCGTCGACACGCGAGCAGGATCTGCACGCGGTCGACTATCTCGCGCAGGAGATCCGTGCGCGCGACGGCAATGTGACGCTGATCCCGACCGGCCCGCTGACGAACGTCGCGCTCCTCTTTGCTCTCCATCCGGACGTGCGCCCGGAGCGCATCGTGCTCATGGGCGGGGCGATCGGCGAGGGCAATCGCACACCCGCCGCCGAGTTCAACATCTGGGCCGACCCCGAAGCCGCGCAGCGCGTCTTCCTCGAAGGGCTCGACACGACCATGGTCGGCCTCGACGTCACGCATCGCGCGCTGATCACCGACGCGCACACCGAGCGCATGCGCGCCGCGGGCCGTGTTGGGAAGGTCGTTGCGGAGCTGATGGACTTCTACGCGCGCTTCCACAAGTCCCGCTATCCCGATCTCGAGGGCTCGCCGATGCACGATCCGGTCTGCGTCGCGCACGTGATCGACTCAAGCCTGATGACTGTGCTCGATGCGTTCATCGACGTCGATTGCAGCGGCGGTCCGAGCTGGGGCCGAACGAACGTCGACTGGCGGGGCCGCGAGCACTTTGGTGATCCGAACGCCAAGGCCGGCGTCGACATCGACGGCAACCGGTTCGCCGAGCTCATCGTGGAGCGCATCAGCTCACTCGGGTGACGATCGGCTGCACGAGCGGCAGGAATGCAAAAGTAGCCGCCGCCGCGAGAACGCCAACGGCAGCCGTGCCGAACACCACCCCAATCTGCACGGGCAAATTCATCGCTCTGAGCGGCGCCGGACTTGCTCCCTGGGAGGAGGCGGGGGACGCAGCGCGAAGTGCCGGGGCATGGTGCGCAAGAAGCGGCCCCACAAGACGTCCCCGAAGACACCCTCGCGCGTCAAGAAGCGGCGCCCGACGAAGAAGAAGTCCATGGGGCACGCCCACCACCATCCCGAGCTGGTGGGCCTCGGCCTGGCCGGCCTTGGCGTGTTCCTCGCCGCGATCCTCTGGTTCGGCTTCAACGGCGGCCCCGTCAACCACCTCGTCGACGCGGCGATCGGCGTCGCGGCCTACCTGATGCCGATCGTCCTGATCCCGCTCGGCGCAATGATCGTCACGAAGAGCTCGCTGATCGACGTGCGCCCGTTCCGCCTGGGCCTGGCTGTCGCGCTCACCGGGCTGATGCTGACCCTCGGAACCGCCCACGGCGGCCTCCTCGGCGACGGGCTCGAGAGCCTCGTCGCCCTCGCGCTCGGCACGACCGGCGCGACGATTCTCGGCGTGCTGCTCACGCTCGCCGGCGTGCTCTTCCTCACGGGCGCGAGCCTCGGCGCGATTCTCCGCCGCAGCGGGCATGTCATGCACCGTGCGCACGAACGCGTCCGCCGCGAGCGGGTGCCCCGGGAGCCGGTGTTCGAGGAGGACACATTTATCCCGGAGGTGCGCCCTGAGCCGCCGGTCGACGTCAAGCACGACTATCCGGACATCGTCACCGACTCCGTCTCGACGCAGCCGCCCGCGCTCTATCAGCCCGAACCCGATTCGTTCCACGAAGCGGACACCAACGAGACGCAGGAGCAGCTGTTCGACCTTCCGGCGCCTCACGCCGACTACACGCTTCCGGACCGCTCTCTGCTCAAGCAGTCGAAGCCCGGCGCGGGCCCGAACGGGGAGGCGACGAAGCGCGTCGCGGACGCGCTCGTCACGTGCCTCGCTCACTTCGGGGTCGATGCGACCGTGATCGGGATGATCTCCGGCCCGCGGGTCACACGCTACGAGCTCCAGCTGGCGCCCGGGACGAAGGTCGGCAAGGTCGCGAACCTGAAGGACGATCTCAGCTACGCCCTGGCGACGACCGAGATCCGCATCCTCGCCCCGATCCCCGGCAAGCAGGCCGTCGGCGTCGAGGTGCCGAACCTCAGCCCGAGCATCGTCACCCTCGGCGACATCTACGCCGACCTGCCCGAGACGGCGAGCCCCGTCAGCGTGTGGCTCGGCAAGGACATCTCCGGGGCGGCGGTCTGGGCCGACCTTGCCCGCATGCCGCACATCCTGATCGCCGGCACCACCGGCGCCGGCAAGTCCGGCTGCATCAACACGATCCTGACGTCGATCCTGCTGCGCTCGACACCGGACGAGGTCCGCATGATCCTGATCGACCCGAAGCGGATCGAGCTCAACTTCTACGAGCGGATCCCGCATCTCCTGACGCCGGTCGTCTCGAGCCCGAAGGAAGCGGCCGCCGTGCTGCTCAACGTCGTCACCGAGATGGAGCGCCGGTACGAGCGCCTGAGCCAGGTGCGAGCCCGCAGCCTTCCCGAAGCGAACCGTGCGTTCCGCAAGCGCGGGGAGGAGGAGCTCCCGTACCTGCTCGTCGTGATCGACGAGCTCGCCGACCTGATGATGGTCAGCCCGCAAGACGTCGAGGACTCGATTATCCGCCTGGCGCAGAAGTCGCGCGCCGTCGGAATCCACCTTGTGCTCGCGACGCAGCGGCCGTCGGTCGACGTGATCACCGGGATGATCAAGGCGAATGTCCCGTCGCGGATCGCGTTCGCCGTGTCGTCGCAGACCGATTCACGCGTCATTCTCGACTCGAACGGCGCCGAGAGCCTGCTGGGCCAGGGCGACATGCTCTTCAAGCCGCTCGGCACCTCGCGCCTGCAGCGCGTTCAGGGCGCCTACGTGACCGAGGAAGAGGTGGCGATGATCGTCGAGCAGACGAAGGCGCAGCGCGAGCCGGAGATCGACGAGAGCTTCCTCGAGGCGCCGCAGGTGTTCGCCGACGACGTCGACAGCGATGAGGGCGAGTTCGATCCGGACGAGGATGCGCTGCTCGACAAGGCGATCGAAGTTGTTGTGACCGCACAGACCGCCAGTGTTTCCCTCCTGCAGCGTCGTTTGCGGGTCGGCTACACCCGCGCCGGC
Source organism: Gaiellaceae bacterium (assembly GCA_036270155.1). GTDB lineage: Bacteria > Actinomycetota > Thermoleophilia > Gaiellales > Gaiellaceae > PALSA-600. The sequence goes on from DATBDB010000255.1 coordinate 22,033, forward strand.
CGCCTGATCGACATGCTGGAGCGGCGCGGGATCATCTCGCCCTACGAGGGCTCGAAGCCCCGGAAGGTGCTCGTCACCGAGCACGACCTCGAGCGCGTCGTGCACGCGCCGGCCGTGGACTAACCCACGGCACTATCTAGCGTCTGAGATAGGCGTTAGGGTTGCGCCCTAATGCCCCCGGTCAGACAAACAGGAGGATTCATCAAGTGAGGAAGCGTTGGCTCACGCTCGCGGCACTTGCTGTCGCGACGGTGCTTCTGGCGTCCGTGTTCGCCGCCATGCGCGGCAGCTCGGCGTCCGCAGCACACAAGGCCGCCTTCAGCGCATGTCTCGTCACCGACATCGGCGGTCTGAACGACAAGTCGTTCAACCACCTTGCGTTCGTCGGTCTCCAGACTGCTGAGAAGAGCGGTGTCAAGGGTCGCGTCATTCAGTCGAAGTCGCCCGCCGACTACATCCCGAACCTCAAGGCGTGTGTGCAGTCCGGCGCCGGGATAACGATCGGCGTCGGCTTCTTGATGACTGACGCAATGGACGCAATCGCGTCGTCGTATCCGAACAGCAAGTTCGCGATCGTCGACGTGGACGTGACGTCCATGAAGCACAAGCCGAAGAACGTTGAGGGTCTGCTGTTCAAGGAGCAGGAGGCGGGTTACCTCGTCGGTTACGCGGCCGGCCTCTGGGCGAAGTCCCAGAGTGGCGCAGCGGTCGGCTCCGTCGGCGGTCTCAAGATCCCGCCGGTCGATCGCTACATCGCGGGCTACCAGTTCGGCGCGAAGAAGGCCGATCCGGGCCTGAAGACGCTGAACGACTACTCCCATGACTTCCAGGCACAGGCGAAGTGCAAGGAGAAGGCGCTCAACCAGATCGCCCAGGGCTCGGTCGTCGAGTTCCAGGTCGCCGGCCAGTGCGGTCTCGGTGTCCTCGACGCCGCCCAC
>DATBDB010000256.1:0-2812 GCA_036270155.1 Gaiellaceae bacterium
TCTCCCGCCGTTCTCGCCCTCGGTCGTTACCGATGGGTACCGCTTCACGATCGACGGCCGGCCGTCGCTGCACGCGATCCAGGCCGGCTTCTTGACCATTCATGTCACCGATCCGGAGGGGAAGCCCGTGCACTTCACGCCGTGGTACGGCGCGCTCGCACACGCGATCTTCTTCCGCCGCGGGTCGCTGGACTACTTCCATACGCACGTCTGCGCACCCGGCGCAGCCGGGTGCACGAGCACGCTCGGTGCGACCAAGGTCACCGGCAGCTCGTCGACACCCGGCAAGCTCGACGTGGGCGTGCTCGTTCCCGTGCCCGGCGAGTGGCGGCTGTTCATCCAGTGCCGCGTCGCGGGTCACGTCCTCACAGCGCCATTCACCCTCGAGGTGCGGCCATGACCAGGAGACCATCACCATGAAGAAATCGTTCGTTGTCAGCGCACTTACGGCTCTCGCCGCGCTGGTCACCGCCGGAGCCGCATCGGCGCACGCACACGTCAGTCCGCCGGTCGTGCTCTCGAAGGTGAGCCAGGTCTACACGCTGGCTGTTCCGACCGAGAAGTCGAGCGACACGACGCAGGTCGAGCTCACGGTGCCTGCGGGATTCGGCATCGACTCGTTCGTTCCCGCACCCGGCTGGAAGCGCACCGTGCAGCAGACCGGCTCCGGCGACTCGGCTGTGATCCAGAAGGTGACGTGGAGCGGCGGCAAGGTGCCAACGGGCGAGGACTCGGCGTTCTCGTTCCTCGCGTCACCGTCGTCGAGCAAGACGTACACGTTCGGGGTTCGTCAGACCTACGCCGACGGCTCGGTCGTCGACTGGTCGGGGCCGGAGTCCTCCGACACGCCGGCCCCGACGGTCGAGGCGAAGTCGTCGCTCGGCGGAGGCGGTAGCTCAACCCTCGCCCTGATCGCCCTGGTCGTCGGCGCGGTTGGCGCCGCGCTCGGGATTCTCGGGCTCGTGGCAGGCGGGAGGCGCGTCCTCGCGTGAGGCGCGCGGGGCTCATCGCGGCGCTCGCACTCGCGGCGCTGACGCTGCCGGGCTCGGCGTTTGCGCACGCCGCGCTCCTGCGCACAGTGCCGGAGGCAAGCGGCACCGTGAACGTGGCACCGCGCCAGGTCGCGCTGACCTACAGCGAAGCCGTTGAGCCCCGCTTCGCGATCGTGTCGGTGACGGACGCGGCCGGCCGTCAGCAGACGGCCGGCCCTCCGCGCCGCTCACCGACGGACGCCGACACGCTGATCGTCCCGCTCAAGCATGTCGGCGAAGGGTGGTACCTCGTCTATTGGCGGGCGATCTCTGTTGACGGCCACCCGGTGCGTGGCGCGTTCACGTTCGCGGTCGGCCCGAACGCGGGGCCTGCTCCGCAATTCGTGGTCCCCTCCACGTCGGAAACCGCCGCAACCCCGGCGCTGATCGTCGCGCGGTGGATCGTCTTTCTCTCCATGATGGGCGCGATCGGACTGCTCGCGTTGCGGCTCGCGATCGCTCGGCCGGTGATCAGACGCGTCGGCGGGACGAGTCTGCGCCCCGTCTCGATCGCGTTCCTCGGGCTGTCGGTTGTCGGCCTGCTCGCAATTCCGATCTACCTCTTGCTGGCCACAGCGGACTTCGCACTCCGGTCGGCATTCTCGGTAAGCGCGCTGCTGCCGCTCGTGCACGCCTCGGCGTTCGGCCGCGGCTACCTCGACCTCGAGCTGTGCTTCGCGCTCTTCGTCGCGGCCGGCGCTGTCGCGATCTGGGTCGACCGGCCGGAGCGGGCGCAGCGCTCGCTGGCCGAGTTGCTCGCGTTTGCCGGCGCGGCTGCCGCCGCCGCCGCGACGCTGTTCGTGCCCGGCGCCTCGGGTCATCCGTCCCAGACCGCTCCGAGAGGGCTCGCGCTCACGCTCGACTGGCTGCATCTCGCCTCCGGCTCGCTGTGGGTCGGCGGGCTGGCAGGGCTGCTCGTGCTCTGGCGGAGCCTCCCCGCCGCAACGCGCGTCGCCGGCCTCGTCGTCGTCGTCCCTCGCTTCTCCAACGTCGCCCTCGGCTCCGTCCTCGTGCTGATCGCATCCGGCACCGTCGCGTCGTACCTCCACCTGCCGACGCTGGCCACGCTCTGGCAGACCTCGTACGGGCAGTCGATCCTGATCAAGGTCGGCCTCCTCCTTGCAGCGGTCGTCCTCGCCTCCTTCAATCTCCTGCGGACGAAACCGGGCCTCCGAGCGGACGGAACCGTCGCGCTCGGCGCCGCACGCCTGCTGCGCCGGCTCGTCGCCGGCGAGGTCGTGCTCGTCGCCGCCGCGGTCCTCGTTGCGGCAATCCTCTCCTCCTTGCCTCCGCCGTCGAAAGCACTGGCGTCGATCGGGAATGCAAGCGCGCGCGTCGGGCCTGGACGCGTGACCTCGGTCACGCAAAAGAACGGCTACCGGGTCGAGCTCAGCGTCTCACCGAACCGCGCTGCCGTGCCCAACGAGTTTTCCGTGCGGCTCACCCGCGGCGGCAAGCCCGTGCAGGGCGACATCCTGATCCGCGTCACGATGCTCGACATGGAGATGGGCGCGCAGGAGTACCGTCTCAGCGAAACTGCCCCCGGCGTCTACACGCATGCCGCGCCCGCGCTCGTGATGGTGGGGCACTGGGGACTGTCGTTCACCATCACGCCACGCGGCCAGCAACCCTTCGACGTGCTGATCGTCGACCACGCAACAGGATGAACGCAAACCTCCGCCTCCTCGCATCGCTGCTCGCCCTCACCGCAGGAGCTGTCGCGGTCGTCGTCGTGATCCTCCTCCTGAGGACCGTTCTTGGGTAGATGGGTGGTTCTTGCG
>DATBDB010000257.1:0-11516 GCA_036270155.1 Gaiellaceae bacterium
CGCACGGTGTCGAGGTACGCCTTCTGAATCGCCAGCGTGATCTCTCCCACGCCGATCTCGTGGTCATCCACCGAGCGGAGCGGCGTCACCTCGGCGGCGGTGCCCGTCATGAACACCTCGTCGGCCAGGTAGAGGTCGGAGCGGATGAGCGCCTTCTCGAGCACCGTGTAGCCGAGGTCCTGCGCGATCTGCGTGACCGTGTCGCGCGTGATGCCCGGCAGGATCCCCGAGGCAAGGTCGGGCGTGTAGATGACGCCGTTCTTCACGACGAAGATGTTCTCGCCGGAGCCGTCGGCGACGGTCCCTTCGGGCGTCAGCAGGATCGCCTCGTCGTAGCCCGCGTTGTTTGCCTCGGTGACCGCGAGCAGCGAGTTGAGATAGACGCCGGTCGCCTTCGAGACGTGCGGGACGACGTTCGGCGGGATCCGCTGCCAGGACGAGATCTTCGCGCGGATGCCTTTGCTCAGGCCCTCCTCGCCGAGGTACGAGCCCCAGGGCCAGCTCATCAGCACGGTCTCGACCGGGTTCCCCCGCGCCGCGACGCCCAGCTGGCCGTAGCCGTAAAAAGCGATCGGGCGGATGTAACACTCGTCGAGGCCGTTCGCACCGAGCAGCTCGTTCGTCGCGTCCTTCAGCTCGTCGACCGAGTATGGGATCTGCATGTGGAGCAGGCGCGCCGAGTTGTGCAGGCGCTGCATGTGCTCGCCGAGCCGGAAGACGGCCGGCCCCTTCGGCGTGTCGTAGCAGCGGATCCCCTCGAAAACACCCGAGCCGTAGTGCAGGCCGTGCACGCCGACGTGGACCTTCGCATCGGCCCAGTCGACGAGCTCTCCGTTCATCCAGATCTTTTCGGTCTCCTGCACAACGCGCTCCTTTTGGGTATTTCGCGCGAATTCTACCCGCGCGCCGCGTCCCCCAATTCGACGGACTTCGCACCCGACAGCTTCAGGAGCTCCGCGGGGCGCAGCGCCGCCATGTGCGAGCTCGACCCCGCGCCGACCCAGACCTCTTCGTGAACGAAGAATGATGTGTCCATCAGGGTCTGCGTGACCGCACGCTGCGGAAACGGCGCGACTGCGCCGGGCTCGAAGCCGGTGGCGTGCACGACCTCGGCCGGCTTCGCGACCCGCACCTCCGCGGCCCCGACCACGGCCCGCACGGCGTCCTCGTCCGCCCTGCGGTCGCCCGGCACGAGTGCGAGAACGTACGCACCGTCACAGACGAGGACGAGCGACTTCACGATCTGGCCCAGTTCGCACCCGACGGCGCGGGCGGCGTCGCGGGCCGTGGGCGTGCCCTCGGAGAACTCCTCGATCCGCGCATCGACGGCTGCTGCGCGCAGAAAGGCGGACACACGCTCCACGGGCTCGGGCCAATCGGTCACTGCGTGACCGATTGTGCCCTTCCCGCGTTGTTCGTCTGACAATTTCACTCGTCAGGGAGAACGAACATGGATCAGGCACGTATGGCGCGGACGGAATCCGCATTCCGAGAAGTCAACGAGGCGATCGCCGAGACCGCCGAACGGTTCGAAGCGGGGGACGCCGAATTCATCTGCGAGTGCGCGGATCCGCAGTGCGCGCATCGCGTCAGCGCCGAGCTCGAGACCTACGAGGAAGTGCGCTCCGAGCCGACGCACTTCCTGATCGCGCCCGGCCACCACGTGCCCGAGGTCGAGCGCGTCGTCGAGCGCACGGAAGGGTTCGACGTGATCGAGAAGGTCACACCGCTGATGGCGCGAATCGCGCGGCGGCTCAACCCGCGCACCGCCCCGGAACCCATCTAGCTCTGGATGACGTAGGCCTCGTCCATGCCCTCCCGGAGCTGTTCCATCAGCTCCGGCGGGGCGGGCGAGTCGATCGACAGCGCCATCAGCGCCTTGCCGCCCTCGCGGTTACGCGAGACGGTCATGTTCGCGATGTTCACGCCGGCGGCCCCGAAGAGGTTGCCGATGCGGCCGATCACGCCTGGGACGTCGTCGTAGAGCAACAGCGCCATCCGCGGCGCGAGCTCCATGTCGAGCTCGAAGCCGAGCGCCGAGACGAGCCAGTGGCGATCGTCGGTGCCGATCGTGGTGCCCGCCACGCGCACACCGTCGGCGGAGACGCCCACGAGATTCGTGAAGTCGCGGGACGAGCGGCGCTTCTCCTCGATCACCTCGATGCCACGATCGGCCGCAATGATGGGAGCGTTGACGTAGTTCACGGGCTGGTCGGTGTGCCCCTGGAATGCGCCGTTCAAGGCGGCGACGGTGAGCAGGCGCGTGTCGCTCTCCGCGAGCGCGCCGTAGACCTCGATCGCGATCCGCCGGACGTCGCCGCCCGCGAGCTCCATCGCGAGGCGTCCGAGCTTGGCGGCCAGCGGGATGAACGGCCCGAGCGCTTCCAGGTCATCCGCTCCGACCGTCGGGATGTTGACGGCATTCGTGACGAGCCCGCCGTCGAGCGCCGCGGCGACCTGCTCCGCGACGATCACGCCGGCCCGGTCCTGCGCCTCCTCCGTCGAGGCGGCAAGGTGCGGCGTGACGACGATGTTCGGCGCGCCCAGCAACGGCCCGTCGTAGGGCTCCTTGGAGAACACGTCGACCGCGGCGCCGCCGAGCTTCCCCGACTCGAGCGCAGCGACCAGCGCGGCTTCGTCGACCAGCTCGCCACGCGCGGCGTTGATCAGCCGCGCGCCGTCGCGCATGCGCCCGATCGCATCCGCGTCGATGGAATGACGCGTCTCGTCGGTCAGCGGGAGGTGCAGCGTCAGGAACTCGGCGCGCTCCAGCACCCCATCGAAGTTCGCGCTCTCGACGCCGAGCTCGCGGAAACGCTCGGCTGAGACGAACGGGTCGTAGGCAACGACCTTCATCTGCAAACCGAGTGCGCGCCGCGCGACCTGACGGCCGATCCGGCCGAAGCCGAGGACGCCCAGAACCTTCTCTGCGAGCTCGATCCCACCCCACTTCGAGCGCTCCCAGCGCCCCTCGACGAGTGCGGCGTGCGCCTGGGGAATGTTGCGCGCCAGTGCGAGCAACAGCCCGACAGCATGCTCGGCGGCCGAGACGACGTTCGACTCCGGCGCATTCGCCACCACGATCCCGCGCCTGGTCGCGGCGTCGACGTCGACGTTGTCGACGCCCACCCCGGCGCGACCGATCACCTTCAGATTGGTGGCGCGCTCGACGATGTCGGCGGTCACCTTCGTCGCCGAGCGGACGATCAGCGCGTCGTAGTCTCCGACGATCTCCTCGAGCGGCGAGTCGGTGTCGATGACGACGTCGAACTTCGCACGCAGGAGCTCGATCCCCGCATCGGCGATCGTCTCGCGGACCAGGATTTTCATTATGCGGTGACGGGAGACTCGAACGCCTCGAACGCACGCGCAACGGCGACGCCGCGCTCGATCTCCGCGCCGAGCTCCGTCAGCGACAGCTCGACTGCCGCGAGCGCGCTCGCGATGTCGAAGACGTCGAACCAGCCGATGTGGCCGATCCGGAAGATCTTGCCTTTCAAATGCGCCTGCCCCGGCGCGAGCGTCACGCCGTGCTTGTCACGGAGGTGGGCCAGCAGCTTGTCCGAGTCGATGCCCTCGGGCGCGCGAATCGCCGTCACGACTGCGGCGCCATCGTCGTCGGGCGAGAACAGCTCGAGCCCCATCGCCTTGACACCGGCACGCGCGGCGCGGCCGAGGCGCACGTGGCGCTCGAACGCGGCCTCGAGGCCGTCGTCGAGGATCAGCCCGAGTGCGACATCGAGGCTGCGGATAAGCGAGACGGCCGGCGTGAAGGCGGCATCCATCGCGTCCTGCGCCTTCTTGTTCGCGCGCCAATCGAAGTAAAAGGTGCGCGGCGGCTTCGCCTGCGCGAGCACGCGCTCGGGCACCGATGCCATCGCAAGCCCGGGCGGGCTCATCAGCGCCTTCTGCGAACCGGAGATGACGACGTCGATCCCCCAAGCGTCGGTCTCGAGCGGCACGGCGCCAAGGGACGAGATCGCGTCGACGACGAGCGTCACGTCCCCGACCGCCTCGCGGATCCCGCGTACGTCGGAGACGACACCGGTCGACGTGTCGGACTGCTGGCAGAAGACGATCCCCGCGCCCGACTCGCGCACGGCGGCCCCGACCTCGTCGGGATCGGGCGACTCGCCCCACTCGTAGCGGATCGCGTGCACGTCGAGGCCGTAGCGCTCGCAGATCGAGACCCAGCGCTCGCCGAAGGATCCATGGCTGACGACCGCGACCCGCTCGCCCGCCTCGGTCAGGTTCGCGACCGCGGACTCCATCGCCCCCGTCCCCGACGCCGTGAAGAGCAGCACGTCGGACTCGGTGCGGTAGACGTCCTTGAGGCGGGTCAGCGTCCTCGCGTAGATGTCGCGGAAGTCCGCACCACGGTGGTGGACCATCGGTTCCGCAGACGCAGCCAGCACCTCGGGCGGAACGGGTGTCGGGCCGGGCGTGAAGAGGTAGCGCTTCTCCAAGTCGGGAACCATAGCGACTTCGGCGGACGCATTACTTCACAAGTTGAAGTGAGACGCTTCCGGCAAGCCTCTAGCGGTGGCCGTCGAACGAGAGGATCTGCTGGTACGTCGGCCGGTTCGTCCAGCGCATCGTCGCCGTCAGGATGCCCGGCGCGAAGTGGATCCGCTCGGCCGTCGCATCGGATCGCCACGCGGCCGGATCCGCTCCCTGGGCGGCCGCGAGCTGGTTGCCCGCCGCATCGAGGGCGGCCCAGAGGCCCTTCGAGCACGCCATCGCATCGCCGGCGCCGCAGTAGTGGTTGGCGAACTGCCCAAGCAGGTCCTTGTTGACGTAGCCGTACCAGCCGTCGATGTACGCCGACCCCTGCGCGTTCGGTGCGTCGTCCCTGCTCATCAGCGCCGCGAGCTGGTCCGTGAGCGTCCCGAGCACCGGCGCGAGCACGCCGTCAGCGAGCTTCCCCCACGCTGCATCGAGGATCGCGGCGCCGGGATCGTCGATCTTGCCGTCGCCGCCTCGGTCGAGGCGCGAGGCCCCGTTCTGCAGCCAGGCGTTCACGAGTGTGCGCATCTGCTCCGCGCGCGCGGAGGGCGCAGGCGTCAAGCCGAGCTTGGTGTTGATGCCGGGCCAGACTGTGACCGCGCGCAAATCCTGCGTCGCCGCCTTGTTCATCGTGTTCACCACGTCGACCACGGTGTTCTTCCCAGCCTTCAGGCCGCCGGAGAGGAGCAGCGACCGGTGGATCGTCCCGTACGCGAAGTTGTCGTCAGCGGCCGCGAAGCCGGGTGCCGGCTTGTTGTTCCAGTTCACGAGCTGGCCGCTCGGCGGATCGATCGCCTGCGGGTGCGCGGCAGGGGCGAGGAAACCCGTCCAGTCGTAGGCGCCCGTGCCGACCGTCGGGAAGCCAGGGTCGACCCCGGCCGCGCGGATCGGAAGGCGCCCGGAGGACACGTACGCAATGTGCTTCGAGTCGACGTAGAAGCCGTTGAACGACATCTCGAAGCGCGAGAGGTCATGCGTGAACTGCTGTGCCGACTTCAGCCGGCCGGTCGAGAGGTCGTAGACATCGAGCGCCGCCTTCAGCTCACGCCCGCGTGTCGAGCGCAGCTGCGCGAGCGCGACACGCTTGCCGGCGACCGTCCCGTACCCGGTGACCGGGCCGTGCACCGTCTCCCAGAAGGTCACCGGCGTGTCCCCGGACTGCGGGTCGTGGAGCACTCCGGCGTCGAAGTGCGTCATCGCCGTGCAGGTTCCCTTGTAGAGGTAGTGATGGTCATCGCCGCACAGCGTCTCGGCAAAGGTGTCGATGTTGTCCGACTGCGAGGACGTGAACGACCAGCCGTAGTCCGGGCCGCGCCCGATCAAGATGTTCGGGATGCCGGACAGCGATCCGCCGCGGGCGGAGATCCCGCCGCCCTCCATGTCCACTTCCCAGAAGAACTCGGGGTAGAAGTACCCGAGCTGCGGGCCTGCCACCATGAACGGGTGGCCGGTCGCCGAGCGCTTCGCCGAGATGAGCACCGCGTTCGACATCGAGCTGAGCGGTGAAGGCGCCTGCACACTCGCGTTGTCGACCACGGCGTTGCCGGCGCCCGGTGCGCCCGCGGTCTGCGGGCCGTACGGGAACGACTTCGCAAGCGTGGTCGGCGCCGGCACGTTCTGCTGGCGGAGATCGTTGAAGACGGAAAGGCCCTTGGCAGCGCCGAGCTTGGCCTGGAGGGCCGAGTAGAACTCAGAACGTCGAGCCTCGTCCCCACCGCCGGCTCCGAAGCGGGCGCCGAGCAGGCAGGTCGTCGCGACCACGTCGACGCGCGTCCACGGGGGGAGCGGGAGGCTCGCCGCTTTCCGCTGCGCGTTGATGCCCGCCAGGTAGGCGTCGATGTCGGCGAGCTCGGCCTTCCCCTTCGCGCCGGCGCCCGTCAGCCACGAGATCTGCTTGGCGAGGCGGTCCTCCGCCTGCCGGCTCGGCTTGAACTGCTTGCCCGAGAGCGCGACCGCGAAGGCGTTGAAGCCCGGCGCGTCGAGGCAGGCGAGCCGGCCGGGGTAGCGCGCGAGCTCGAGCAGGAGGCCGCGATCCTCCGCGACGGCCCAGCCGACGCCGTAGAAGACATCCGCTTCGGTCTTCCCGAACACGTGCGGGACGTCGAACGCATCGCGCTTGATCTTCACCCCACGCCCGGGGAGCTCTGTGCGCACTGCCTTCTCCTTGCCGGTCCAGAGCGGCTCGGCCTTGAAGTTCGTCGTCACGTCCTTCGCCGTCACCTTGTCGAAGAGCGGCGTCAGCGCGTCGTAGAGCAGTCCCTGGTCGGTCGAGTGCGCCGTGAAGTTCGCGCCACCGAAGTTGCCGGGCGGCAGGATGTCGCGCGCGACGACCGCATAGTCGTGACGCGGCGCTGCTCCCGCAGCAAAGGCCCCGACGAGGGCGAGGACCGCGAGAGCTGCCAGCACCTTCTTCACGAGGTCAGCACACTACGCCTATGGACGTGCTCCTGTCATTTGCCGCCGCGCTCGTGTCACTGAGGCTCGCCGGCTTGCTCGCCCGTGCGCGGCGCTACGCCTGGGCCGCAGGGCTCGCCTCCTTCACGGCCGCCTGCGCCGCAATGGCCTGGGGCGCTGCGCACGGCTGGGATGCGCCCGCCTTCCGCGTCTACTACCTCGCGGGCGCACTGCTCTCGGCACCGCTCCTCGGGCTCGGGTCCCTCAGCCTCGCGGGCAAGCGCTGGGCAGGCCCGCTGGGGCTGGTCTACACCGGGCTCGCGATCGGGATCGCCGCGGCGATGCCGGTGCACGGAACGTTCGCCGGGACGAGCGTCCCACGCGCGCAGGACCACGTCGACACACTTCCCCGCGTCGTCGCGATCGCGGGCAGCACGCTCGGCGCGCTCGCGGTGGTCGTCGTCGCGGTGCTGACGCTGCGGCGGCGTCCGCTCGGCAACCTGCTCGTCGTCGCTGCCGTCGCGGCGGCGGCCGGAGCCTCCGCACTCACGCAGACGGCGGTCGCCGCCGCGGCCGCGTGCTTTGCGCTCGCGGCTGCCCTGCTCTACGCGTCGGTCACGGCTTCTCGAGCGCGTACCACGCGCTGACGCGGTCCGCGAACAGCTCATCCGTGGTCTCGCTCTCGTCGAGCCGCATCGCTTTCGTCCGCACTTGCCCGAGGTAGTGCGCGATTTCCTCGGGTCCCTTTCCGCGGCGCAGCATGCGCCCGACACGCTCGAGGTAGGGGTCGTACGCGTCTGCGCGCGTCGCGTCGTCGTAGACGTTCTGCGGGTCCCAGTGCTCGACGGCCATGACGCGCAGCGCGGGCAGCCCGGCACTGGACCACCAGCGCCGCCAGCGGAAGAGCTCCATCAGTTCAGTGTGACCCAGACGGCGCCCTCGCCCGCGGCGATACCCCTCGGGAGCGCGCCGACGTGGATCGGGGCGCCCGGCTGGTCCGTCTTCGGATCGACGCGCACGACGGTCGCATTACCGCAGGCGACCCAGACGGCGCCCTCGCCATAGGCAACGGCGAGCGCGTTGTCGCAGACGGGGATCGAAGCGACGATCCCGCGGAGGCCCGGGTCGACACGGATCAGCGATCCGTCGACCGCACTGATCCAGAGCGCGCCGCCGCCCAGTGCGACGTCGGTCGGGTTCGGCGGCACGTGCCCCGCGGCGAGGCTCGCGTCGGTCGCGAGCGGCAGTGAGTTCGTCAGCCGGCTCGTCCGCGTCGAGACGCGCGCGACGCGGCTCGCGACGCTTCCGACCCAGTACGCCGCATGCTCGTCGGCGGCGATCAGGTCGCCGTAGATCACGATGTTCACCTTCCGCATCGCTCCGGTCTCCGGATCCGAACGTGCCGCGCCGCGCTCGTCGCCGGGCGTCATCCCGGTCGACCAGAGCGCGTGACCGCCCGCGGCGAGCACCGACGCGGCCGTGCTCGTCCCGAACTCGCGGTCGACGTGCCCCGTCGCGGGATCGATCCGCTCGAGCTTCGCGTACTCCAGCGGGTGCGCGACGTCGCCTCTCGGGCGACCGGCGAGCCACACGCCACCCGCGCCGATCGCGAGATCGGAGACCGTGACATCCAGACGCCATGTGCCGACGACGTGATGGGACTGCGCGTCGAGATGCATCAGCGTGCCCTCGCCCTTGTTCAACACCCAGGCGCCGCCGTAGCCCGCTGCGACGATCGTCGGCGTCCGTCCCACGGGCACGCGGTCGACGACACGACTGGTCGTCGGATCGATCACTGCGACGACGTCGGCCCCGGTGTGGGCGCCGGTCACCTGGGTGTCGTTGCGGGCGACGACGAAGACCGCGACGTCGACCGCAGCCACCGCAACAGCGGCAGTCACGACGCCGAGCACCCAGCGCGGAACCACCCACCCGAGTCTAGGACGGGAGCTTTGAGTTGACTAGCGGCTAGCGGGGGCCTCGGAACCGGACCCGGTCGCGCTGCATCGACGGGATCTCGTTGCTGCCGCCGGGCAGGATCATCCGCAGCGGGCCCGACTGCGGACCGTTCTTGGCCCGGACGTCGGCGGCTGCGAGGCCCAGGGCAGTGCCGATGCTGCAGGCGAGCACCCCGAGGACGGTCGCCGCGACCAGGTCGGCCCGCTGAACGCGCCACGGCATGCAAACACGGTAGACCGCCGGTCCGGACGTGGCGTCATCCCCTGGGACGATTTGGGACTCGCTCAGCCGAATCGAGCGTATGTTGAGGGGCGATGAGAACCGCCCTCTTGCTCGCAGTCTTCGGGGCGCTCGCCCTGGCCGTCCTCGGCTCCGCCGCGTCGGGGCCGACGTACAACCGGGACGTCGCGCCGATCCTGGACGCGAAATGCGCGTCGTGCCACCGCCTCGGCGGGATCGCGCCGTTCTCGTTGACAACCGCTGCCGATGCGAAGGCACACGCCGCCGGGATCGTCCGCATGACCAAGGCCGGGTTGATGCCGCCGTGGATGCCCGGCGCGGATTCGGCCTCGATCGTCGGCCGCGACAAGCGCCGCCTCACGGCGGACGAGCTCGCAACGCTCGCGCACTGGGCCGCCGCGGGGGCACCTGCGGGTAACCCCGCCGACCGTCACTCGAAGCCATCGCTCGGCGCGGGGCTCTCCGGGCCGGGGCGCACGGTGACGCTCGCGCCGCCGAAGGCGTATACCCCGCACGCGGCGGGCGGCGCCATCGACGACTACCACTGCTTTGTGCTCGATCCGAAGCTGACGCAGGACGCGTTCGTGACCGCCGCGCTGATCAAGCCGCAGCGAACCGGCATCGTCCACCACGTGATCCTCTACGAGGCCGCCGGCGCGCAGGCAACCGACGCGACCCGGCTGAACGCGGCGAGCGGCGGCAAGGGTTGGTCGTGCTTCGGCGGCCCAGGACTGCCGTTCGACCTGTCCGGCACGTCCTCGGTGTCCCGTCTCGGCCAGCCGCCGTGGATCGCAGCGTGGGTCCCGGGCCATACGACGAACGCGCTGCCGCCCGGCACCGGCGTGCTCCTGCACAAGGGGTCGAAGATCGTGATGCAGGTGCACTACAACCTGATCGAGGCGGCCGGCCCGGACCGCTCGCAGGCAGAGCTCCGGCTACGACCCGCGACGACGCCGCTGACGTCTCTGGACACGCAGCTCTACGCAGCGCCGGTCGAGTTGCCCTGCCCCGACGGCGTCTCCGGCCCCCAGTGCAGCCGGCAGAAGACGCTGCAGGACGAGGTCGACAAGTACGGCGCCTCGGCCGCGTTCGTACCGGCGGCGCTGCTGAAGCTGTGCAACCGCACGCTCGCGGACTATCCGCAGTCCGTCGGCGTCGGCACGGCGATCCCGACGACGTGCGATCGCGCAATCACGCAGAAGGAGACGGTGTACGGCGTCGCGGGCCACATGCACCTGCGCGGCCAGGACATCTCGGTCGTGCTCAATCCCGGGACCGCGAAGGAGCAGACGCTCCTGCACATCCCCGCGTGGGTCTTCCACTGGCAGGACGTCTACTACCTGAAGCAGCCGGTGACGATCGGCCCGGGCGACACGGTCCGGGTGCGCTGCACCTTCGACAACTCGAAAGCCGGCCAGCCGGTGATCGGCGCCAAGCAGCTGACGCCGCGCTACGTCCTCTGGGGCGAAGGCTCCACGGACGAGATGTGCCTCGCGATGCTCAGCGTCTCGCTCCCGTAGGCGGCGCCACTGGTGTCTGACACCTTCGACTAGGTGCGCAATCGGGCCGTTGCTCCAAAAGGTGTCAGACACCTTTCCGTGTCACGCCCGGGTACAAGCGTCGAAGAGGTGTCAGACACCAAGCTTCGCGCGCACGCGCTCGTTCACGACGCGCGGGTCTGCCTTGCCGCCCGTTTCCTTCATCACCTGGCCGACGAAGAAGCCGAGCAGGCCGTCCTTGCCGCTGCGGAACTGCTCGGCCTGGCCCGGGTTCGCTTCGATGATCTTGTCGATGATCGGATCGAGCTCGCCGGCATCGGCGACGACCTTCTGCTCGAGGTAGGGCGCGGCGCTGAACCCTGCGTCGCCGACCTTCGCGAGCGCTTCGTCGAATGCTGCGCGCGGGATCTCCGAGCGGGCCGCAACGAGCTTCGCGAGCTCGCCGGCGTTCACCGCGCCCGGCGCGATGCCCGCTGCCACGAACTGGTTGGAGAGAACGTTCGCGGCTTCCTTGGCGTCGGCTCCCGCGCCGACGACGTCCGACCACAGCTTGTCGAGGCCACCCGTGACGAGCACGTCCGCGTCGTAGAACGACAACGTGTCGGCGATGCGCTTGATGCGCGCACCGGGCAGCTCGCCGATCTCGCTCTGGAGCTTCTCGACGAGCTTCGCGGGCGGATGCACCGGCACGAGGTCGGGATCCGGGAAGTAGCGGTAATCCTGCGCCTCTTCCTTCGAGCGCGACGGCGGCGAGTCTTCCTGCGTCGGGTCGAAGTGCAGCGTCTCCTGCTCGACCGTGCCGCCTTCCTCGTAGATGCGGATCTGGCGCGCGATCTCGCGCTCGATGCCCTTCGCCGCGAAGTTGAACGAGTTCATGTTCTTCAACTCGGTGCGCGTGCGCAGCTCGTCGGAGCCGGC